>JANYIZ010000017.1 GCA_025408445.1 Frigoribacterium sp. | reverse complement strand
GCTCGCCATCCAGTACACGATCTTTCTGGTGCGTGGAGGCAACCCCGAACCCGCCGTGACGATGTTCCAGCCGCAGCCGGTCTTCGACGTCTTCGGCACGATCGTCGATACCCAGCAGATCACCATCGTTGTCGCCGCGGTGATTCTGATGGTCTTCACCGACCAATTCATCCGTCGCTCCAAGATCGGACGCGGCATCCGTGCGGTCGCTCAGGATCCGGAAACTGCGACCCTGATGGGAGTGGATAAGCAGCGCATCATCGTGCTCACGTTCGTCATTGGGGGGCTTCTCGCGGGTGCGGCCGCCCTGTTCTATGTGATGAAGGTGCCGTCCGGAGTTCTCTACTCCGGCGGATTCGTGCTCGGCATCAAGGCGTTCGCCGCGGCGGTGCTCGGGGGGATCGGCAACGTTCGGGGTGCTCTTCTCGGTGGACTGCTGATCGGGCTGATCGGCAACTACGGCCAAATCCTGCTCGGCAATTCGCAATGGACCGATGTCGTCGCGTTCATCGTGCTAGTGCTCGTCCTGCTCGTCAAACCGACGGGCATACTCGGTACCTCACTGGCGAGGAGCAAGGCATGAGCACCACCGACGGACCCACACTGATGCCCGATTCGGAATCCGCGAAGGACGCTGTTGATCGTGTCACCGCTCGCACGAAGAAACGGCATTTCACCCAGCCGTTCCGCGACAAGTGGAACAACCTTCGCAGACCGCAGCAGTGGGCATTCCTGCTGATTGTTGTGGTTCTGGCCTACGCGCTGCCGATCCTCAATCCGCCGGTCATTACGTCCGAGCCGGGAAACGACTGGCCGATCACCTGTTTCCAGATGGCGATCTACGCTCTCGTCGCCGTCGGCCTCAACGTGGTGGTCGGCTATGCCGGCCTTCTCGACCTCGGCTATGTCGCCTTTTTCGCGGTCGGGGCCTACACCGCGGCGATGCTGACGAGCCCGGACTCGCCGTTCCTGCATATCCCGTACCTCTGGACCGTTCCGGTCGCGATGGCGGTGACGATGTTCTTCGGCGTGATCCTCGGGATCCCCACGCTCCGGTTGCGCGGCGACTATCTCGCGATCGTGACCCTGGGTTTTGGAGAGATCGTGCGAATCCTGGCCACCATCATCCCGGCGATGAAGGGTCAGGTTGGATTTCAGAACGTCGGCCGACCGCCGGGGGTGCAGGCGGATGGATCGCCGCTGTTCTCGAACTCGAACGGAACGCCGTGGTATTGGCTGACGCTTACGGTGATCATCGTCGTGTTGCTGCTCGCCGGTAACCTCGAGCGCAGTCGCGTTGGGCGTGCCTGGGTGGCCATCCGCCAGGACGAGGATGCAGCGGAGATCATGGGCGTGCCGGTGTTCAAGTACAAGGTGTGGGCTTTCGCCATCGGCGCCGGTGTCGGCGGTCTATCGGGAGCGCTGTACGCCGGCCAGATCGGCTTTATCAACAATCAGAAGTTCGACGTGGTGACCTCCATCCTGTTTCTTGCGGCGGTCGTTCTCGGCGGTGCCGGCAACAAGGTGGGGGCGATGATCGGCGGAGCAGTGGTGGCCTACATTCCGCTGCGCTTCACCGCGATCGCCGAGTATAAATACCTGATTTTCGGGATCGCGCTCGTGCTGCTGATGATCTTCCGTGCGCAGGGGCTCCTCCCCGCCAGGCAAAAGTTGCTCGCCTACGGCCGCACGACCTATGAACGGGTGAGCGCGTCGACGAGGCCGAGGCCGGTAGCTCAGGGCGGCAGGCCGCCCGACGGCGGTCCGTCCGATGAGGCGCCAAAGCGGGTCTCCGAATGAGCGCCGAGCTTCCCGCCAATAGAGCGGCGGCCGACTCAGCGCTCGGGAAACTCGCCATCACCGTCGAAGCGGCGGAGGGGGCAGCGCCCGAGCGGGAAATCTCGGCCCAGGTCGGCGAGAACATCATGGAGGTCAGGAATCTCACCGTGAAGTTCGGCGGACTCACGGCGCTCGATGACGTGTCGTTCGACATCCGGCGGGGCGAAATTCTCGGCCTGATCGGACCGAACGGCGCGGGCAAGACCACCTGTTTCAACGCAATGACCGGCGTTTACAAGCCAACCAGCGGCAAAGTTTTTCTCGAGGGTGTGAGTATCGGGGGGCGGCTGCGGCACAAGATCACCCGTCTCGGCCTCGCCCGAACCTTCCAGAACATCCGTCTGTTCGGTGAAATGACGGCGATCGAAAACGTCGTCGTCGGCTTGGACGCCCGGCACAAGACAAGCGTCGTCGGGGCGTTGCTGCGTCTGCCGCGTCACGTGCGCGAAGAGAAATCGTCGATCGGCCGGGCGATGGCGTTGCTCGAGTTCGTGGGAATCGCCGAGGACGCGGCTGTGCTGTCGCGCAACCTCTCCTATGGCCACCAGCGCCGCCTTGAGATCGCCCGTGCGCTCGCGACCGACCCGAAAGTGCTCTGCCTCGATGAACCGGCGGCCGGCTTCAACCCGGCCGAGAAGGAGGGCCTGATGGATCTCATCCGGGCCATCCGGGACGACGGTTATACGATCCTGCTGATCGAGCACGATATGAAACTCGTGATGGGTGTGACCGATCGCATCGTGGTGCTGGAGTTTGGAAGGAAGCTCGCCGACGGGCTGCCCATTGAAATCCGGAACGACCCCCGAGTCGTGGCCGCCTACCTGGGGGAGCCAGAAGATGACGCTGCTTGAGCTGAAAAATGTCAGTGTGAACTACGGACGCATCGAGGCGATCCACGACATGTCATTCGCGGTGCAGAAGGGCGAGATCGTTAGCCTCATCGGCGCAAACGGGGCCGGCAAGACGACCACGATGAAGACGATCTCCGGCCTCCTCAACCCTGCAACGGGCACGATCGAGTTCGAGGGCGAAGACATCACCAAGATGAAAGCCCATATTCGGGTCGTGCGGGGAATCTCCCAGGCGCCGGAAGGCCGAGGCATCTTCCCCGGGATGACCGTGTTGGAGAATTTAGACATGGGCGCCTTTGGGCGCAAAGATCGCAGTGGAATGGCGGCGGACTTTGATCGCGTGTATTCACTCTTCCCCCGCCTCGCCGAGAGAAAGACCCAGCAGGGTGGCACGATGTCCGGCGGTGAGCAGCAGATGCTCGCGATCGGTCGTGCGCTGATGGCCGCACCGCGACTCCTCTTGCTTGATGAGCCGTCCATGGGACTCGCTCCCCAATTCATCAAACAGATATTCACAATCATCAAGGAGATCAACGAGCAGGGCACGACGATCCTGCTGGTGGAACAGAACGCCAATCAGGCCCTCGCGCGAGCCGACCGTGCCTTCGTGCTGGAAACCGGCACGATCACCCACCGGGGCACTGGCAAGGAGCTGCTCTCGAATCCGGCCGTCAAAGAGGCGTATCTGGGCGTTGGGTAGTTCGCTGGCGGAGTAGCGAGAGCCCAGCGCTCGTGCGGCCAGGAGGCACGGGGGCCGGTGCGGTGAATCCCTGAGCGATGGAATCTTTGCCCCGCGAAGGTGGTTAGTGTGGGGTACCGGAACCCATCGCCGCTGTCCGGCTTCATCTGCTCACCACTCGTTTCGAAAAATGAGGACTTCATGGATCAGCCGGATCCCTTCGGTTTCATCGGGCTCACTTACGACGACGTCATGCTGCTTCCGGGGCACACCGATGTCATCCCGAGCGAGGCGGATACCACCACCCGCCTGAGTCGCCGCATCACGGTGGCTGCTCCCCTTCTCTCTTCGGCGATGGACACCGTCACCGAGTCGCGCATGGCCATCGCTATTGCGCGCCAGGGCGGATTCGGCGTGTTGCATCGCAACCTCTCGCTGGCAGATCAGGCAGACCAGGTCGATCGGGTCAAGCGCAGCGAATCCGGGATGATCACCAACCCGGTCACCACTACCCCGCTGGCCACGGTTGCCGAGGTCGATGCGCTCTGCGGCCAGTTTCGCGTGTCGGGCCTTCCCGTCGTCGAAGGCGACGGAATTCTCGTCGGCATCATCACCAACCGCGACATGAGATTCGTGTCGCCGTTCGAAAAGGCCACGACCCTTGTGCGGGATGTGATGACGCGCACTCCACTCATCACCGCGCCCGAGGGCATCGACCCGGATGAGGCGATTGCGATCTTCGCGCAGCACAAGATCGAGAAGCTGCCTCTCATCGACGCATCCGGACGCCTGCGCGGTCTCATTACGGTGAAGGACTTCGACAAGTCGGAGAAGTATCCCCAGGCCACGAAGGACGAGAACGGCCGACTGCGTGTTGGCGCGGCGATCGGCTTCTTTGGGGATGCCTGGGAGCGAGCGATGCTGCTCATCGATGCGGGGGTCGATGCCCTCGTCGTGGACACTGCCAACGGTGACAGTGCGGGAGTGATCGACATCATCCGCCGACTGAAGAGCGACCCGGCCGCGCGTCACGTCGATATCATCGGCGGAAATGTGGCGACCCGGAGCGGGGCGCAGGCGCTGGTGGATGCCGGCGCGGATGCCATTAAGGTCGGTGTCGGCCCCGGCTCGATTTGCACCACCCGCGTGGTGGCCGGTGTCGGGGTGCCCCAGGTGACCGCGGTCTACGAGGCCTCCCTCGCAGCGAGGGAGACCGGCGTCCCCGTGATCGCGGACGGTGGCCTCCAGTATTCGGGCGACATCGCGAAGGCGCTCGTCGCCGGGGCGGACACCGTGATGCTCGGATCGCTCCTGGCCGGCTGCGATGAGAGCCCGGGCGACCTGGTTTTCGTCAATGGCAAGCAGTTCAAGAATTACCGGGGGATGGGCTCTCTCGGCGCGCTGCAGAGTCGTGGAGAGAAGACCTCATACTCGAAAGACCGTTATTTTCAGGCGGACGTGCCCTCCGATGACAAGCTCATCCCCGAGGGCATCGAGGGTCAGGTGCCCTATCGTGGGCCACTTTCCGCGGTGGCGTATCAGCTGCTCGGGGGCCTGCGGCAGTCGATGTTCTACACCGGAGCCCGCACCATTCCCGAGCTCAAGGCCACCGGCAAGTTCGTGCGCATCACCGCCGCCGGGCTCAAGGAGTCGCACCCCCACGACATCCAGATGACGGTGGAAGCGCCCAACTACTCCCGCTAGGTGGGATGCCCGAGGCCCGTGGCGGGGCCGCTCGTGGTGGTGCCGCTCGTGGTGGTGCCGCTCGAGGTGGTGTCGCTCGTGGCGGGGGATACGCCGCCTCGGGGCGGCCACCCGACCTCACGGATGGGGTCCTAACGCCCTCCGCGAGGTCATTTCCCCTCCTCGACAGGCTGTGGGTGATCGAAGAAACTCCCAGAACGGCGGATTTGAAGCAGGCCAGCCTCCGAATGCTGGCAGGTTTTGCGCATGGACTACGACGCTCTCGGCCACAACGGACTGATTCTCTTCAATCAGGTTCGGCACGTCCTCGACGATTCTCGCGGGCTTCGGCGCGACGCTGAGCGCGGCATCCTGGTACGGCTTCGACGTGGGGCATTCGTCACTCGTGGCGTCTGGGACGGCGCCGATCTTCGCGAGCGACATCTTCTCCGTGCACGGGCTGCCCTCGCGGTGACCGCTCGGCCGGCGGCTCTGGCTGGTATTTCTGCGGCGGCCCTCTGGGGAATGCCCATCGACGAGGACTGGCCTGCCGACATCACGATTCTCGACGAATGGCGAGGGGGTGGCAGATCCGAACCGGGCGTGAGGAAGACCGCCGCCGGCTTTCGGACAGCTTCCACTCAGGTCGTAGACGGCCTGTGCGTCACGTCGATCGAACGAACCGCGCTGGATGTGGCCCGTACCCACAGTTTCGCGAAGGCGATCGGCACGTTGGACTGGGTCCTGTGGAGAAAGCGGCCGGGCGCGCTGAAGAAAGCCGTACTTATCAATGAGCTGAACCGCCTCAAACCGCGCTTTGGAATGCGTCATCTTGAGCGCTGTGTGGAGTTTTCGACATCCCTGACGGATTCGTTCGGAGAGTCGACGGCACCTGCGGTCATCCACCTCCTCGGGTTCGAAGCCCCTGAGTTGCAGGTCGAGTTCTTCGATTCCCACGGAAGAATGGAGCCGGATTTCTATTGGCGCTCGGTACGGAAAGCGGCGGAATTCGATGGCAAGAGCAAATACACCCGTGCCGAATACACGCTGGGGAACCCCGGAGAGGTCGTCTGGCGAGAGAAAAAGCGGGAAGACAGGCTGCGCGCGATGAAAGTAGGAATCACTTGCATTCTCACCGAGCATGTGGAGGCCCCGGCGCGGCTGGACCGCATGCTCCGGAATGCAGGCATAACTCGCGGCCGTTTAACATCCTCGCGGAGGGAGTCGTAACTCCCTCCGCGAGTCCGCGCAATCTCCGCGAGAGCGCGTTTCCCCCGCCGCGAGGCGACCGGCCCGAGAATTCACCGCCGCAAGGGACGCCGCGCTGTACATGCCAACAGGCGCCCAGCCCTCGGCAGCCTCGCGGCCCGCACAGCTGCACGGCTGCACGGCCCCACGGCCGCACGGCCCCACGGCCGCACGGCTGCACGGCTGCACGGCCGCACGGCTGCACGGCTGCACGGCCGCACGGCTGCACGGCCCGGGTGCCCCGAGCGCACACCCCGGGTAGGGTTGGTTTCGTGAGTGACGTAGAAATCGGCCGTGCCAAGCGCGCTCGCCGGGTGTATTCCTTTGACGACATCGCCATCGTGCCGAATCGGCGCACTCGTGACCCGCAGGACGTGTCAACTAACTGGGGAATCGACGCGTACCAGTTCTCGATACCTTTCCTTGCGGCTCCGATGGACTCCGTCGTATCTCCCGCCACGGCGATCCTGATGGGCAAGCTCGGTGGCCTCGGAGTGCTTGATCTCGAGGGCCTCTGGACTCGCTACGAGGATCCCGAGCCACTGTTCGAAGAGATTCGCGCGTTGCCTGCCGCCGATGCCATCCGCCGTATGCAGGTGATCTACGCCGAGCCGATCAAGCCCGAGCTGGTGATCTCCCGCCTCGCCGAGATCCGCTCATCGGGCGTCACCGTCGCCGCAGCCCTCTCCCCGCAGCGCACACAGGAGCTCCATAAGACCGTTGTCGAGGCCGGGGTCGACCTGTTTGTGATCCGCGGAACGACAGTGAGCGCCGAGCACGTCTCCCAGAACCAGGAGCCGCTCAATCTCAAGAAATTTATCTACGAGCTTGATGTGCCGGTGATCGTCGGCGGTGCGGCCGGGTACACCCCCGCACTACACCTCATGCGCACGGGCGCGGCTGGCGTTCTCGTCGGCTTCGGCGGGGGAGCCGCGTCGAGCACACGGGCGAGCCTTGGCATCCACGCTCCCATGGCCACCGCGGTGGCGGATGTCGCCGGCGCGCGCCGCGACTACATGGACGAGTCGGGCGGACGATACGTGCACGTGATCGCCGATGGCGGTCTCGGCACCTCCGGCGATATTGCCAAGGCATTCTCAGTCGGGGCGGATGCCGTGATGCTCGGGTCCACTCTCGCGAGGGCGACCGAGGCTCCCGGTGGCGGCTGGCACTGGGGCACCGAAGCACACCACAGCGAGTTTCCGCGCGGCAACCGGGTCGAGGTGGGCCAGGTCGCACCGCTCGAGCAGATCCTTTTCGGCCCGTCCACAGTCGCGGATGGCACCGTAAACTTAGTCGGCGCACTGCGCCGATCAATGGCCACGACCGGCTACTCCGACCTCAAAGAATTTCAGCGGGTCGAAGTGGTGGTCGCGCCTTACCACAAGTAGGGACCAGAAGTAGTAGCAACGATGCACGACTGACGGAGGTAGAGATGGCCAAGTTCAAGACGGTTACCCGCTCATCGAAACTGGGACCGGAGGAGCGCGCGAACGCCATAGTCGCGCTCACCACGAAAGAACTTGACATCCTCGTCGTGGGAGGCGGGATTGTCGGCACGGGCTGCGCCCTCGACGCAGTGACCCGGGGGTTGAGCGTCGGCATGGTCGAAGCCCGGGACTGGGCGAGTGGCACGTCGAGCAGGTCCTCGAAGCTCGTGCACGGCGGCATCCGCTATCTGGAGCAACTGGATTTCCGGCTCGTCCGCGAGGCCCTCATTGAACGAGGACTTCTTCTGCAGCGTCTCGCCCCACACCTGGTCAAGCCCGTGCGATTCCTTTACCCGCTCAAGAAGCGGGTAATCGAGCGGGCCTATATCGGGGCCGGGATGCTGCTCTACGATATTTTCAGCTACAGCGGTGGCCGCCCTCCGGGTGTGCCGCACCACCGCCACCTGTCCAAGACGCAGGTCATGCGGTCTATCCCCAGCCTCGCGAACGACGCTCTCATCGGGGGTATCACTTACTACGACGCCCAAGTGGATGATGCCCGCTATGTCGCGAGTCTCGCTCGCACGGCATCCTTCTACGGTGCTCATGTCGCCAGCCGCGTTCGCGTCGAGGGCTTCATCAAGGTCGGCGAACGCGTCGTCGGTGTGAACGCCCACGATCTCGAGACCGGGGAAAAGTTCGAGATCCGCGCCAAGCAGGTCGTCAATGCCACCGGCGTGTGGACAGATGACACCCAGTCGATGGTCGGTGAGCGCGGCCAGTTCAAGGTGCGCGCTTCCAAGGGCGTGCACCTTGTCGTGCCGCGTGACCGATTCCAGTCGAGCATGGGCCTGCTGCTGCGCACGGAGAAGAGTGTGCTCTTCGTGATCCCATGGGGTCGTCACTGGCTGATCGGTACGACCGATACCGACTGGCATCTCGATAAGTCACACCCCGCCGCCACCGCAGCCGACATCGACTACATCCTCGAGCACGTAAACGATGTGCTCGCAGTGAAGCTCACCCGTGACGACGTGGAGGGCGTCTACGCCGGACTTCGCCCTCTTCTTGCCGGGGAATCCGATCAGACCTCGAAGCTTTCGCGCGAGCACATCGTTGCGCACAGCGTTCCCGGTCTCGTGGTCGTCGCCGGCGGCAAGTGGACCACCTATCGCATCATGGCGAAGGATGCGATCGACGCCGCGGCAGCCGCACTCGACGCGAACGTGCCCAAGAGCGTGACCCAGGACATCGCCCTGCTCGGTGCGGAGGGATACCAAGCGGCGTGGAACAAGCGGGCCAAGATCGCCCGGGCCTTCGGCGTGCATAAGGTTCGTATCGAGCACCTCCTCAATCGCTACGGCGTGATGACGGATGAGCTACTCGACCTCATCCGCGAGACTCCCTCGCTCAACACCCCGCTTCCCGGAGCCGACGACTACATTGAGGCCGAGGTGGTGTACGCGGCGACGCATGAGGGCGCCCTGCACCTTGAGGACGTACTCGCTCGCCGCACGCGCATCTCGATCGAGGCGTGGGATCGCGGCGTTTCTGCAGCACCGGTCGCCGCGAAGCTCATGGGCGACGTGCTCGGTTGGGATGCGGGCAAGATTGAGGGCGAGACCAACAATTACCTCAAACGCGTGCAAGCCGAGCGGGACAGCCAGCTCGAACCTGACGACGAGTCGGCCGATCGTGTGCGGCTTGAGGCTCCTGACATCGTCTCCAGCAAGTAGCCGAATCGGCTATGAGCCGATTTCGGCGGGATGACCCTTTTGGATTCGAGTCATTCTGCCGAAATCGGCTCATCGCTGGGGAACCAGGCCATAAGGACGCAGGTAGTCGGCAAGTGCATGTCGATCACGGACGACTTCGGAAGTGAGACGAGCGAATCCTCCCACTACCCGACGCATTCTGTCCTCCCGTATCTTTTCTTGCCACAGCACCTGCTCGCCTGAAATATTCCTCTGGAATTGACGACGGGCACCGTACTTCGAGCGACCGTCGTACTCACAGACAAGGCCGAGGTGTGGCCAGTAGAAATCCGCGAACCCGATCGAACCGAATTCGTCGAAGATCTCTACCTGCAACTCCGGAGCTGGCAATCCGAGTGCGTGGAATTGAACTCGACAGAATGATTCCCCGGGTGAACCCGAGCTGCCGTCAGCAAATTCAATCGCAAGTCGTGCGCGAGCCGAGCCAGGGTAGGGAAGCAGTGACCCCAGCGCCTGCAGAAGTTGGAACTGGGTTACAGCGGGCACTCCCAATTCGGCGCGGATCCCTGTGGCACGCGGCTCCTGAAGTGCCGCATCAGCCATGGTGACGGCGCGCACGAATGGGGTTGTGCAGGACAGGTCGACAATTGTTCGCGCTAGGGAGGTGACCGTGACATCGCCGATCACGGTCGGATCCTCGTCAAGACCGAGTCCGTGTCGGCGGATGCCGCGCAGTGAGGTTCCCCCGGGCGTGCGCACGGTCAGTTCGTGCACCAGTTGTGGCCAGCTCCCGATGCTCGGAAGCCGATAGAGCGCGGCCGCAGAATCATGCGAGAACTGGGTGCCGTGGGACGAGAGCAGCGCGGCGGACCGCACCTGTGTGCGGTACCGGGCATCCGCATCCATGGCCCGCCATTCCCCCGAATCGATATAGACGCCCGTAGCCACTCGCACGAGGTCACCTCGCTGGGCGGAACGTCGCAGGTCGCGGGCGGACCCGAGCCGTGCTGCTTCACGGGTGAGATAAAGCGGGGGTGCCGTCATAGCAATAGTGTGAATCGCCCTCTGTGTCTCCACGGTCGCCGGGCGGCACTCGGTGGACAAAGCTCCTTCGCTGCTGCCTGTGAAGGGATGGTCTCGAAGGACCCGAGTGCGGTCGATGAGGCGATTTGGGCTCAATGACTCGGCCCCGTTCGCCTCATTCCGCCGAAATCGGCTCGCGGCAGAGCTCACGGGCGTGGCTTGGCGTGGCGGGCAGCGGCCGGACGGGTGGCGTCGGCAGGAGCGGGCAGCGGGCGGGTGGCGCCGGCGGCAGCGGGCGGGCAGCGGGCGACGACGGGCGGGCGAATCTCCGGGTCGGCAGCAACAGGGGGTCGCTCTGAGGCGCCACGGTAGACTTGGGCGCAATCAGCGGTCGGTGGAAGGGATCAGCACAGTGGTGGATGTTCGTCGGGTCAAACTCCCCGGAGTGGGTGTTCTCCACACCTTTGTGACCGCGGATGGAGGCAAGGCCGGCGTGATCACCCATCGCTCCGGACACAGCGACCTCATCACGTTCGCAGATGAGGAAGACGGGTCGGATGCCAGCAGGGTTTCGTTGCGCCTCAGCGAAGACGAGGCGCACACGCTCGCCGAACTGCTCGGTGGCACCCGCATTACCGAGGGTCTCGACAAGCTGGATCAAATCCCGGGGCTGTCGATTGACTGGTTCACGGTGGACTACGACGATCACATCGCCGGTCAACAGCTCGGAAATCTCGCTTCCCACGGTGTTGTCGGTCTTACTGTCGTCGCGGTCGTGCGCGGCGAATCAGCCAACCCCGCCCCCGCGGACGATTTCAAGGTCTTCCCCGGCGACACTCTCGTGGTCGCGGGCTCGCCGGAGAAGGTGAACAAGGCCTTTAACTTCTACCGCACCGGTGAGTTGTCCCATAAAGTGGCGGTCGATTCGCCGCCCGGAGGCTAACGGTGCATCCGGGTGAAGAGCTCGCCGTTCTTGGCCTGCTCTTCGTCATCGCCTACGTGCTCGGGCGACTCGGCAAGAAAATCGGCCTCCCGGCCATCCCGGTCTACATGCTCGTTGGGCTGCTCGCCAGCCCGCACTTCCCGCTCTTTCCGCTGAGTTTCAAGTCCGCGGATGTCGAACTCATTGCGATCTTCGGCCTGATCTTCCTTCTCTTCAGCCTTGGTCTCGAGTTTGACCAGGACGAGTTCTACGGCAATGCGCGCGCGCTGTTGCTCTCGGGTGGAACCCGCATCGTCATCAACATGGCCGCCGGGTTCGGTTTCGGCATGTGGGTGGGATGGGGCACGAGGGAGGCCTTGATCATCGCCGGGATGACGGCGACCTCGTCGAGCGCGATTGTCACGAAACTCCTCATCGAGTTCCGGCGTCTCGCCAATCGGGAGACCCCGGTAATCCTCGGCATCATGGTGCTCGAGGACGTGTTCATTGCCATCTACCTCGCCATAATCTCGGTCGTGCTCGGTGGGAAGGTCGGTTTCTGGCCCGTCGTTCTTCAACTGGCAATTTCATTCACCTTCCTCGTCGGGATGTTCGCTCTCGCCCGCTGGGGCGGTCGAGTGGTTTCACGGCTGGTGCAGACGCGGGACGACGAACTGTTCACCATCCTGTTCTTCGGTCTGGCGGTGGCCTTCGGTGGAATCGGCGAATTGCTCGGAGTGTCGGATGCGATCGGTGCCTTTCTGATCGGACTCGTGCTCGGGGCAACGCGCTTCCGTGCGCGGATCGAGCAGTTCGCACTTCCCCTGCGTGACGTCTTCGGCGCCTTCTTCTTTCTCAACTTCGGGCTTGCGCTCAATCCGTCAACCTTCGGCAGCGTCGCCGTGCCCGTTGCGGTCGCCATCGTACTGACGCTCGTGCTGAACACTCTCGGGGGCCAGCTGATCGCCTGGATTGCACGGTTGACTCCGGCGGAGGGTTTCAACTCAAGTGCCATGCTTCAAAACCGGGGGGAGTTCGCGCTGATCCTCGCGACCCTCGCCACTGGAGCGGGACTCGACGCACGTCTCACTCCGTTCGCCGGACTGTACGTGCTGATCATGGCGATCGTCGGTCCCGTCCTCGCGGCGAGGTCGGAGAAGTTCGGCAATCGCTACCTCCGAAGCAAAAAGAAAAAGGCAGCCGCAAAGCCGATTCCCATCATGGCGGAGGAGAATATTGCTCTGGTCGAGGCCGCGACGGCCGGGTTGGATGCCGGGGAGCCGGATCATGCGGTCACTGCGGCTGATCGTTTGATCGAGCAGGCCATGCTTCAGCCCGATGAGCAGAGTGAACGCCAGAGAGATCCGGAATATTGAGAGTATGACCGAAGTGGTAACGGTGTGGACGGTGGCTCGGCGTCCACGTTGGATCGCGGCACTCGCGCTCGCACTCGTGGTGGCTGCCGGATTCGCCGGCCTCAGCCAGTGGCAACTCGCGCGCGCCGTCGCCACCGGCACGGTCATCGAGCGCAATACCGAGACTCCCGTACCGGTCGAGAATGTCGCAAAGCCGCAGGCGCCCGTGACCAGCCGGGCAAACGCCCAGGTCGTGACCGCGACCGGCCGCTGGAACGCTGGGGATTATTCGCTCGTGAGCAATCGATTGAACCGGGGCGTGATGGGGTACTGGGTTGTCGGACACTTCTCCGCGGGGCTGGACTCCGGAACGACGGCAGGGCTGGCCGTAGCGGTCGGCTGGTCTGTGGATCGGGCCGGTGCGACATCCGCCCTGAAGGCACTCGGGAAAGAGGCGAGTCTCGCGGTCGTGCCGATCGAGGGACGTTACATCCCTGCCGAAGGGCCGCAGGACAGCGACTTCGAGCACGGGAAGCTCTCGACGATGACACCAGGGGCGTTCCTCAACACGTGGAAGACTCCGGATGCCGCGGGGGTCTACGGCGGCTACCTCACGTCGGCCGTGGCGGCGCCCGGTCTCACTCGGATTGATTCGCCGAAGCCCTCGTCCGATGTCGAGGTCAACCTGCTCAACATCTTCTACGCGGTCGAGTGGGTGGTCTTTGCTGGCTTCGCGATCTTCCTCTGGTACCGCCTCGTGCGCGATGCCTGGGAGCGCGAGCAAGAGGAGGCCGCGGAGGCCAGTGCCACGGAAGGCACCGCAGCTGGCGCCCAACCGGCACACGTAAACTAAGCACATGGCGCTTCGACCCCGACTGTCCGACATCCTTAAAATCCGCGGGGCGGTGAAGTGGTACCGGGTGTCTGCGTACGTCACCGGCACTCTACTGCTTCTGCTGGTGCTCGAAATGGTGTTGAAGTACACGCCCATCCAGCGCGAAATCGAGCTCGGCGGTTCGCAGGGCCTGCTGGCGCTCGTGCCGGACGGCACGGTGCGCGCGGTCAATCTGTCGACGGGCATCCTCATCGCCCATGGCTGGTTGTACGTGGTCTATCTCTTTGCCGACTTCCGCCTGTGGAGCTTCATGCGCTGGCCGTTCCTGCGGTTCATCCAGATCGCTCTCGGTGGCGTCGTGCCCTTTCTTTCTTTCATCGTCGAACACTTCATCACGCGCCGCGTTCGCCGCGAGCTCGCCGAGCTCGAGCAGGCCGTTCCGGCTTCGGCCGCTCCCTCGGAGGTAACGAATCATTAGCACGACACGCAACGAGACCGATCATCAGCCCGTACTCGTCGTCGACTTCGGTGCGCAGTACGCCCAGCTGATCGCTCGGCGGGTGCGCGAAGCCAACGTCTACTCCGAGATCGTGCCGCACACGATCACGGCGGCGGAGGTCGCCGCGCTCAACCCCGCGGGCATCGTGCTCAGCGGGGGCCCGTCCAGCGTGTACGAGGCCGACTCGCCCACCCTCGATCCGGGCATCCTGAAGCTCGGCATCCCGACCCTCGGCATCTGCTACGGCTTCCAGGTCATGGCCCAGCAGCTCGGCGGCGAGGTCGCCAACACGGGCCTTCGCGAATACGGCTCCACCGCTGTCATCCTTGCCGCTGGCACATCGACGTTGCTCGGTGACCAGCCGACCGAGCAGACCACCTGGATGAGCCACGGTGACTCAGTGTCGAAGGCACCGGCGGGCTTCACCGTGCTCGCGTCGAGCGCGTCGACCCCGGTCGCGGCCTTCGCGAGTGACGAGAAGCGGATGTACGGGGTGCAGTGGCACCCCGAGGTCAAGCACTCCGAATTCGGACAGCGCGTGCTCGAGAATTTCCTGCACGATGCGGCGGGCATCCCGGCCGACTGGAACAGCGGAAGCGTGATCGCCGAGCAGGTGGACCGTATTCGTGCGCAGGTCGGGTCAGCACGGGTGATCTGTGGACTTTCCGGCGGCGTCGACTCCGCCGTCGCCGCCGCGATCGTGCATAGGGCGGTCGGCGACCAGCTGGTCTGCATCTTCGTGGACCACGGCCTGCTGCGCCAGGACGAACGCCGCCAGGTCGAGGAAGATTATGTCGCCTCCACCGGTGTGCGGCTCGTCACCGTCGACGCCGTCGACCAGTTCCTCGACGCCCTTGCTGGCGTGACCGATCCGGAGACCAAGCGCAAGATCATCGGGCGCGAATTCATCCGCTCCTTCGAGGCCGCGGCCGCCGATCTCGTGGCCGAAGCGGCGGGGGATGGCGCGTCGATCGACTTCCTTGTGCAGGGCACGCTCTACCCGGATGTCGTCGAGTCGGGCGGCGGAACGGGAACCGCCAATATCAAGAGCCACCATAACGTGGGCGGACTTCCGGAAGACCTGCAGTTTGCGCTCGTCGAGCCGCTGCGCGCGCTCTTCAAGGACGAGGTGCGGGCGATTGGGCGGGAGCTCGGACTGCCGGAGGTCATCGTCGGCCGCCAGCCGTTCCCGGGGCCGGGCCTCGGCATCCGCATCGTCGGCGAGGTCACGCGCGATCGTCTGGAACTGCTGCGGTCCGCGGATGCGATCGCTCGCGCCGAACTCACCGCAGCCGGTCTCGACCAGGAGATCTGGCAGTGCCCGGTCGTGCTGCTGGCCGATGTGCGGTCCGTGGGTGTGCAGGGAGACGGCCGCACCTACGGGCATCCGATCGTGCTGCGTCCGGTGTCATCGGAAGACGCGATGACCGCGGACTGGACTCGACTGCCGTACGACGTGCTCGCGCGCATCTCCACCCGCATCACGAATGAGGTCGCCGGGGTGAACCGCGTGGTGCTCGATGTGACGTCGAAGCCGCCGGGCACTATCGAGTGGGAGTAGAGCGCCGTTCGCGCTCCCGCCCTTCGCGCTCCCGCCCTTCGCGCCTCCGCCTTTCGCGCCTCCGTCTTTCACGCCTCCGCCGCGACGAGTGACACCCGCGCCCATAAGTTCGGGCGCGGGTGTCACTCGCGGGCGCGCGCGGGGTAGCGGCGCAGAAGCGCGACCAGGCTAGCGGCGCAGAAGCGCGAGCAGGCGCAGGATCTCGAGGTAGAGCCAAACGACGGTGACCATGATGCCGAAGGCGGCGGTCCAGCCGTAGATACGTGGCGCACCACGCTTTACACCGGTTTGGATGCTGTCGAAGTCGAGCACGAGCGAGTACGCGGCCATGATGATGACCAGGAGCCCCAGCACTACTCCGAACGGCAGGCCACCGAGGAAGGGGATCGGGGCGCTCCGCAGTCCGAAGGCGTCGGAATTAGCACCGGTCGCCATGAGGATGAAGTTGACCAGCGAGAAGACGCCGTAACCGACCATCGCGATGAGGAACACCTTGGTGGCCTTCTTCGATGCGCGGATCTTGCCACTGGCGAAGAGGGCGAGTGTCACTCCCACGACCACCAGGGTTCCCAGGACGGCCTGCACGGCGATCCCAGGGAATCGGGATTCGAAGAATACCGTGATCCCCCCGACGAAAATTCCCTCGACTGCGGCGTAGCTGAGGACGAGCGCAGGAGACGGCTTCTTCTTGAAGATATTCACCAGGGCGAGCACGAAGCCTACGAGTGCTGCCGGAAGTGCGAGCACCGGGAAGAACCAACCGACCGCGGCACCCACGAGCAGGATCACGAAGGAGGTGACAATCTTCACCATCGTGTCTTCGTAGGTCATGCGATCGGTGTCCGAGGGGGTCGCTGAGGGCACGCTGTAGAGGTCGGTGAGCTGGGCCGCCGTCATACCCTCGGTCGACGCCGACCCGGTCGCACCAGCCTGTAGTTTCGCGGCGACGTCGCGATTTGATGAGAATGCAGGGGAACGATTGAATGCCGGATTTGAGGAAGCCATACCTCGGAGTTTACCGGGCGGGGCATCCGAAATGCTGGGGATTCACCCGCTATGGCTCCGCTCTGGGCGTATCGTGACCTGCTTGACCTGCGACTGCGCCAGCACTCGGGCGATCCACGCGGATGCCACGACCACCAGGAGCGAAACGACGACCACGATCGCACCGTTCCCGTACTGAGGATAAAGCTGGGCCAGGAGCAGGCCACTCGCCAGGGGAAGCAGGGTGGCGAGGTAGCTGCGGCCGGGCCTCTGCCGCACAAGCAGCCAGAAGGCGAGGGGAACGACGAGAAGCGCTGCGGCCACGGAGCCGAGGAGCAGCGCACCGACGAGAAGAGCACTGGGCACCGCAACCGCCGCGCGGCGAGCACCCCGTGCCGGCAGGATCGCCCAGCCCGCGATGTGAGCGACGAATCCGATCACGATCAGGTAGTCCGCGTAAGCAGATCCGGCCTGGAGTACGAGTGCGCCGCCCAGGATGAGGGCAATCGCGCCGAGATAGCGGGGCCGATAGTGCCCCCAGCGCAGCGGAAGCAGGGAGCTCGGCTCCCGCCAGCCGATGCGTGTCGCCACGCGCTCAGCCTCGCGGGGAAAAGAGGACGATTGCGACGATGATGATCAGCACACTGCCGCCAACGGCCATGACGATGCCGAGTACGAGGGCGACATCCACCCGATTATGGGGCAGGGGTTCATCATCGGACGGTGCGTCCGGTCGGATCGCCGCTGGTATCGGTTCGGCTTCTGCGACCGAGTCGGCCTGTGCGCCCGACCCCGGCGTCACGGCACCCTCATCGGTCGGCCCCACCGCCTCCCCGCAGGCGATGCAGAACTTCCAGCCCGGATCGAGCGCAGCGTTACAGTTCGTGCATTTCCCCATGGGCACGAGAGTAGCAAGTCCGCGAGTCGCGGCTCCGGCATCCCGTACCGTTGGCACGTGACTTCCTCGCCTCCCCTCGTCATCGGTCATCGCGGGGCGAGCGGCTACC
The DNA here is from genome assembly GCA_025408445.1 of Frigoribacterium sp. Classification (GTDB taxonomy): domain Bacteria; phylum Actinomycetota; class Actinomycetes; order Actinomycetales; family Microbacteriaceae; genus Lacisediminihabitans. The sequence continues at coordinate 2,765 of JANYIZ010000017.1, read as the reverse complement.
GTCCCGAGCACACCCGGTCGGCCTATCTGCTCGCCTTTGAGCAGGGAGCGGATGCCGTGGAGCCCGACCTCGTTGCCACGAAGGATCGTGTGCTCGTGATCCGCCACGAAAACGAGATCTCCGGGACGACCGATGTGGGCTCGCTCCCGCAGTTCGCAGACCGTCAAAGAACGAAGGTGATCGATGGGCAGAGCCTCAGCGGCTGGTTCACCGAGGACTTCACCTGGGCGGAGCTCGCCACCCTACGGGCGACCGAGCGGCTTCCCCGGGTGCGTCCCGGCAATACGAAGTTTCCGGCTGAGGGCATCCTGAGACTGGTCGACCTCCTTGAATTGCTCGAAGTGGCCCCTCTGAACGCGCTCGGCGGTCGGATCGGCATGGTTGCCGAGATCAAGCACGCGAGCTATTTCGCATCGATCGGCCTGCCCCTTGACGAGCTCTTCGCGGCCGAGCTCACTGCCGCAGGCTGGAGCGACGACGACCGACTCACGGTCGAATGCTTCGAGGAGACCGCGCTGCAGCAGATCCGCGAGCGCGGGATCCGGGCGCGCTACGTGTTCCTGGTGGACGCCGAGGGCGCCCCGGCCGACCAGGTGGCGAAGTGGGGAACCGCCGCGCGCAGCTACGAGTCCTACCTCACTGTGAAAGGGATGGCGGCCCTCGCCCTGTTTGTGGACGGCATCAGTGTCGACAAGCACATCCTGCAGGCGAGGGATGCCGCGGGCTCAGGGGCCGGCGTCGAGCTAGTCACGCGCGCCCATGCGGCCGGGCTCACCGTCTTCTGCTGGACGCTGCGGGCAGAGAACAAGTTCCTGCCGAAGGCGCTGAGGCTCGGGGCATCCGCGCGTCAGTTCGGCGACTGGATGGCCGAGTTTCTCGAGCTGATGGGCATGGGGGTTGACGGGGTGTTCTCCGACCAGCCCGACCTCGCGATCGAGGCAAGAACAGCCTTGCTCGACACCGCAGGGGAGACGAACTAGTCCAACGGGCAGCCGCCACTCAACCGGACCCGGCTCGCTAACGGCCGCCGACAGGCTCCGTCAGCAACGCCCGGGCCGCGAGCCCGATCACCGCGCTGTAGGTGGGATATGCGAACTTCACGTTCGCGAGGGTGGCGACATCGATGCCGGCGGCCATGGCGGTGGTCACCGACTGCACCACTTCGATCGCGTTCTCTCCGACGGCGTGAGCGCCAAGGATCAACTCACGTCGACGATCGGCGATGAGCATGAGGAAGCCGCGCTCGCGATCGTCGATCACGGCCCGGTCGAGGGTGGAGTAGTCGACCCGGGCGACGACGCACTGGGGATCGCGCTCGCGGGCCTGTGCTTCGGTGAGCCCGACACCGGCATAGTCCGGATCGGTGAAGCCACCGGCGGGTAGCAGCAGATGCGGAGTGCGGCGGTTCGCATCGAGCACTGCATTCTCTGCGGCCGCCTCCCCTTCGAAGTGCGCGGCCTGCACGAGCATGTCGGTTCCGTTCGCGTCGCCCACAGCGAAAATATGCGGTACGACGGTACGAAAATACTGGTTCACCGGGATCGCCGACCGGGCCGGTGTGATCCCTGCGTTTTCGAGGCCGAGGTCTTCGACATCCGCTGGCCAGCCGGTCGCCATGATCACGGCATCGAAGGAGCCGGAGGCCTCGACACCAGCCTCCCGCCAGCGAAGCGTGATCGACCCGTCGTCGGCGCGCAAGAGGCCGTCGACCCCATCCACGCCGGTGCGCACGGTTACCCCCTGTTGCACGAAGGCCTCGCTCACCGCCTCGCCGATGGCCGCATCCGAGGCCATGAGAAGGCGCGGCGCGACATCCAACACGGTGACTGCGCTGCCGAAGGAGCTGAACACCGTCACGAGCTGCGCGCCGGTGTTGCCGGCGCCGATCACGGCGAGACGAGCGGGTAGCTCTGGCAGGGACAGCACATCTTCCGGCACGGTCGCGAGCTCGGCCCCCGGGATGGGAAGGCGCCGCGAGTGCCCGCCGACGCAGATGATCACCGAGTCGGCGGTCACAACGCGGCCGCTGTCGAGCACGAGCGTGTTGGCGTCGGAGAAGCGCGCCCGCCCCTCGAGCACCAACTCGATTCCGGCGGCGGTAAAGCGCTCGGCCTCCGCTTTAATCGACCGCACCCGATCGACGGTGCGCGTCACCCTGGCCACGGTCGCCTGCCAGTCAATCGACTGCTCGGTGAGGATGATGCCCCACGACCCCGCCGTGCGCATCTCGCGGGTGATGCGCGCGGTGCGGGCGAGAACACGGGTGGGAACACAGCCGGTATTCACGCAGGTGCCTCCGGTGCGGCTCGCTTCAAGCACGGCAACGCGCGCGCCAAGTTCGGCGGCTCGCAGGGCGGCAGCGGTCCCGGCAGGGCCGGCTCCGATCACGACGACGTCGAAATCTCGATCGGATACAAATTGCGGCACGGTTCTCTCCCCTGTAGGTTCTCAGGCTAGGGGAGCACAGGCGACACCCTGCCTTCGATCAGCACCTATGCAGTGTCTTCCCTGCCTCGCATCCGGTGTCGGAGCCCGGCTCTACACTTGAGTCCGTCATGACCTTCATCCTGGATCCGGCTGAGCCCGCCCGTTCTGAGCCGACTGACTCCCCACTACTTGCGGGACTCAACCCACAGCAGCGCGAAGCGGTCGAATACCGCGGTCACGCGCTGCTGATCGTTGCGGGCGCGGGATCAGGCAAGACGAGCGTGCTCACCCGGCGCGTGGCGAGCCTCATTGAGTCGCAGGATGCCTGGCCGTCGCAG
>JANYIZ010000016.1 GCA_025408445.1 Frigoribacterium sp. | reverse complement strand
CTAAGCGCGGCGCCGCCGGTCAGAAACCGCCGAAGTCACCGCCGCCGCCGAAATCGCCGCCGCCCCCAAAATCTCCTCCGCTGTCGTAGCCGCCGGAGTCTGCGCCGGTGGAGTCGGAGCCCCAGCCATCTGAGGCGGCCGAGTCGTTACCGAAATCCATCGGCATGAAACTGCTCACCAAAGCAGACCCGATCACGAATCCCGCCACGCTTCCCAGCAGTGAGGTCGCGAACATGCCGCCGAAACCGACTCCGCCAGCACCTCCGAAAGCAGAACCGCCAAGGGTGCGAGTGAGGGTGCCTGGCTGCTGCAGCTCCACGCGCGTCGCCGCTTTCGCGAGTGTCGAAGGTTCAGCGTCCGCGGGACGCTCATTCGCATCGGCGTGTGCCGTCAGCTTTTCGAACAGGATGTCCCGCTGCTGCGGTGTGAGCTTCGAGAAGGCTTCGGTGTGCACTTTCTCGATGGTCTCGGGCGGTGCCGTACGCAGAAGATATTCGTAGCGCTCGACAGCGATTTCATCGTCACTCCGACGGGCTGGCGCAGCAGGACCCCGCTCTGCGGACTCGTCTCCGCGGCCGAACAGTCGATCAAAGAATCCCATGGTCGTGTTCCTCTCGAGAGAATGAGAATCTTCCTCGCAAATACTTGCGAACTCCTGGATTCGTGTCGGAGACGTAATCGAGCCGCGCCGACGTCGACGGCGCCTCGACTAGCCGAGGAACGCCGCGATCTCAGCGGCGAGCCGGCGGCCCTGCTCTCGGCCGGCGCGCGCTGATACGGGGGCGGTGGCGGGATCGAGCGGATTGCTGCCGAACGCGAGGATCGAGGCATCATCCGCGAACACCACCTGCACTCTGGCAGGTTCAAGGACCGCGAGTTCATGCGCCGGGAGGGCCACCGGCGCGTTGGCTTCGGCGAGCGGCGCGAGGATGAGCACCGGATCCGATCCTGCGGCGAGGTCCGAATTCGCGATCGTGCGCACTCCCCCATCGGTGTATCGGTTGCCGTCGATCTCCACAGTCGGCCAGATCCCCGGCACGGCACAACTCGCGGCGACCGCATCGATCAGGTCCACCCCAGAGTGACGATCGAACACCCGCAACTCACCCGTCACTGCATTGACGGCCGTCACCAGTAAACGTCGATCGGGCCAGGACTGCACGGTGAGTCGCGCACTGATGATGGCACGACGGTCACCGGGAGAAACCGTTGTCGATTCGAGTGCGAACCGGCCAACCCGACGACGTCCCTCCTCGGCCGAGGTGACACCATCGAGAAGGCGCGCCAAAGTCTCCTGGAATTCGAGCACATCGAATTTCGCACCGACCTCTGCCGTGTGCTCTTCGAGTTGCTGCTCGAACAGCGTGCGGAGCGCAACACCGCCAGCGATCTGGGAGGCGACGACCGATCCTGCCGACGTGCCGATGAAGGTAGAGTCAGCGGCGAACAGCCGCAGGCTCGCCTCGGGTTCGACCTCTTCGATGCCGAGCAGCACTCCCACTTCCCAAGCAATACCGGCGATGCCGCCACCCGCGAGCACCAGCGCATTCGCGCCCACCCCTAGGCCTTCGGCACGTAGTTGAAGGTGTCGGGGTCCGGACCGGTGCGCTCCTTGCGGTCGAGCTCAGTGATCGACCGCATGTCGTCATCCGACAGCTCGAAGTCGAAGATTGCGAAGTTTTCTTCGACCCGCGAGCGCGTCACCGATTTGGGGAACACGATGTCACCGCGCTGGATGTGCCAGCGGAGGGTGACCTGCGCCGGTGTCATATCGACCTTCTCGGCGATCGAAACAATCACTTCGTCAGCGAGCACTTTGCCCTGGGCGATCGGCGACCAAGCCTCAGTCACGATTCCGTGAGCCGCGCCGAATGAGCGCAGGGAGTCCTGCACGAGGTACGGGTGCACCTCGATCTGGTTGACGGCGGGCACGATGCTCGTCTCGTCGAATAGTCGCTGCAGGTGCGTCTGCTGAAAGTTGGACACACCGATCGCCTTCACGCGGCCAGACTCGGAGATTTCCTGCATCGCCTTCCAGGTCTCCACGAAGTCACCGACGGAGGGGAGCGGCCAGTGGATCAAAAAGAGATCGAGGTAGTCGAAGCCGAGTGCGTCCAGCGTTTCATCGAAGGCCCTGAGCGCGGCATCCCGCGCGTGGAATCCGTTGTTGAGCTTGCTGGTGACAAAAACCTCGGAACGGGCAAGTCCCGATGCGGCGACTGCCTCCCCGACCTGCTTCTCGTTGCCGTACATTTCGGCGGTGTCGATGTGGCGGTAGCCCACCTCGAGCGCCTCAAGGGTCGCCTGCCTCGTGTCATCCGGAGTGATCTGAAAAACGCCGAATCCGAGTTGCGGGATGACGACCCCGTTATTCAGGGTGATGGTGGGTACTTCGGTCATTGTGCGTGTCTCCTTGCGCTTTGTTGCATGTTCTCTGCAGGTCCATTGGAAGCCAACACCGTCTACGTCCGACTTATGCCCAGCCGTTCCCAAAAGGGGTCGCGGACGCAAAACCTCGGGGCCGAGGGTGCGCTAGTACTCGCCAGCATGGCCGACGTCGATGAGCACCTTGCCTACGATGTCTCCTTCGACCGCCGCATGCGCCTGCGCGGTCTCGGCCAGCGAAAACCGGTGAAGCGGAAGGCCGACATCATCGCCGATGGGGAGTGCTCCGTCGATGATGGCGGCGTTGATGTCCGCAGCCGCGGCATCCCGCGCATCCTGCCCCTGGGTGTACAGCAACTGGAACTGGTAGCGCACATTGAGTGTCATGAGCACCCGGATGTCGAGCACCAGCGGATCTCCGGTGCTCGCGTACACGGCGATCGAACCGCGGTTTCGGATGACCTTGCCGTCGAGCTCTGCGTTCTTGTCAGGCGCGACTTCCACGATCAGGTCCACGCCGTCCGGCGCGAGCCTGCGGATCTCGAAAGCGGCATCGGTCTCGCGGTAGTTGACGACGTGGTGGGCACCCGCCGCCCGTGCCAGGGCGGCTTTCGCCGGCGAGCTGATGGTCGTGATCACCGTCGCTCCGGCCCAACGGGCGAGTTGGATGGTGGCGTGACCGACGGCGCCGGCGCCACCGGCGACCAGCACCGTCTTCCCGGCGAGGGCACCGGGTGAGAGTCGGGACGGTCCGTCCTGCGCCACGGTGAGCGCGCGATGCGCGGTCAGGGCCGGTACACCGAGGCTGGCACCGAGGTCGAAGCTCGCGGCATCCGGAAGCGGGTAGACGCGATCCTCTGGGAGCACGGTGAACTCCTGGGCGGTTCCGCCGCTGGCGCTCTGAAAGGCGGCGATCGCCGTCCAGACCCGATCCCCTACCGCGAAACGGTGTGCACCGGAACCGACCGCATCGACGACGCCGGCGCCGTCCTGATTCGGCACGATCTCCGCATAGGTCAGCGGATCACCGGGTTTCGATCCACGGCGCGATTTCCAGTCGGTGGGATTCACCCCCGAGACGACAATGCGGATCCGCACCTCCCCGGCCTCCGGTTCTGGCACGGGGCGCTCGACCAGATGAAGCACGGATGGAGCGCCGGTTTCGCTGTAGACGATTGCTTTCATGATGGACCCAACGCTACGCGTGTACCGGGATTCCTGGCCGGATTATTCGGGTGTACCCGCGAAAAACTTCAGCCGGGCGGGCGCGAGCACCGTCTGGGCGACCGCGGGATTCTGTCCGGCTACGGCAGGCATACCCGAGATTTGGAGCACGGCGCGAGTCGCGGAGTCGTTATTCCCCGCCTCGACGCCGGCGGAAAAACCAAAGTCGTCCCCGGTTTTGGGAGCCTTTCGGATCGAGAGGGTAGGGCGGCTCACAGACCGCCAGCCGGCTGATCGGCACTCCCCGATCACGGCCTCGAGGTTGATGGTGTCGCCGTTGGCGTCACTGCCCGTGCTGTCTCGCTGGCCGCGCCAGTCAAGCGAAAACGGTGAATCGGTCAGCGAGAACCGTGACCCGCGCATGCGGCGATACTCGCGTATTGAGGGCGTCACTGGCGACGACGTGGACCTCGTTCCAAACGATGCAGTTTCCAAACGATGCAGTATTGAGACGCTCGGCAGTTCTTCTGCGTCGGTTGCAGATCTGTCGCGTTGGCCCTCCGGTTTGCGGGCTTTGTCGAACGATCGCAAAGTGCGATGGTTTAAGTGGGAGAACGCACGAGAGTTAAACCGGCCGGTGAGCCCCGCGAAAACCTCGACAGCCGTGACGCTTATCGCGTGCAGACGGAGCTGCGCCCTCGCGGGTTCAAGAGGTGCACCGTGTTCGACTGCTTCGGCGCGGGACAGAAAGCGTCTCGGCGCACATTTGACGGGCGATCCTGGCGCGCCGATCCGCGCACCCGCGAAGCAATGTTCAGTACATTCCCGATCGTCCGTCGACTTCACGAATTGCTGTGGTGCCTCGATCAAGCAATAGCCCTCGTCCACAACACACGCGATACCGCCCCCCTGCGTGCTAATTGTGAGCATGTGCTCGTCTTGAGTAATCAGCGGCCAGACCAGCTCAGAGAGCTTGACGTCGACGCCGAGTTCGATCGCGCGCGCTCCATCCTGATCGAAGCGAGCGAGCTCGCGCGGGGCTCACGGGGAACGGCCGAGCGAAATCCGCATGACGGACACCGGCTCTATCCAGGGAGTGACCTCATGGGCGCAAAATTGGCGAAGGCCAATCTCTGCGGTGTGACCCTTCGCGGCTCAGTACTAATCCGGGCGGATCTCCGCTCCGCCCAGTTGACTGGTTGCGACGTTCTCGGCGTGGACATGCGAGGTGCGAATCTGTCCGGCGCCGACCTCGGTGGCGCGATCTACCTGACGCAGATGCAGGTCGATAGTGCGCACGGCGACGATGCGGCGATTCTGCCCGCAGGGTTCAGCCGCCCCTCGCACTGGAGCGCACGGTAACGGTTCCCCAGCGGCACAGCATCGGCATGCTCGGCCGTTGGGTCGAGTGGCCCCGGATCTGTCGCGGTGGAGGGCCGGGCTTATGACACGCTCCCAGCAACCTCGGCCTGGTGTCGTGCTCGCGCCGGTTCGTGTGAGGGAGGTCGGCTACCAGGGGGCCCGGGTGCCGTCCCAGGACCAGAGGGCTCCCGTTGGACCGTCGTCGGGCAGGAGCGCGAAGCGGATCGCTCCTGTGGCGGCTTCGGCAGGATCGCCGCCGACGGTCATGCCGGCGATGAGATTGGTGCGGCGCAGGCCCGGCGCCAGGGCGTTTACTTTGAAACCTTGGCCGAGTGTCTGAGCCGTGAGGAGGGTGACGGCGTTGACCGCGGTCTTGGAGCTCCGGTAGGCGAGTCCGCCGCCTTGAACCTGTTCCCAGTCGAACTGCGGGTTCGGGCTGTTGTTCCAGGTCAGCGAGCCGGTGCCGCTGGAAAGGTTGACGATGCGAGGATGTGCTGACAGTCTCAGCGCGGGAAGGAAGCCTTGCGTGACGGCGATAAGGCCAAAAACGTTGGTCTCGTAAGCGGTCCGCAGTTGCTCGATGGTGGTGCCGTTGATGTCTTCGCCGCCGGGGTTCACCCCCGCGTTGTTGATGAGGATATCCAGTTCGCCGACCTGTTGCACTGCGGCGGCGACCGATGACGGATCGGTTACGTCCAGCTGCACGACCTGCACACTCCGGCCAATTTCTTTCGCAGCCCGCTGTCCCTTTCCGAGGTCTCGCGCTCCGATCCACACGTTCACGCCGCGGTCGAGGAGTTGCTGCGCGATATCGAATCCGATGCCACTGTTACCTCCGGAAACTAGTGCCACCGAATCCGGCTCGGGCGATCGGATCTCCGTGGGAAGACGATCAATTTGGTTCATAGTACTTCTCCAACTCCAACGATGTAGTTGGAATACTACGGCACTCGCGCCACATCTCCAACTTAAGCGTTGGTATTCTGTCAACGTGGCTTGGGATACGGAAGGAACGCGTCGCCGACTCCGTGACGCTGCGCTAGTGGAGTTTGCCGCTCGGGGGTTCGACGGCACCACTGTCGGCTCCATTGCCGAACGGGCCGGAGTGAATAAGGAACGGCTCTACAGCTACTTCGGCGACAAGAAGGCCCTCTGGGAGCTCGTGCTGGCAACCGAGCTAGAGCGTCTTGCGTCCGCCGTGGACCTGACCGGAGTCGGGTTGGACGATATCGGGGAATTCGCAGGCGCGACGTTCGACTACCACGCAGCCAACCCCGCGCTGGGCCGCCTCTTGCAGTGGGAAGGGTTGCAGGACGGCCCGCCCGCCGACGCCGCCGCCCGCACGATGCACTATCGGCAAAAAGTAGAACGTTTCGCCACTGCCCAACGGGACGGCCTGCTCGATGACGGCATCGATCCCGCTCACCTCGCCTTCGCGTTGATCGCCCTCGCCGCATGGTGGCAGACCGTGCCGCAGTTGGCCGAAATGATCACCGGCGCCGGACCGGACGATCCGCAGGAGCGTGCACGACGACGACAGTTCGTCGTCAAAGCAGCACGACGACTCGCGGTACCGTCGCGCAGCTAACAGGGTGAAGGCGCCCGAAAAGCAATGTTGACGTGCGACCACGGTGTTCAGGATGCTGCACCGTAAATACCGTTCCGCACGGCCGTTCATGCGTGTCAGGGATGGAGATATTTGGCGAGCGACTATGACGGGCTATGGGGCTGAATGGAGCCAATCACTTCTTGTTGCGGTAGCTTTCGGCAGTCGCGATGAGTGCCCCGGTCCACGGCGTTACGGTGACGTCGAGTTCGCGCTCCGTCTCCGTCGAATCAATGATGTACGGCATCTCGAACTGATAACTCGAGGCCCACACTTCGCGCATCATCGGATTGACCACACCGAGCGAGCGCAGCAGCAACTGTGGGTAGCCGGAGACTTTTCCGTGGGTCCCATAGTGCGCATTGACCTGCCCCACGATGTCGGTGCGACTGGCGGTGCTGCTCGGAACATGCCAAATTCGGCCCCAGTCGCCCGTGTAATCTGCGGCGGCGATGAGTGTGGTGACAATGTCGGGCAGGTAGCTCCAGCTGTGTGCGAGCTGCGGTTTACCCACGACACGAGCCGTCTTGGACCCGAGGACCGCAGTGAAAAATGACCCGCCGAGGTGTGCTGTGCCGGTGGCTCCCGGCCCGAAGTAGTCGCTGGCACGCACCTCGACGGCGCGAACGTGGCCGGCCTCATGTGCGGCGTGCATCTTCGCCCATCCGGCCTGACGAATCAGTCCCTTGGCTTCGGTGGTTGTCTCGGGTGAGTGTTCGGTCATTGCGCCGGTCGGCGCCCCATACGGGTAGAGGTTACCCATAACGACAATCCGGGCGTCCGTGGCGGATGCGGCAGCAATAGCCGCCTCGAAGATCGGCGGCCATTGCGCGGCCCAGTCGGTGTACGGCGGATTCGTGCAGAGAAAGATGGTCGAGGCATCCATCGCAGCGTGCGCAAAAGCGGCCGGATCATTTGCCTCCAGTACTCGGGCGGTAGCGCCGACGGCGGTGGAGCCTGAGCGGGTCGCGATGGTCACCGTGTCGCCGCGCGCGGCGAGGCGTTCGGCGAGCGGACGGCCAATCAGGCCGGCTCCAACAACGAGGTGCTTGTTCATGGGGTCCGTTCGTTTCGATCGTCACATCGTGCGGTTCACGCAGGTCACGCAGAGTCTGGCAGACGGACAGCGCAGGAATAGCCGCTCCCGCGCTAATGCATTGGCATTCGATCGGTTGGTCATCGCTCCAGCGTGCCCGGCTTCCTCTCAGCTGAACGCAATAGAGCAATCAATCGCCTGCTCCGCAATCCCGGTTGCCGGCGTGCGGCATGTCATCACGGCCGTATCGTTCAGGCATGACTTTCGCGGCGACTCCCGTGCTCAAGAACGCCCGTGTGACTCTGGAGTCTCTTCGCCTGGATCACTCCGACGATCTCGCGATCGCGGCCGAAAAAGATGACCTGTGGCGAACGTGGTACACCCACATTCCCGCGCCAACCGGAATGACTGGTGAGATTGAGCGCCGACTCTCGCTTCAGAAGGAGGGCCGCATGGCGCCCTGGGCAATCATCGACGGTGGGAGCGGCTGTGCTGTCGGCATGACGACGTACTGCAACCTCGACCCTGTCAACCGTCGGCTGGAGATTGGATCAACCTGGCTCAGCCGCGCCTCGCAGAAAACCGGCGTCAACACGGCCGCAAAACTTCTTCTTCTGACCCGAGCATTCGAGGAGTTGGACTGCATCGCCGTCGAGTTTCGGACACACTGGCACAATCACCAATCACGAACTGCCATTGAGAAACTCGGAGCGAAGCAGGATGGTGTGTTGCGTAACCACACGGTCTTCGAGAACGGGACCGTCCGCGACACAGTAGTGTTCTCCGTCATCGACAACGAGTGGCCCACCGTGAAATTTGCGCTGTCGGACCGAGTCAATCGCAGGGCCAGCTGAGCCCGGGGCCCCGTACAGGATTCCCGCACCAGTGTCGGCAGGCCGATAGCGTCAACAAATGGACAAGATAGAACTGCGCACCGAACGGCTTCTTATGAGAGCTCCATTTCCCAGTGACGTCGAGGCCACCACCGCGGCCTGTCAGGATCCGGAAATCCAGCGGCGAATACCGATCCCGGTTCCATACACGCGGTCGGACGCTGAAAGATACGTCACCATCTACTCCGACTCTGGTTGGGCAAGCGGTAAGAGTTGCACGTGGGCCATCACGATCGCAGATGAGTTCGTAGGCGCAATCGGCCTTGACGGCATCGGTTCTGAGCAAGCAACGATCGGCTACTGGTTGGCGGTCTCTTCTCGGGGCCGCGGCCTGCTCACCGAAGCTGCGCAAGCCGTCGTAGAGTTCGGCTTCGCAAGACCATCCACAGGACTGGGCCTCATACGCATCGAGTGGCATGCCTACGCGGGCAATGTTGCATCCGCTCGTGTCGCTCGCCGTGTCGGCTTTCACTACGAGGGGACACTTCGGCTCGGTGCCGTGGGACGTTATGCCAGAGAAGACGATTGGGTCGCCGGCATCCTCGCGGACGACGGGCAGAGCTCGCCAGCATGGGCGATCCTCCCTTGATTCGCATTCTCACCCGCGAGAGGTTCAGCCTCCGCGAATGTTGATGAGGCCGGACAGAAGTGGCAAGTTGCGTGGATTGACGACGCAGTGCTGGGGACAGCTCTACCCGTCGGTCTGCCTGTTTTCGTCGACCGTGTCTCGATATTTTTGGATGAGGTCGCGGTTGCCGGAGCGGTGCCTTTCGATGCGGAAGATCCAGTCCGAGTTCTGCCGCAGCGCCTTCCCACACGACGGCTCACCTCCGCGCGGTATGTCGCGACCTCCCGCGCGGCAAGATTTCTGGCTATCCATTCTGGCTATCCAGTGACGAGACAGGAGAACAAGATCCCGAACAGCCCTCCCAGCACATTCCCGAAACCACTTCCGTAGGCTGGGCGGCATGACGTCGCCCGACCAGCCCCGCCAATACCGCCCACAGTCCGCCGGAGTTTCCGGCATCGGCTACCTCATCTTCTTCAGCCGCTGGCTGCAGGCCCCTCTATACGTTGGTCTCATCGTGGCCCAGCTCATCTACGTCGTGGTCTTCATGGTGGAGCTCTACCATCTCGGCGAAAAAGTGCTGGCGCACCCGCTCGAGATCAAGGAAGCCGAGATCATGCTCGGCGTGCTCGGCCTGATCGACGTGGTGATGATCGCGAATCTGCTCATCATGGTGATCATCGGTGGGTACGAGACCTTCGTCTCACGCATCAGGATCGAGGGCCACCCCGACCAGCCGGAATGGCTGTCGCACGTGAACGCCAACGTGCTCAAGGTCAAGCTCGCCATGGCGATCATCGGCATCTCATCGATTCACCTGCTCAAGACCTTCATCGGCGTGAACGACCTCGGAGACAAGAACGCGGTGGTCGATCCGGTCACCGACGAGCGTTACACCTCCGAGGGAGTCTTCTGGCAGGTAATCATCCATACCGTATTCATCTTCTCCGCCGTGGCTCTCGCCTGGATCGACAAGATCTCGAGCGGAGCCCACACCCCCGCGATCGCGGCCAACCCGCCCCGCTCCGAGTACGCCACCAGTGGCGCCCCATCAGACAACGAGTTGCGCGCTGCCCACTACGAGCAACTCGCGCGGGAGCTCCGGGGCAACTGACTCGGAGAGGAGCCCGCGATACGATCGAGTTCCTAACCCCCGAGGAGCGCCACCGGTGTCGCACAAGTCCGCAACTGACAACTTCCGCGCAGCGCGAGACCAATTGGTTGCTTTTCGCGACAATCACGCCGAAGCCGTTGCGGGATTCGAGTGGCCCGATGTCGGCGATACCTTCAACTGGGGTATCGATTGGTTCGACGCGATCGCCAGGGGTAACAACCACCCCGCCCTGGTGATCGCCGAAGAAGACGGCACGACGAAGCGGTTCTCCTTCCACGAAATGGCAGCACGCTCCGACCAGGTGGGCAACTGGCTCAAATCCCTCGGCGTGAGGCGCGGCGACGCGGTGATGCTCATGCTCGGCAACCAGGTCGAGCTCTGGGATTCGATGCTCGCCATCATGAAACTCGGCGCGGTGATCCTGCCAACGACAACGGCGCTCGGCACCGCGGATCTCATCGATCGGATGCAGCGGGGAGGCGTGCGGCATGTGATCGCCGCATCCGCCGATGTGGACAAATTCGACGACGTGCCGGGCGACTTCACCCGAATCCGGGTGGGAGCGGGCAATGCCGACTGGACCGATTTCGCGGATGCTTTCGCCACGCCGGCCGCGCCGCTTCCGCATCCGCTTACCGCTCCCCACGATCCGCTGTTGCTCTACTTCACCTCGGGCACGACGAACCGCCCGAAGCTTGTGGAGCACACCCAGGTGTCGTATCCGGTTGGCCACCTCTCGACGATGTTCTGGCTGGGACTCCGCACCGGCGACATCCATCTCGCCATCTCCTCCCCCGGCTGGGCGAAGCACGCCTGGAGCTGCTTCTTCGCCCCGTGGATCGCCGAGGCCACAATCTTCGTCTACAACTACGGCCGCTTCGATGCGGCGGGGCTCACCCAGAAGATCCGGGACGAGCACGTCACTTCGTTCTGCGCACCACCGACCGTGTGGCGCATGCTCATCCAGTCCGACCTCTCGGCCGGTCCAGGCGACCTTCGCGAGGCGATCTCGGCGGGCGAGCCGCTCAACCCGGAGGTGATCAGCCAGATCCGGCGCCAGTGGGGGCTCACCATCCGTGACGGCTACGGCCAGACCGAGATGACCGCGGTGGTCGGCAACACTCCCGCTTCGCCGGTGAAGGACGGGTCGATGGGTCGGCCGCTTCCCGGAAGTCCGATCGTGCTGGTCGATCCGATCTCCGGCGCGCTCGCTGAGGAGGGCGAGATCTGCGTCGACCTGGCCAGGCACCCGGTAAACCTCATGACCGGCTACGTCGGGGACGCTGAGCGCAACGCCGCCACCACCCACGACGGCTACTTCCACACCGGCGATATCGCGGCACGGGACTCCGACGGCTACATCACCTACATCGGCCGCACCGACGACGTGTTCAAAGCCTCCGACTACAAGATCAGTCCGTTCGAACTCGAGAGCGTGCTCATCGAGCATCCGGCCGTGGCCGAGGCCGCGATCGTGCCAGCTCCGGATGCCGTGCGACTGGCCGTGCCGAAGGCGTACGTCGTGCTTGCGGCCGGCTTCGAGCCCTCGTCGGATACCGCGTTCTCGATCCTCGCCTATGCGCGGGAGCAGCTGGCGCCGTTCCAGCGCATCCGCCGCATCGAATTCATGGAGCTCCCGAAGACCATCTCAGGAAAGATCCGCCGGGTGGAGTTGCGCGCCCGAGAAGAGGAGGTCGCCATCGGCACCGTCATTGCGATCGAGTGGCGCGACGACGACCTCCGCGGGAACTGAGCCCGGGTCGCTCCCTACCGGCGTTTGTAGTAATTCCGCCACACGAGCTTGTGAAAGGGGATCAGCCGCGGAAGATCACGAAGGCCGGGAATCAGGGGAACCAGTGTGAGCAGCAACGTGAGAATTGCGACAGTGAACACCACGAGGAGATCCGCGTTGGCGGCGGACTTGAATGGCTCAATCTGGTAGAAAAACGAGAACAGCCACAGCCAGGACTGCCCGGGATAGTTGCCGGTCTCGTTCATCATCCCCCACTGGTCACCGCTGAGATGCAGGTTTGTCGCGAGGTCCGTGAAGTAGGTACCATCGCCGAGAAACAGCACCGAGCGCGTGTAGTCAAAATTGTAAAACGATCCGCCGGCCTGCAGAACACTGTCGAGTGATCCCTGCTTGGCCATCGTGAGAAGTGACCCGGTCAGCGCCGGAACCGGTCCGTATTTGCCCGAAGCCACCTCCGCCGGATTATTGTCCTTCGCCTTGTCGAGAGCCTTCCCGTAGGCATCCGTCCAGGATGTCTGTTGATCGCTCGTGGCGGAGTTCCAGGCCGCGACTGCGGCGGGCGGGTTCGGCAGCGTGCTGAGCGGCTTGATCACGAAATCCTTCGCGGTGTCGAAGGGAATCTTCACCCCGGCAAGACTCTGCAGGTCGAGTGGGCCGATGGTTTGGGTCGCGCCCGGCGTCGAGTTGTAAGGCGGTCCATAGCCTGCAGTCCCACTCGTGTGCCCGAGTTCGGCGTTCGCCGTGACCACGAAGTCGTTCGGCTGGCTGTTCGCCCAGGACTTGAGCGTGACGCTGTGGTCATCGGGCGAACTGAAGATCGCGGATGCGGCGAGCACGAGAAGAGTGACCACAATCACCCCGACCGTGAGTTCCTTGAACAGGTCGTACTCACGATTGGTGCCATTCCATGCGCGACCGGCGAGGCCGGTCCCTCGGCGCCACGACATCGGGCTCAGCGGCTTGCTCATCGGTCTGCCTTATCTGTCAGTTCGGGAAATGCCGCATCGCGCAGCTGGGTGTCGGTCTCTGCTGCATCGAGAGGCGAGACCACTCCGTGAACCCGTACGAGGAGAACATGTAGGGCGACGATCGCCGCGACGGCGAGCGGTAGGAGGGTGATATGCCACATGAACATCTGGCCCACATTCGCGACATTGAACCAGGCACCGATCCCGGCGGCGTTGAGGGCGTCCTTCGCCTCGAAGGAAATCCATTCCGATTCGAAGTTTGTCTGGAGCAGATAGCCGGTGAACGCGGCACCGATCGATACCGCAAATGAGACGACACCGGTGATCCAGGTGAGCAGTCGGCCCCCGCGCCACGCTGCCATCCAGAATTTTCCCCACAGGTGCACCACCATGAAGAGGAAAAAGAACTCCACGCTCCAGAGATGCATGCTGTTCACGAAATGTCCGAGCGAGGAGAGGTGCCACCAGCTCGGACCGTTGAGACTGAGGACCACTCCGGACACGATGATCACGGCGAGCGATGCGATCGCACCCATACCGAAGACATAGATCCAGGATGCGACGTAGCTCGGCTGGGTCTCCGGGAGCAGCTTCTTCGGCGGCAGGGTCTTCAACATCCACCGGCGGGCCTTACCCGTCCAGGTGTAGAACTCTTCATCCGGCTTCGCGCTCGGAGCGTTTGCTTCGGTCGGCCCGGCCGGGGTGGTTGGCGGTGGTACGACGGTGGTCATTTGCGCTTCCGTCCCGCCGGGAAGGGAAGCACGAGAGCGAGCACGAACAGCAACAGCATCACGGCGATCACGATGAAGTTACCCAGCTGGATCGTGAACGCACCCCAGCCCAGATAGATCGT
Organism: Frigoribacterium sp.; assembly: GCA_025408445.1. Lineage (GTDB taxonomy): Bacteria > Actinomycetota > Actinomycetes > Actinomycetales > Microbacteriaceae > Lacisediminihabitans. The sequence goes on along the minus strand of JANYIZ010000016.1, from coordinate 6,300 downwards.
AGAGGCATCCGCCGCCACTGATGAGAGAAGAACCTGCATGATGACCTCCTGGCCGTTTGATTGTTCGAACGTTACGAGCGCTGGCCCCGGGAAATCGGGACTTTGGTCCCCAGTCGTATGTCGGAAGTCGGGACCAGCAGGCCCGTCCGCGTGAAGACCTGCTCGCAGACTGCCGGAAAAGAGCCGCCGGGTCGAGCTGCGTGCCAGCGAAGAGGAGGTAGCCATCGGTACGGTCATCGCGATCGAATGGCGCGACGACGACCTCCGCGGAAGCTGAGCCCGGGTCGACCTCTACCGGCGTTTGTAGTAATTGCTGCAGATGATCTCGTGGAACGAGATCAGCCGCGGAAAGTCGCGGAGGCCGTTTGACCTCGTGGCGGGAGTTACAACTCCCTCCGCATGACGTTTCGCCTTCCGCGAGCCGCGTTTTCCCCCGCCAGCGCGTCCAAGAGCGCGAAGTCAGTCTCTAAGGGCAACGTGAACGGACCTTCGGGTGGGGCCCTTGTACACGTGCCGCCCCTTCGGGACCAATGGCCCGGTCTGCGTGAAGGACTGCTCGCAGACTGAACACCAGACATCACCCACCAGAAACGAAGCAGAGGGCGCTCTATGAACCGGGTGACAGGCAAAGTCGCACTCATCACCGGGGGCGCCCGCGGGATGGGAGCCGCTCACGCGCGGCTACTGGTCGCCGAAGGGGCCAGCGTCGTTCTCGCGGATGTGCTGGATGCGGATGGCGAAACTCTGGCCGCGGAGCTCGGCGAAGCGGCCCGATTCGTACACCTCGACGTCACGCAGGAAAGCGACTGGGCAAACGCTCTGCGGCTGGTCCTTGCCGAGTTCGGCCACCTCGACGTACTGGTCAACAACGCCGGGATCGCCAATGGCTCCCCGATTGGGGACTTCCCGCTTGAACTCTGGCAGAAGACTGTCGATATCAATCTCACCGGCAGCTTCCTCGGTATGAAAACTGTGTCGGCTGTGCTGGCCGCCCAGGGACACGGATCCATCATCAACGTCTCCTCGGTCGAAGGGCTGCGGGGAAGCGCGGGACTTCATGCGTACGTCGCAACAAAGTTCGCCGTGCGAGGTCTCACCAAGTCGGTCGCACTCGAACTCGCGCCGTCCGGAGTTCGGGTGAACTCCATCCACCCCGGATTCATCAGCACGCCGATGACCGCCGGTCTCGATCCGCACCAGCTGCAGATTCCGATGGGCCGGGCCGCGGATCCCACCGAAGTTTCTCAACTCGTGCTCTTCCTGGCGAGCGATGAGTCGAGCTATTCCACCGGCTCCGAGTTCGTGATCGACGGCGGACTCACCGCGGGGATCCCACACTCGTGACCACCGCGGCGATACTGCGGAGGGTCTCCACCTCCCTCGTGACGAACCCCGACGGCGCGGGCGTGCTCGCAGGTGCCGTGCTGATGGCCGCCCACTTTGAGCGCTTTGCAGAGGTCGCCGACCCGCCCCCGGAATTTCATCGCCCCCGGGGGAACGACGTCGCCTACCCGCTCGGCAATGTCCCGCTCGGCAATGTCCCGCTCGGCAATGTCCTACTCGTCTGTGCTCCGGGCTGCGATTCGGTGACGGTCGGCGAGAACCTCGCTGCAGCCCTCGCGGCCGGCAACCGGGTCGCGGTGTCACTCCCCGGAGTGCCAGACCAGCTGATGCGACTTCTCTTCGAATTGCTCTACGGATGTTTTGCCATGGAGCGATTTTGTGTGCTCACCGAGGCGTGCGGTTGGACTATCTCCGGCGCCGACCTCTCGATCGTCGTTCTCACGCCCTCTCGCGCGTACCTCAATGAACGCCCGTGGATAACGCAGGCGCAGTCCCCTGGGTTGCTCACCTCATCTACGGACCTTCTGCGTTTCTATGGCGCCGCGCAGGGGGACTGACGCGCGCGCGCACGGGCTTTTCGCACATCACTCTGGTCACCGAATCTGCGCCACGGCCAGCGGCGGCTAGCGTGGGGGGATGTCAACTGAGACCCAGCGTGTGCCATTCGCCTCCCTCGAAAGCTATATCGCACTCTCCCGGGTTGAGGGCCTTGCGCTCTCCCCGGATGGCCACAGCGTGGTGCTCACCATCGCGACCCTGGCCCGCGATCGCACCTCGTACGAGCGTGCACTCTGGTCGGTGCCCGCCGACGGCTCGGGATCACCCACTCGGCTGACTCGCTCCGCCAAAGGCGAATCGGGCGTCGCCTTCACCGGTTCGGGCGACATCCTCTTCGTCTCCGCGCGACCGGATGCCGCGGCGGAAAAGGACCAAGATGCCGCGCAGCTCTGGGTGCTCCCCGCCGCCGGAGGTGAGGCCCGCGCGGTCACCAGGCTGCTCGGAGGGGTCTCCGAGATCGCCGCAACGGCTTCGGGTTCCAACACCATCGTGATGACGGCGAACCTGCTGCCGTCGGCGGACAGTCTCGAGACGGATGCCGCGGCGCGCGCCGAACGCACGACCAAGAAGGTCACCGCGATCCTCCACGAAAGCTACCCCGTCCGGTACTGGGACCACGACCTCGGGCCCGCGGAGCCACACCTTCTCGCGCTCGACCTGTCGATCCTGCGAGAGACGATCGCCGACAGCCCCGACGCGTCCGGCCCCAACCCGTCCGGCACCAACCCGTCCGGCACCGACCAAGCGCTGCTCCCCTATCCCACGGACCTCCCCCGCCCCCGCGACCTCACTCCCAGTCCCGGACGTTCCGCCGACACCGCCGGCCAGGCCCTCACCCCCGACGGGCGCACCCTGATCGCGTCGCTCCGGGTGGCGGAGCAGCGAGCCGGTCGCTTCGTGATCGTGTCGATCGATGTCGAGTCGGGCACCATGACGACCCTCTTCGATGAGGAAGGGGTGGACTTCGAGGTGCCAGCGGTCAGCCACGATGGTCGACGGATCGCCTACGTGCGCGCCGACTTCAGCACCCCGAACGGCCCCGCCGACCAGGAGCTGTGGGTCGCCGACATCGATGGCGGAAATACTTGCCGTGTCGCCGAGGGTTGGGACCGCTGGCCCTCCAGCCTCAGCTTCGATGCCGACAACGAGTCCCTCATCGTCACCGCCGACCACGACGGCCGCGGTCCGGTCTTTCGCGTACCGCTCGACGGCGGATCTCCAATTCAGCTCACCACGGACGACTTCAGCTACACCGATGTCGCGGTCGACCTCGCGAGCGGGGACCTTGTCGCGTTGCGATCATCGTGGGTCGCGTCGCCACATCCCGTGCGGATCTCCCGCTCGGGAGTCGTCACCGCGCTGGCAACCCCCGCTCGGCTACCGGAGGTGCCCGGGTCGATCACCGAGGTCGAGACGACGGTCGAGGATGGCGCTCGCGTGCGCAGCTGGCTGCTGCTTCCCTCGGATGCCTCGCCCGAGCATCCAGCCCCACTGCTGCTCTGGATCCACGGCGGACCGCTCAACAGCTGGAACGGTTGGAGCTGGCGCTGGAACCCGCTGCTCGCGGTCGCCCGCGGGTATGCAGTGTTGCTACCTGATCCGGCACTCTCGACCGGCTATGGCCTCGACTTCATCGCCCGCGGCTGGGACGCCTGGGGAGCCAAGCCCTACACCGACCTGATGGCGATCACGGATGCTGCTGAGGCTCGCCCCGACATCGACGGCACCAGGACCGCGGCCCTTGGCGGCTCGTTCGGCGGGTACATGGCGAACTGGGTGGCCGGCCATACCGACCGGTTCCGCGCGATCGTGAGCCACGCCAGCCTCTGGGCCCTCGACCAGTTCAACGGCACCACCGACAACTCCTGGTACTGGCAGAGCATCTTCTCGCCGCAGGGCATGATCGATAGTTCGCCGCACCACAGCGTGCGCGACATCGTCACGCCGATGCTCGTGATCCACGGCGACAACGACTACCGCGTGCCGATCGGCGAGAGCCTGCGTCTCTGGTCGGAACTCGCCGAACACCATGCCTCGCCCGATGGCTCGACCCCGCACAAGTTTCTTCTCTTCCCCGACGAGAATCACTGGGTGCTGAAGCCCCAGCATGCCGTTCTCTGGTACGAGACCGTTTTCGCGTTCCTCGACCAGCACGTGAACGGCGCAAACTGGGCGCGCCCGAAGCTGCTCGGCTAACCTGCCGGGCGTCAGCGGCGGCGGCCAGTATTTTTCTGCGGCTTTTTCGTGCGCAGTTCTACCGATGCGTCAAGTCTCGTCGAGTCACCGCTGACCCGCCGAACGCGGGGGAACCTCGCCGTGTCCATTTGCCCACACTCGAGGTTCCCTGCAGCGAGTCACTCTCATGGAGACGTAGAATACCTACCGTGTCGACCCGCCACCGAAGCAGAATTGCGATAGTCACCTGCGCTGTCGCGGTCCTGCTGCTTGGCGTGGCTATTTTTTCCGCCGGGCGGTCTTTCGGGCTATTCAACGAGAACGTTGCGGAGACGGGTTTTCGACCCCTGGCGGATGCCCTGAGTGGTTCGGGTGCGAACCGCGTCTGCGAGCAGGGAGACGCCGGCTTCGGTCCAGACAACTCGTCGCCCTGGTACAAGGCAGTCTTCGCTGCGCCGGCATCCATCGACCTCACCGACGAGGTGACGAGAGCAGCGGCGAGACAAGGCTTCGTTCTCTCCTCCCTGCGAATCGCCGCTCCCGGGGCATCCCAGAAGCTCTACCAGGGCACTAGTTCGAATCGCACTCTCACTATCGCGGTGTACCAGCATGGCGCGTCGATGAACACCTGTGCCGGATCGACTACTGCGAGCAGCCGATCGAGTTCAGTGGAGCTCACGCTCGAGTACCCCTCAAATACAACCGGAAAAGCCGCACCGGTAGAGGTGCAATCGACCGAGCCGGCACCCGACCCGGATACCTGGTATGACCAAAAGTTCGGGACTTTCGTCGCAGTAGCGGTGACCGGATTGGGCAGTAGCACTGTTGCGCTGCCGGCCGGTGCACGATCAGGGCTGCTCACCATCACGCACGCAGGTTCGAACCGTTTCAGAATTTCCGCGGTCGATGCTGGCGGCACTTCGACCGGGGAAGAGATCGTCGATACCGTCGGCGATTACTCCGGAGTGACCGCCTTCGGAGTGCCAAGCACCGGGGCGATCCCGTCGAGACTGTTGGTCGACGCAGACGGCCCCTGGAGCATCACGTTGTCCCCCCTTGCAGACGCTCTGCCACTCGGTGTTGCCGCCGAGGGATCGGGTGACCGGGTCTTTCGCTACGATGGCCCGAACCGCGACCTGGCGCTGCGATCCACCGGTTCGTCGCTCTTCGAGATACGTCAGATCAAGGATCCAGGTGCACCCCTCATCGTTGCCTTCGAAGACACCGGTGTTTTCTCGGGCTCTGGCTCAATCTCCGAGGGGCCGTCGATCGTGGTCGTGCACTCGAACGGTGACTGGACCATCCGGTAGGGGCTTCCCCAGAGGTCAGTGGCCTAGATTAACACCCACACGAAATTCACGCGAGGGAACCACAATGACCGGTTGGCGCATCCGAGACTTCCACTCCGACGATCTCGACGGCATCCTGCACCTCTGGGAGGAGATCACCGCCGCGAAGGCCGAACCGGTCTACGGGCTCTCCGAGGTGCTCGCCTCCTGCCAGAAAGACCATGCCGTTGTGGCAATGCACGGCGAGGAAGTGGTGGGTGCTGCCGTCGGGCGCGCCGCTCACGCCCAGGGCTGGATCGTGTTCCTGACCACCGCCGAGCCCTGGCAGGGGCAGGGCATCGGCACGGCAATGCTGGCCGCGCTCGAAAACCGGATGGCACCGCACGGCCTCGCCAAGCTCTCCGCGCTCATGCCAGAATCCCCGAGCCGGGTGGATGCCTTCCTCAATCGCGGCTTCGAGGTCAAGAAGAATTTGCGCTACTTCGAGCGCCACATCCCGGTGCAGCGCGAAGAGCTGCGCTCGCTGAGTGAGCTCGGCGGACGCATCCTTCCCCGTGACCTCTGGGAAAGTGTCGGTGGGATGCAGCGAGAGAAAGAGCTGCTCGAACGCCGCCTCGTGATGCCACTCGCCAAGCCCGATATGGCCGAGCAATATGGCGTGGTGCCGCCGAAGGCCGTTGTGTTGTTCGGGCCTCCCGGCACCGGCAAGACCACCTTCGCCAAAGCGATCGCCTCCCGCCTCGAATGGCCCTTTGTCGAGGTCTTTCCCTCTCGACTTGCGGCGGACCCCAAGGGACTGGCCGGCGCCCTTCGCGAGACCTTTTTGAAAATCTCCGAGCTTGAGCACGCGGTCGTATTCATCGACGAGGTGGAGGAGATCGCCGCCCATCGCGGCGGAGAGCCGCCGTCGGCGCTTCAGGGCGTGACAAATGAA
>JANYIZ010000015.1 GCA_025408445.1 Frigoribacterium sp. | reverse complement strand
GATCGGCGTCGATGCGAGTGCGATCGGCAACCATGAGCTCGACGGGGGCCAGGCCGATCTCGAGGGACGAGTCATTCCGGCCACCAACTATCCGCTGCTCAGCGCCAACATTTACAACAGAACGACCGGCCAGCCCGAATTCGCCCAGTACGCGCTCAAGCAGACCGGCGGCGTGACCGTCGGGTTCATCGGAGCGACGACGGATGAGACCCCCTCGCTCGTGAGTCCGGCGGGGGTTGCAAACCTCGAGTTCCGCGACATCCCGACCGAGGTCAATCGCGTGACCGACCAGCTCAGCGACGGCAACCCGGCCAACGGTGAGGCGGATGTCATAGTCCTGACGGTGCACGAGGGCGCGGCAGACACCACGCTCGCAAGCGCCACCGGCGACTCGGCCTTCGGCAAGATCGTGAATACTGTGGACGCCAACGTCGACGCCATCGTGTCGCGGGCCACACGCACCAGGCCTACAACTGGCAACTACCGATCCCGGACACCGACCGCACCCGTCCGGTGCTGCAGGCGGGCAAGTACGGCGAGAAATACGGCCACATCTCTCTGTCGGTAGATCCAACGACGAAGGCGCTGCTCAGTATCAGCTCCGAGGTGAAGCCGCTGTTTGGAGCATTCGCTCCTGATGCCGCGGTCGCGGCAATCGTTGCCGCCGCCGCGGCCGCCGCGAAAGACAGGGGCTCGGTGCCCGTCGGTACGATCACCGCCGACTTCAACCGGGCGAGCCAGAAGGACGGCGTGACCGAGAACCGCGGTGGGGAGTCTCCGCTCGGCAACTTCGTGGCAGACGTGCAGCTGTGGGCCACGAACGGAAAAGCGCAGGTGGCGCTGATGAATCCGGGAGGGCTTCGCACGGACCTCAGGTATAAGGCCAGCGCCAACACTCCCAACGATGTCGACGGGCGCGTGACCTACCAGGAGGCTGCGAGCGTGCAGCCTTTCGCGAATACCCTGGTGACGAAGACGCTCACCGGTGCTCAGCTCAGGCAGGTGCTCGAGGAGCAGTGGCAGCCAGCCGCCTCAACCCGCCCGTTCCTCAAGCTCGGCGTGTCGAAGTCCCTCGAGTATCGCTATGACCCCACGGCAGCAGCCGGCAGCCACATCACGGCGATCACCCTCAATGGCCTGCCCGTGGCATCCACCGACTCGATCACGGTGGTGGCGAATTCGTTCCTCGCCTCTGGCGGTGACAACTTCGTGACACTCGCCACGGGAACGAACACGGGTGACACCGGCAAGATCGACCTGCAGAGCATGGTCGACTACTTCGTCGCCAACCCGGTCGCCTCTCCGGACTACGCTCAGCGTGCCGTTGGCGTCACCCTGTCCTCGGCCGCAGCGACACCGGGTGACATCGTGACCCTCGGGCTGTCCTCCCTGCTGTTCTCGAACGGTGAGCCGAATAGCGGCACCGCCACAGTAAGCGTGGGCGGCACCGTGCTCGCCCAGTCGGCCATCGATCCCGCGATCATTGACCTCGGGGATGAGGCCGGCCGGGCATCCGTCGCAGTCACCATCCCCACCGCCACCCCGGCGGGAACCCCGGTGCTGACCGTCGCTGTACCGCAGACCGGAACGGCGATCGATGTCCCGCTCACCAGCACTGTGCCGACCATAACCTCGGTTACCGCTCCCGTGATCAGTGGAACCGCGACGGTGGGCCACACTCTCACAGCGTCTCCTGGCACCTGGAGTGTCACCTCTCCGACGCTCGCCTACCGGTGGAATCATGCGGGAGCACCCATTGATGGAGCGACCGCCGCGAGCTACTCACCGGTCGCAGCGGATGCCGGCAGAGCGATCACGGTAACGGTCACCGCCAGCGCGCCCGGCACCACCCCGGGAGTCGCGACCTCTGCCGCTATAACGGTCGATCGTCTGGCATCCGTCACCCGCGGAACCGTCGACCGCGTGCCCGTGAGCCACAAATCACCGGTCGCCTATCGGGTTCTCGTCACGGGCCATGGCCTGGTGCCGACGGGTGACATCGTCGTGCGCGATGGGCGGATTGTGCTCACCACCGTGACCCTGACACCCGCCGACAATGGCCGGGTCACAGTGACGCTTCCGAAGTTGCGCCGCGGCATCCACCTGCTCACCGCAACCTACTCGGGTGACGCGCAGCTCGTCGATTCGGCGTCGTTCCCGGCGCTGGTTCTCGTGCGCTGAGCCGCCGACCTCGTCAACGGGGGGAGTCCGGCTCTGATCGGACTCCCCGTTTCACTAGCTAGTCTTTTCGCGTGGAATTCGCCTATCACCGTCTCGCCCGAAGCGCTCCCGGTTACCGTTGGTGGAAGCCGCTCGTCACCGGGCTGATCGCCCTCGGCATCTTTGTCGTGTTCACCATCGTGCTCGTCGTGCTGCTGCTGGCCTCCACGCTGGTCTTCCCCGAAGTTCGCCCGGTGATCACGAAGCTCATCACCACGGGCCAAATCGATAACAGCCTTCCCGTGGTGCTCGGATTCTCACTCTCCTCGATCGCGGTGATCCTGCCCTCGATCTGGCTCGCGCGCCTCATCATGGGGCCGCGCCCGGTCGGCCTGCTGTCGTCGATCGCTGGTCGGCTGCGCTGGCGATGGATGTTGCGACTCATCTTTCCCGTCGTCATCGCGTACGGCGCCTCTACCCTGTTTTCCGTTCTGCTGTTGCCCCTGCTGACGGGCGAGTCACTTCCGGTCGCCTCGGTGACAGCGAGCACCTGGCCTGTGGTGCTCGTGGCGGTGCTGCTCGTGCCGCTGCAGGCCACCGCCGAAGAATTCTTCTTCCGCGGATACCTGGCCCAGACGATCGGCGGCTGGCTGAAGCATCCGCTGTTCGCGATCCTGCTACCGGTGCCGCTGTTCACCATCGGTCACCAGTACGACGTGTGGGGACTCATCGATGTGTCAGTGTTTGCCGTGGTGGCCGGGTGGCTGGTCTTCAAGACGGGAGGGCTCGAGGCATCCATCGTGGCTCACGTCGTGAACAACACGGTGATCTTCGTGATCGGTGCCTTCGGCCTTGTCGACGTGAATTCCAAAACCGGCAGCGGCCTCGAGGTCGCAATCTCGGCAGTCACCCTCGCGCTCTATGCGTGGCTTGTAACGCGCGCGGCGAAGCGATTCGGGCTGGAGAGGGTGCGGGTGCTCACGCTCCCTGCACCGCCGGATCCGGCGACCATTGTGCACAGCGAAAGCGGCACGGAGGGCACTGTCACAGCCCGCGGCTAGACTCACCCGGTGGGCAAGAGAGGTACGAGAGAAGGATCTGTAGGGTGAGCTGGAGCGCGGACATCCCCTGGGATCCCGACGACCTCGTCCCACCGGACGAGTTCGATTACGAACCTCCCTCCGTCGGCAATCGTGAGAGAGAATGCATCGCTCGCGAGCCAACTCGTCCCTCTTCCTCGAAATATGCTTCCTCCAAATATTCGAGCGCGAACGATGCTCTCCAGACGGTCTTCGGTTACGACTCTTTTCGCGGTGACCAGGCCGAGATCATCCAGCAAATCGTCGACGGTGGGGACGCCCTCGTGCTCATGCCTACCGGTGGTGGCAAGTCGCTGTGCTACCAGATCCCCGCGCTCGTGCGCGAAGGCACCGGGGTCGTCATCTCTCCACTGATC
>JANYIZ010000014.1 GCA_025408445.1 Frigoribacterium sp. | reverse complement strand
GTGGGATGGTGGGCGAAGTCGTCGTAGACGCTGACCCCGCGCACGCTGCCGCGCCACTCGAATCGACGCTCCGTTCCGTCGAAAAGTGAGATCGCGTCGAGGGAGGACTGTGGTTCGAAGCCGAGCGAGACGAGCACTCCGAAAGCACCGGCCGCATTGATCGCGTTGTGTAGCCCTGCGACACGAAGTCGGGTACTGAAATCGACGCCGTGGTAGCGAAGGGTGAAGGCAACCGTCTCGGTGCTGTCGATCGAATGCAGCCAGATGTCGGCATCCGCGTGTTGGCCGAAGGTGAGCACGCTGCGATCGCCAAGGCGGCTGGTGACTGCCACCGCCCGTGGATCGTCGCTCGAGATGACGACCCGCTCGGATGCGGCGCGCGCGAAGGTTACGAATGCCTCCTCGAATGCCTGCTCAGAGCCGTAGTGATCGAGGTGGTCGGGGTCGACATTGGTGATGAGAGCGATCGCAGTGTCGTAGAGCAGGAAGGAGCCGTCTGACTCGTCCGCTTCGACCACGAATGCGTCACCGGTGCCGGTGGCCGCGCTCACACCGAGTGAGCGAATCACTCCCCCGTTGACGAAACTCGGATCGGCCTCAAGCGCGAGCATCGCGGTGACGATCATCGCGGTCGAGGTGGTCTTGCCATGGGCGCCGGCGACCGCGACGACGCGATGATCGCGGGTGAGCCAGGCGAGTGCCCTGGCGCGATGCACGATCGGAATACCGCGCTCGCGGGCGGCGAGGTATTCAGGGTTGTCTTCGGCGATTGCTCCCGTCACGATGAGCGTTTCTGCGCCCTCGATATTGGCGGCGTCATGTCCGATCGCCACCACGACCCCCTTCGCACGAAGTGCTTCGACGGTTTCCGTCACTCGGATGTCCGACCCGGTCACCGCCACGCCAGCCTCGAGAAAAAGAAGTGCGATACCGCTCATACCCGCGCCGCCGATACCGACGAAATGAACCCGACCGAGGTCGGCTGGCACGGTCTGGGAAAAGTCTGACTTGATCACGTGCTCAAACCTATGGTGGAGCCGAGTGCATCCCCGACGAGGTCGACCATGCGATCCGCGCCATCGAGAACTCCGACGGACAGCGTTCGCGCGGCCATCCCCGCGATGAGCGCCCGGTCTTCCAGCAGCGGCACCAGACGGTCGAGAATCCATTGGGGAGTGAAGACCGCGTTCTCCACAATGAGCGCGCCGCCGGCCGCGACGACATCACGGGCATTGTGCTGCTGCTCGCCATTGCCGACGGCGAGGGGCACGTACACTGCGGGCACACCGAGCGCACTGAACTCGCTGACGGTTGCGGCACCGGCGCGAGCGACAGCAAGATCCGCTGCGGCAAGAGCCAGATCCATGCGGTCGCAATAGGGAACCATCACGTAGTTCGCAAGCTCGGTTGGCGGCAACTCCGACCGCTCTCCTGTGACGTGAAGGATCTGCCAGCCGGCGCCGATGATCGTTGCGGCTGCCGCATAGACCGTCTCATTGACATGTTTGGCACCCTGCGAGCCCCCGGTCACGAGAAGGGTCGGACGAGCCGGAGAGAGTCCAAAGAATGCCAATGCCTCCCTCCGCACGATCGGCCGATCGAGGGATTCGATCTCCTGTCGCAGAGGCATCCCCACAAACCGTGCATGCGGCAGTCGGGCTGACCGAAAGGCGGTACCAACGAAACGGGTGAGGCGAGCGCCAAGGCGATTTGCCATTCCCGGGCGCGCATTCGCCTCGTGGATCGCGATCGCCACCTTTTCGCGCCGTGCTGCGAGATAGGCGGGCGCGGAGACGTACCCTCCAAAGCCGACCACCACATCGATGCGGTGTTCACGAACCAGGCCGCGGATCTGAGCGACCAGATGCGCGAACCGAGCGGGAAAAAGCAGTATTTCGAGGTTCGGGCGACGGGGAAAGGGCAGCCGGGGCACGACGAGCAACTCGTATCCTCTGGCTGGCACAAGTCGCGACTCGAGGCCCTCCGCCGTGCCTAACACCAAGATCACTGCATCCGGTTCGCGGACAACGATGCGGTCGGCGACCGCGAGCAGCGGATTCACATGGCCTGCGGTTCCCCCGCCGGCGAGGAGGTACCGCGTCACTTCAGTCGACTGCCGGTCGCGGTGGTGACATCCGGTGCACGGCGTGCAAAAGACAGCACTATTCCGATGCCGATGAGCGAGGTTACGAGGGCGGAGCCGCCGGCGGAGATGAGTGGCAACGGCACTCCAAGCACCGGCAGGATACCGAGCACCACCGCGATATTGACGAACGCCTGACCGACGATCCAGACCATGACGGCACTCACCGTGACCCGGGCGAAAGGGTCGGTACTCGCGCGGATGATTCGCACGAACGCGATGGCGAGTACGACGAAGAGCGCAAGCACGAGGATGGCTCCGAGAAGTCCGAGCTCGTCCCCGATGATCGCGAAGATGAAGTCGTTATCCGCCTCCGGTAGCCACGACCACTTGGCTTTAGAGTTGCCGAGCCCCGAACCGAAGAGGCCACCTGACGCTAACGCCCACCAGCCATGCACGGTCTGCCAGCAGCTACCCAGATGGTCATCGGCCGACTTGCAGCCGCTGAGAAATGCCTGAATGCGGTCCTGGCGGGAGCTTCTCGCAGAAGCGGCGATGGCTCCGGCGATGCCGATGAGCACGATCGGCACCGCAAGAAAACGGAGTTTGACGCCCGCGAAGAAGATCGCGCCCATCACGATCGCGGTGAGGATGATCGACGTTCCGAGGTCCCCTCCCAGGAGAACAAGTCCGACGGCTGCCCCACCGATCGGCACGAGCGGCACAACCAGTTCGCGCCAGTTGTCCATCACATCGCGCTTCTTGAAGAGGATGTAACCGAGCCAGATCACCAGAGAGAGCTTCACGAACTCAGACGGCTGTCCGCTGAACGTGCCGATGGTAATCCAGTTTCGATTACCACCTCGCTCAGACCCGAGTGGCGTAGCAACGGTCAAAAACTGAAGCCCGAGCGCTACCAGGAGAAAGATTCCCGACCAGCGCTTCCAGAAGCTCGCGCGCATCCGAGCCGCAATGAGCATCAGCGGCACGCCGACCGTCGCGAAAACCACCTGGCGCACGAAGCCGTTGAAGAAGTCACCGCTCGCTTTGAATGACTCAACGGCCGAGGACGACAAGACCATGATCAGGCCGAAGACCACGAGGAAGAGGGTCGTGCCGAGCAGCAGGAAGTAGTTGCCGGTCTCGGCAGCGAAGAGCCGCTTGACCGCGACTACAGCTGCGGGACCGTGGGAATCCGTCGGAGGGCTCGAGCGCTGGACCGACTTAGTCTTCATCCGCGGGCGAGGAGGGCTCGTCGTCATCCGTGCCATCCCCTCGTGCTTGTGGTGCTGAATCTGCTTCTCGTACCGCGTCCGCGAACCGGTTGCCCCGGTCGGCGTAGTCAATGAACTGGTCCATTGAAGCGGCCGCCGGTGCAAGCAAAACTGTGTCCCCCCGTCGGGCGACCGCGGCCGACAGTCTCACGACCACCGGCATCACCTCCCTAGTGTCCGCGGTGTCGACCTCGAACACCGGCAGCTCCGGCGCGTGTCGCGCGAACGCATCGCGCAGAGCCGAGCGGTCGGTGCCGATGAGGATGGCGGCACGCAGGCGCGCACGGGTGGCCGAGACCAGTTCGGTGACGTCCACGCCCTTGAGCAGCCCGCCGACGACCCACACCACGGAATCGAAGGATTCCAACGCGGCCTTGGCCGCATGCGGGTTGGTGGCCTTCGAGTCGTTCACCCAGCGGATCCCGTCGCGCTCGAGAATCGTCTCTGTGCGGTGATGGTCCATTCGGAAGGCCTGGAGCGCGGAGCGGATGTCGCCGGGCGCCACCCCGAACGAACGTGCGAGAGCGGATGCCGCGAGAACATTCGCGATCATGTGCGGCGACCCGAGCCCAACGGCCTCGAGCTCATCCACTGTGGTGAGCTCGATTGCGGCCCGCCAGCGGTCGGCGAGGAATGCCCGATCGACCACGATCTCGTCGACAAGGCCGATGTCACTCGGACCGGGGATTCCGCGTCCAAATCCGATGGCGCGGCATCCGTCCACCACTTCGGCTTCTTCGACCAGTTCGCGCGTGGCGTCGTCTTCCAAGTTGTAGACGCAGGCAACTCGAGTGCGATCGTAAACGCTACCCTTCGCCGCGCGGTAGGCCGCGGCGGAACCGTGCCAATCAAGGTGATCGGCGGCGAGGTTGAGGCAGACGCTGGAGAACGGCGACATCGACTGAAGGTAATGCAGTTGGAAGCTCGAAAGCTCCACGACGAGCACGTCGAAACCGGTGGGGTCGCGCACCGCATCGAGCACGGGTATGCCCACGTTGCCGCAGGCAATCGCTCGCCTGCCTCCCGCAATGAGCATGGCGGTGGTCAGCTGGGTCGTGGTCGTCTTGCCGTTGGTGCCGGTGATTGCGATCCACTCGGCAACAGTGCCCGATCGATCGCGCAGGCGCCACGCCAGCTCGACATCTCCCCAGACGGGAATTCCTTCTCCGATCGCCCACGCGACGAGCGGATGCGTCGGGGCAAAACCCGGCGACACCACCACGAGCTCCGGGCCGAAGGTGGCGAGCTCGGCCTCAAGGTTGGTGAGCGCCAGGCGCACCCCGATCACCTCCAGCAGGTCGGCGGTCTCATCATCGGCACGATTGGCGAGCACGACGAGCTCTGCGCCGAGTTCCGCGAGGGTGTCCGCGACGGAGAACCCGGTCAGGCCGAGGCCGAGCACGGCCACCCGCACGCCAGCCCAATCAGCATTCCAGCTCGTCAAGGCCGCAATGTCATTCGCAGTTCGTGTCATCAGGGAACCCGGGAGAGCCATTCGAGATAGAACGTGCCGACGCCGGCCGCGACGAAGAGCCCGGAGATGATCCAGAAGCGCACGACGATCGTGACCTCTGCCCAGCCCTTCATCTCGAAGTGGTGATGAAGCGGACTCGCGCGCCAGATGCGTTTGCCTCGGGTGGCTTTGAAGTAGATGCGCTGCACGATCACCTGGCCGGTGATGATGAGGAACAGTCCACCGATCAGGATGAGGAGCAGTTCGGTGCGGGAGAGGATGGCGAGGGCGGCGAGGGCTCCGCCGAGTCCGAACGATCCGGTGTCACCCATCATGATCTGGGCGGGCGAGGTGTTCCACCAGAGGAAACCGATGAGCGAACCGACAATCGCCGCCGCCACCACCGCGATGTCGAGCGGGCGGGAGACGGTGTAGCACTTGAACAGGTTGTCAAGTTGAATTTTCGCGCTGAAACAGGACTGGTTGGACTGCCAAAACCCGATGATGATGTACGAGCCGATCGCGAGGATTGACGAGCCGGCCGCCAGGCCATCGAGGCCGTCGGCAAGGTTCACCGCGTTGGTGGTGGCCGTCGTGATCAGCACGATCCAGACGATGAACAGGATCACTCCGAAGGTGGCGCCGAACACCACGACGAAGTTGAAGTTGAGATCGCGGACGAAAGAGATCGCGGTCGAGGCCGGGGTGCGCCCGTTGGCATCCCGATAGACCAGTGCGATGATTCCGAACACGATGGCCACGATCACCGTGCCGACAATCTTGTACCAGCCGGCGAGACCGATGCTGTTTTGGCGCTTGACCTTGAGGAAGTCGTCGACGAAGCCGATGAAGCCGAGTCCGGCCATCATCGCGAGCACCAGGATCCCGGTGCCGGCGACGGAGTCTCCGGCCACCAGGTGGCCGCCGAAATAGCCAATGATGGCCGCCGTGATGAAGACGATGCCACCCATTGAGGGCGTCCCGCGCTTCATCACGTGCGCGGTCGGGGTGTCCGCGCGAATGAACTGGCCGAGTTTGAGCCGACGGAACGCCCTCGCGAAAAGCGGTGTCAACAGCAGGGTGAAGACCATGCTGATGCCGCCGGCGGTGAGGAGCGCAATCACTCCGGCACCTCACCGATGCGGTCGCCGAGAAAGCGCAGATTGGCGGACTTCGAGGACTTCACCAGCAAGACATCGCCCGCACGCAGATCGTCACGGAGCCGATCGTAGGCCTCGTCGGCGGTTGCGACGAGCATTGACTCCCCGTCCCACGAGCCTTCCAGCCCTGCAGCGTTGTGGATGTGACGGGCACCGTGACCAACGACGATGAGCTTCTGGATGTTGAGGCGCACGACGAGGCGACCGATGCGATCGTGCTCCCCGTCGGAAAACTCCCCGAGCTCCGTCATCTCACCGAGGATCGCGATAGAACGCTGACCCGGTTCGATGATCTGGGCGAGGGTCTTGAGTGCGGCGGACATCGAGTCGGGGCTCGCGTTGTAGGCGTCGTTGATCACCAGGATGCCGTCGGATCGGGTCAGCACCTCCATCCGCCAGCGTTCGGCACGCGGCACCGATTCGAGGGCGGTGATGGCGGTGTCGAGGTCGACGCCGAGTTCACGGGCGACCGCGAGGGTCGCGAGGGCGTTCATCACGTGATGCTCGCCGAGGATCCGCAGCAGTACCGGCCGGTGCAGGTCGCCCTCGATGAG
Source organism: Frigoribacterium sp. (assembly GCA_025408445.1). Classification (GTDB taxonomy): domain Bacteria; phylum Actinomycetota; class Actinomycetes; order Actinomycetales; family Microbacteriaceae; genus Lacisediminihabitans. The sequence goes on along the minus strand of JANYIZ010000014.1, from coordinate 12,617 downwards.
CGTGAACGCGGTGCCGGAGGCGGTGGCGCGCAGGTCGTCCGCGCGCACGTCTGCCGAGGCATCCAGTCCGAACCAGACCGTGCGGGCCTTCGTGAGGGACGCCATCGCGGCGACGCGTTCGTCGTCCCGGTTGAGAATCGCGACTGCACTGGCCGGCAGCTGCGTCACGATCTCAGACTTTGCCCGCTGGGTCTGCTCGATACCGCCGAATTCGCCGGCATGAGCAAGGCCGACTTTGAGCACGACAGAGATGTCGGGCATGACGATTCCGACGGTTCGGGCGATTTCTCCGATTCCGGAGGCTCCCATCTCCACCACGAGGAAGCGCGTGTCGAGGTCGATCGACAGCATGGAGAGAGGCGCCCCGACGTGGTTGTTGAATGAGCCGGGAGGGGCGATGGTGGCGCCGGCGGTCTCGAGCACCGCGCGCAGCATGTTCTTGGTGGTCGTCTTGCCGTTCGACCCGGTGATGCCGATGACCTTGAGCGCTCCCCTGGCGCGAACGGTTGCGACGACAAATCGAGCGAGATCGGCGAGGGCGGTGAGGGTATCTTCAACCACGACCTGGGACGCCGCGAGTTCGAGTTCATGGTCGACGAGCAGCACGGCGGCACCGTTGTCGATCGCGGCCTGAGCGAACAGGTGGCCATCGGATACCTCGCCGGGCAGGGCGATGAAAGTCGATCCGGGGGTGACGAGACGCGAATCGGCCTGAACCGTTCCGGAGACCTCGTCGAAGTCATGGGAGCCGGGTGCGAGGCGCAGCGTGCCGCCGACGGCCGCCGCGAGTTCGGCAAGCGTGAGAGAGATCACTTAGGCCCACCCCGCCTCTCGTAGGGCCTCACGGGCCTCAGCTCGTGCGGAATATGGCGTGCGCTCACCACGGATGTCGCGGTAGTCCTGATGACCGGGGCCAGCCCAGAGGATCGAGTCACCCTCCTGCGCGAGCGCCACCGCCACGCGAATCGCCTTCTCCGGCGGGCTGACCTCGTGAAGCTCGGCCTGGTGCTCGGCACGATTCGCGCCCTCGATCAGCGTCGCTCGAATCGCTTCCGGGTCTTCGAAGCGTGGGTGGTGATCGGTGATCACCAGGATGTCGGAACCCTCAGAGGCGACCCGCCCCATCTCGTGACGTTTGGTCGCGTCGCGGTCCCCGTCAGCGCCGAACACCATGATCACGCGGCCCGTGGTGAATTTGCTCACCGCGTCGAGAGTATTGAGGAAGGCATCCGGGCTGTGTCCGAAGTCGACATACACGCTCGGCCCGCGATCGCCGGAAACTCTCTCGGTGCGTCCGGGAAGATAGGCGTCGATGCCGTGCTCGATTGCCTGGCCGATGGCTTCGAGCTCGAAACCGGCCTCCACCAGCATCACGACCGCGAGGGCCGCGTTGGCCGCCATGTGTCGGCCGATGAGTGGCACGTGGGTCGTGATCGAACGACCCTCCGGTCCGGTGAGAGTGAACTCGACACCGGACGCACGTTCGTCGAGGATTTCGACATTCCACGCCCCCGCGACGCCGGTGGTCGACGAGATCGTGGTGACTGGGATGCGGGAGCGATCGACAACCTTCTCGCCCCAGGCCGTATCCAGCGAGACGACTCCGCGCTTGCCACGCTCCGGGTCGAACAACGCGAGCTTGGCCTCGAAATACTCGTCCATGTCGGCGTAGTCGTCGAGGTGGTCGTGGCTGAGATTGGTGAAGGCCACCACATCGAACAAGAGCCCGTCGACCCGATTCTTGGTGAGCGCCTGGGCGCTCACCTCGACGGCGACCGCACGCACCTCGCTCTCGCGCATGCGGGCAAGGAGGGCGTGCATCTCGCTCGCCTCCGGGGTGGTGAGTCTCGAGACAACACTCACCTCGCCGATGTGGCGCTCGGCGGTCGACGAAAGTCCAGTGACGAGACCCAGTTGCTTGAGGATCGCCTCAAGGATGTAGGCGGTCGAGGTCTTTCCGTTGGTGCCGGTGATACCGAGCATGAGTGGTGGATGCTCGTTGGTGCGGTACACCCAGGCCGAAACGTCGCCGAGCGCCCTCCGTGGCGACTCGACAATGACAAGGGGAAGGCCGCTGTCAGCGGCGAGTTCGGCTCCGGCCTGATCGGTCAGTACGGCCACGGCACCACTCTCGGCAGCCTGCTTCGAGTACTGGGCGCCATGGCTGTTCTGGCCTTGGATCCCCACATAGAGATCACCGGCCTCGACCTCGGTGGAGCGCACGGTGACACCCGTGATTTCGACACCGTCGAGCTGGCCGACCGAGTCGAGCCCGAACTCCGACACGAGTCCGACTAGAGGCCTGGCCAGCGGATGCTCCGGTCGTAGAACCGGGGGGATCCGTGCAGTCACAGCGTCTACTTTCTTACCAGGTCGTCGCCGGATAGGTGGATGGCGTTGTCGACGGGGGTACCCGGTACTTTGTGAGCACCTGGGACATGATCTTCTTGAAAGTCGGTGCCGCAGCAGCCGACGATTTCATAGTAGCTGGCTTGGTGTAGGTCACGACGACGACGTACTGCGGGTCCTCGGCGGGCGCGATCCCGGCAAACGACACGATGCGATCGGAGGTGTAGCCACCCGGCCCGGCCACCTCGGCGGTGCCACTCTTGCCCGCGACGCGGTATCCCGGGATCTTCACGGCCTGGGATAGCTCACCGCCCTGAATCACACTCTCGAGCATGTTCACCACGGTCTTCGCGGTGTTTTCGGTGACCACCCGTGTGCCCGTTGCGGAGGGAAGATCGGTGACGGTGCCGTCGGCCTTTGTGCAGCTCTCGACGAGAGTCAGGGGCAGTTTGACTCCCCCGTTGCCGAGGGTTCCAAAGATCTGGGCCACCTGCAGGGCTGTGGCCGACACGCCCTGGCCGTAGAGCACGTTGTACTTGCTCTGGTCGTCCCAGGGCTTGGCGGCGCTGCCGCTGACACCCAGGCTGCCCGACTGCTCACCCAGGAAGTCGACCGCGGTCCTCTGGCCGAGCCCGAACTTCTTCATGTAGGCGAGGCGCACATCTTCCGGCACCTTCGAACCGAGCATGGAAATGCCCACGTTCGACGAGTTTTGCAGCACGCCGGTCAGCGTGAGCTGCTGGGTGGGGTGACCTATCGCGTCCCGCACGAAACCGCCCTCTGGCGTCGTCCACCGCGACGGAACGGTGGCCGGCATGGTCGGTGACCCGATTCCGGTATCGAGAAGGATGGCGGCAGACATCGCCTTGAATACCGAGCCTGGTTCGTACGCCGCAGAGAAGGCGAGCGAACCGAAGTTGGCGACGGCCGATCCGTCGATGTTGTTCGGGTCGACCGCTGGCCAGTCGGCCGCGGCCATGATGTGGAAGTCCTTGACACGCAGCACGATGGCCGTGCCCGACTGCGCGCCGATCGCAGTGCCCTGCTCGGCGATGGCCTGGGTGGAGAACCAGTCGAGGTCGCTGTCGAGGGCGAGCTTGAGTGTGCCACCGGGAACGGATGCCTTGGTGGTGACCGCGCTACCGGGGATCTGCACCCCATCGGCGCCCTGCTCATAGGTGGAACTGCCGTCGGTGCTGGCCAGGCATTTTTTTTCGGTGACCTCGAGACCGCCACCCGGTCCTTCGGTGTTCATGTAGCCGGTGAGGTTGCCGGCTACCGCGCCATTCGGGTAGACGCGCTTCGGATGCAGCTGAAACACGATGCCCGGAATCTTGAGCTTCTCGATAGCGCGTCGAGTCGCGAGGTCGACGGATTTGGTGACCAAAGCATAGTTTGAGGTCGGATTTTTGGTGAGCGACTGGTACACCGTCGCCGGGTCCTGCTTCGTGAGAGTGGCGAGCTCGGTCGCGGCCTGCATCACGGTCACTGTGGTCTTCGTGCCGTCTTTCGCGACGACGCCGAATCCGCCCGCCGCATCCATTTTCACGAAGTTCGCCGGAGACACCGCCACGTCGTAACGGTTGACGCTGTCGGCGAGAACAACCCCGTTGGTGTCGACGATGCCGCCGCGAGCCGCATAGGTGGGGGTGACGACGGCTCGCTTGTTGAGCGCGTCAGAGGTGAGCTGGTCGGCCCGCACGAGCTGGATGTCGACGAGGCGAACGGCGAACACGCCGACCACCGCAAAGACCACCACGATCGCGAGGGCCAGGCGATGACGGCTGCGGCGCGGGGTGGTCACGGGCGCTTCCTCCGATGGTTTGGCAACTGGATGGTTCACGGAACAGGTGTTCTCGGCGCCGGCCGACGCCGGAGCCGATGCTCTAGTGGGTGATCGGCGACGGCATTACAGTCGGCGCCGGAACCCCCGCTGTGGACGCTACAGAATCGTTCGTCACGGGTGTGCCAGGCGCGCCCGTCCCGGCTGTGGTTGCTCCCGCACCGATAGCCGAAAGCTCGGGGGTGATCAGCGCGTTCGGGGTGTATTTCGCGGCATCCGCTGCCACGGTCGTATCTGCAGTGGCCGCCATGGGAGCCCGGGTGACACCACCGGTGAGGCTCAGGAAGCCCTGGCTGCCGGTATTCATCACCATGCCGAGCGCAGATGCGCGCCCCGCGAGGTTCTGGGGTGACCGCAAGGTATTGAGGGATTCGGACAGGGCCTGCTGGTCACGGGAGAGATCGCGCTGGGTCTGCTGGAGTCCCGAGATCTGGTACGCACCATCCGACAGCCAGATGCTGAGAAGCAGTTGGGCCATCAGGATGATGAAGAGTCCGACGACGGCAACGAGTGCGTAGACCACGCGAGGTCGCGCACGCCTCTGGTGGCGAGTGGAGACGATCTCAATATGACGGGGATGGCTGTCGAGCCCTGCCGGAACGAAGGCTGGCAGATCGATGGCGAGAGCGTTACTCATGCGGCCTTCCGAATGCGTTCGGCAGCACGCAGCCGCACGGGTGTGGACCGCGGGTTTGCGGCCTTCTCGTCGTCGCTGGCGAGTTCGGCGCCGCGGACAAGCAGTCTGAGTTCTGCGCGGTGTTCCGGCAGTTCGATCGGGAGTCCCACCGGAGCGGTCGATGACGACGCTGTGGCCAGCGCACGCTTCACGATTCGGTCTTCGAGCGACTGGTAGGCAAGCACGACGATGCGGCCGTCGACGGCGAGGGAGCGGATCGCGGCCGGGATGGCGCGCTCGAGTACCGAGAGCTCCTGGTTGACCTCGATACGGAGTGCCTGGAAAACCCGCTTGGCCGGATGTCCCTTGCGTTGGATGGCCACCGGGGTCGCCGCGGTGATGAGTTCGACGAGCTCAGCAGAGCGCACGAGCGGCCTCGCCTCCCGGGACTCCACGATCTTCTTCGCGTACCGCTGGGCGAGCCGTTCTTCGCCAAACTCCCAGAAGATACGCCGCAGCTCGGACTCGCTGTAGTCGGCGAGGATTCGTTCGGCCGTGAGAGGCGAAGTCGCATCCATGCGCATGTCAAGGGGCGCATCCTTCGAATAGGAGAACCCACGCTCCACCCGATCGAGCTGCAAGGAAGACACGCCAAGGTCGAACAGGATGGCCGAGACCTCGGTGATCCCGAGTGCGTCGAGGGACTCCTCGAACCGGTCGTAGACGGTGTGGACGAGATGCACTCGGTCGCCGAAGGGTGCGAGGCGCTCCCCCGCAATGGCGAGAGCATCGGTATCGCGATCGAGACCGACGAGCACCAGCTCGGGAAAGCCCTGCAGGAAGGCCTCGGCGTGGCCGGCCATACCGAGCGTTGCATCCACCAACACTGCGCCCGGCTGAGAGACCGCGGGGGTGAGCAGCTCGATGGTTCGTTCGAGCATCACAGGGGTATGGATCTGGTTGTTGACCATAGTGACCGGTGGTCCAGTTCCTTGTTCCTGATCCCCATCCGTCCGACCTGTCACCGGGGAAGTGATGTCAGGGCGAATCGACGGCTGGGAGTCAGGAACAAGGGCGCTAGAAGAGCCCGGGGATCACCTCCTCCGTGGTGTCCGCGAAGGCACTTTCCTGCTCCGCGTAATAGGTCTCCCAGGCGGTGGTATCCCAGATCTCTGCACGGTTACCGGCGCCGATCACGGTGAGGTCCCGTCCGAGACCGGCATAGGCGCGCAGCGCAGCGGGGATCGTGACGCGATGCTGGGTGTCGGGTACCTCAGCGTTCGCTCCGGAAAGAAAGAGGCGGAGATAGTCACGAGCCTGCTTGCTCGTCACGGGAGCCTGGCGGATGCGATCATGCATCTCTTCGAACTCGCGAGTGGAAAACACGTAGAGGCATCGCTCCTGGCCTCGGGTGATCACGATGCCGGACTCGAGCTCTGACCAAAACTTGGCCGGAAGGATGACGCGGCCCTTATCGTCGAGCTTGGGGGTGTGGGTGCCAAGAAACATCGGCAACTCCCCCTCATTCTCCGGCCTGGATTCAAGTAAGCTCCACTTTACTCCACTCTCCACCACAAATCAATAAATAGCGCGCCGAAATGCCCCGAAATGGGGTAGATCTTCCCGATATTGCTGGCAGATGACTGGTGGAGGAAAATCGAGTCGATTGCGTAAACCGCCACGAAAAACGGCACAAAAAAGGCCGATCTTTCGATCGGCCGTCGTTTGAGGGTGAAGCTACTGCTCGCGCCCGTCCTGTCGCTTGTCCCAGCGCTCGTTCATGCGATCCATGAAGGACGCTTTCGAACGCGCTTCAGCAGGCCGCGGCGTTTCTTCTACCAGACGCTTGGGCGACGAAATGGCCACGAGAACGCCCACGAACATCACGACAAACCCGGCGACACCGAGGATGGCCAATTGGAGCATGACACCGGTGACGATCACCGCGATTCCGGCGAGGCCGAGCAGCGCACCGATCGCGATTGACCGGTAGGTTGGCCGTCCACCGCCCGAGCCAACAGTTGCGACGAAATCTGCATCGTTGTGGTAGAGGCTGCGCTCCATTTCGTCCAGGAGACGCTGTTCATGTTCCGACAGCGGCATGATGACTCCCTTCAGGCCAGAGACGCGGTTATGGTGTATTCCAATTGTAGACTCTGCTACCTAGCTAGGCTATAACCGTGCCTGAGAGTAAGCGGTTAGTTGACCTTGTCCAGAGCGACATCGACGTTTTTTTGGACGAGCGGGAGCCATTGCTCGCGCACATCGGATCGGACCTTGCCCCGTTCATCGACTTCTCCCGCGTGCTCCTGCGGGGCGGCAAGCGCTTTCGTGCGCTCTTCTGCTACTGGGGGTGGCAGTCCGTAAGCGGACACATGACGAGCTTCGATGTCATGCCCGATCGCGGCGTCCCCAGCGATCTCGATGCGATCGTGCTTGCGGCGAGTGCCCTCGAGTTCTTTCACGCGGCGGCACTCGTCCACGACGACATCATGGATAACTCCGACACCCGGCGTGGGATGCCCAGTGCACACAAGCGATTCGAGGCTCTGCACGACGACGGCCGCTGGACCGGGAGCGCGCGCGGATTCGGCCAGTCCGCCGCGCTGCTGCTCGGCGACCTCTTGCTGAGCTGGAGCGACGAGCTATTCGACTCCGGACTACAGTCGCTCACCGAGCCCGCGGCCCGCGTTGCCGCGCGCCGCGAATTCAACCTCATGCGAACAGAAGTGACTGTCGGCCAGTACCTCGACATCCTCGAAGAACGCAGCTGGAGAAACTACCCAGAACCCGAACTGCTCTCGCGCGCGCACCGCGTGATCGTCTATAAGTCGGCCAAGTACAGCATCGAAGCGCCTCTCGCAATCGGTGCGGCGCTCGCCGGCGGATCGATCCAGCAGGTTGCTGCGCTGCGCGAATTCGGCCTTCCGTTGGGAATCGCCTACCAGCTGCGGGATGACCTGCTTGGCGTCTTCGGTGACCCCGAGACCACGGGCAAACCCTCGGGAGACGACCTGCGCGAAGGCAAACGCACGGTACTCATCGCCCTCGCTCGCACCAAGCTGTCGTCCAACTCCACCAGCCTGCTCGACGAACTGCTCGGAGACCCGGAACTCTCACCTCAGCAGGTGGCGATGCTCCAGGCATCCATCCGCGAGAGCGGTGCCGTCGAGCATGTCGAGCGCATCATTGACCACAACGTCACACTCGCGATCACCGCGATCGAAACTGCTCCACTCAGCGCGGCATCAAAGGAGCAATTGATTCGGCTCGCAGACACCGTGATCAAGCGATCCGCCTAAGACGCGGAGGCCCGCTAGAAGCCGAGCGCCTGCGCGACTCGTCTCACCTCGGCCTTGCGGCCGGCGCGGAGAGCGTCGATTGGGGAGATGCCGAGGCTCTCCTCCTCGGTGAGCAGCCAGTGCATCGCCTCGTCGTCGCTGTACCCACTGTCATGGAGCACGACAATAGTTCCGCGCAGCTCCGGAAGCGGCTCGCCGTCACGGATGAAGGACTCCGGTACTTTCCAGACACCGTCGAACTTCGAGGCAAGCAGGCTGTGGTCTTCGATGAGCCGACGCACTTTGCTCACGCCGATTCCGAGCATGTCGACGAGTTCGGGGAGGGTGAGCCAGCGGGTGTCCGAAGCAGTAGTCACGAGTGCAATGCTGCCAGAAGTGCGGCCCCGTGCAAACTTCGGCTTTTTATTTCGAATGCGTTAACTTAAACAACATCCGTCCCGCTAATTGACACTCTTATAAATCTATGCCAGCGTTTACCGATGGCGTGTCGCCTGCTCCTGGGTGCAGCACATATCTCGGGGGCGAGAGATAGACGAGGTTTTAGCATGACGAACACATTCGAACCGCGCAGGGACCGCTCCAGTCGGCGGCAGGGCAGCCGCGCGGATCAGGGCAGCCGGGCCGATCAGGGCAAACTTGCCCGCGGTCTCTTCAACACCATCCCGATCGTGATCGCCGGCTCCATGGCGATGACCCTCAATGTGACCGGCCCGGTGCACTCCGCCGACCTTCGGCGCGAAAAACCGCGGTCTTCGCCGATAGAGCTCGGCAAGAGCATCCGCGACGCGTTCACCGCCGCCGCCCGAGCCGCAAGCAACCCCGTTGCCGTCCCCGTTTCGCAGGCCAGCACCATCGTGGCTGCCGCGCCCACCAGCTACAAGGTCGTGGCCGGCGACACGATCTCGAGCATCGCCGGGCGCTACGGCCTGGCCACCGCCTCCGTTCTCGCTCTCAACGGCCTCGGCTGGAAGTCGGTGATCTTTGCCGGCCAGATGCTGAAGCTGAGCAAAAGCGGGCCAGTGTCCGCAGTCACTCCCGTCGCTTCCACCCCAACGAGCCGTTACACGATCCAGAAGGGCGATTCGATCGGCGGCATCGCCGCAAAGTTCGGGCTCGCCACCCAAACCCTGCTGAGCGCCAACGGGCTGGCCTGGACCAGCATCATCTACCCCGGCCAGACAATTGCCATCCCGGGATCGACGGCTGTGGCCTCCGTCACCCCCGCCAGCCAAGTGCGCATCGTGGAGGCTCCGTCTGCCAGAACGCCGAGCAGTAACCCCGTGACCTACACGATTGCAAGCGGTGACACCATCGCGAAGATCGCCTCGAAATTCGATGTGACCTCCCAGGCCATCCTCACCGCCAATAACCTCAGCTGGTCGAGCATCATCTACGGCGGCCACACCCTCGTCATCCCGACCGCTGCTTCCGTCGTGCCCGCATCGCCGAGTGCCGTCGTGCCTCTCACCCGCGAAATGGCCACCAATGCGCGCATCATCGTCTCCGTCGGCCGCTCCCTCGGCGTGCCGGAGTATGGCCTGGTCGTGGCCCTCGCCGCCGCAGCGCAAGAGTCGGGCCTCCGCAACCTCACCTACGGTGACCGCGACTCGATCGGCATCTTCCAGCAGCGTCAGAGCACCGGCTGGGGTACTCCGGCGCAGATCCTGGAGCCGACGTACGCGAGCCGTCTGTTTTTCGGTGGGCCGAAGAATCCCAACGCCGCGAATACTCGCGGGCTTCTCGACATTCCGGGCTGGCAGGCCAAATCTGTAACCGATGCGGCCCAGGCGGTGCAGCTGTCCGGCTTCCCCGCTGCCTACGCAAAATGGGAGACCTCGGCACGATCCTGGCTCGCGACACTCAAGTAGCCAGTGGGAGATAACGATTGCGCTCACAAGCGCATTCGAAGCGGCCGCAGCACGGTGTTTTATCCGGATGATTTACCGGTCAATCCCTAGAATTGTCCAGTGACCACCAGCAGTAGCGACCCCCTGATCGGACGTCTCATCGACGGCCGGTACCAGGTGCGCTCACGCATCGCCCGCGGAGGCATGGCTACGGTGTACCTCGCCACCGACCTCCGTCTTGAGCGGCGCGTCGCGATCAAGGTCATGCACGGTCACCTCGCCGACGATTCGCAATACAAGGCGCGTTTCATCCAGGAGGCGCGCTCGGCCGCGCGACTGGCACATCCGAACGTCGTGAACGTCTACGACCAAGGGCAGGACGGCGAGACCGCCTACCTGGTGATGGAATACCTGCCGGGTATCACGCTGCGCGACCTGCTGATGGAGCACAAGGTGCTCACCACGATGCAGGCGATGGACATCATGGAAGCGATCCTTGCCGGGCTCGCCGCCGCGCATAAGAACGGCATCGTGCACCGCGACCTCAAACCGGAGAACGTGCTTCTCGCGGACGACGGACGCATCAAGATCGGCGACTTCGGGCTCGCACGCGCGGCATCAGCCAACACGGCTACCGGCAACGCCCTCCTCGGCACGATCGCCTACCTCTCCCCCGAGCTTGTGACCCGCGGTGTGGCCGACACCCGCAGCGACATCTATGCCGTCGGCATCATGCTGTACGAGATGCTGGCCGGCGAGCAGCCGTTCAAGGGCGAGCAGGCTTTCCAAATCGCGCACCAGCACGCCAACGACACCGTGCCGACACCGAGCACCAAGAACCCACGCGTGCCCGCCGAGCTTGACGAGCTCGTGTTGTGGGCCACCGCGCGGGATCCCGACCAGCGTCCCCGCGACGCGAAGGCCATGCTCGACCAGCTACATGAGACGGAAGCGCTGCTGCGGCTCGATGAGCCTGCCACCGCGGCCACCGCTCTCCAGCGCACGATGATCATGCCCTCCGCAGTCGCCTCGCCGTCAAGCACCGGCGACACCCAGATCCTCACGCCGAAGGTTCGGCATCGCACCGGTCCGATTCTCACGGAGACCGCCAACACCCTCGCACTGAAGAGCGACCGGAGGCGACGCAAGGGATTCTGGCTGTTCGCCCTCGTCATTCTCGTCGCCGCTCTTGTGGGCGGCACCGGCTGGTACTTCGGCACCGGACCCGGGGCACAGATCGCGATCCCCAATCTCGCCGGGCAGACCCCCGCTGCGGCATCCGCTGCACTCACCAGGCTCGGGTTCACCGTCAACCCCAAAAATGGTGCGACACCGTCGCTTAGCGTGGCGAAAGACGCCGTTGCAGAGACCACTCCAGCCATCGGAACCCGTGTGGCCAAAAAGAGCAAGGTCACCCTGTTGATCTCTACCGGGCCACGGAACATCGCCGTTCCCACACTCGTGGGCGAGGCACAGAACGCCGCCATCCAGAAGATCAAGGACGCCGGCTTCCGCTACGAATCGAATGGCTCGACAAAGCAGTTTGACGCCAAGGTGTCCAAAGACACAGTGATCTCGGCCTTCGGCGCCAATGCACTCGACCTCGCAACGGTGAAGACCTATGGCGAGAACCAGCCAATTTCGCTCGTCGTCTCCGCCGGTGCGATCCCGGATGTCGCGGGGCGCAGTGTCAAAGATGCCACCAGCACCCTCCTCGAAGTGGGGCTCACGGCGACGCCGGGACGGGAGAACTACAGCGATACCGTGCCCAAAGGCAACGTGATCGGTATCGACGTCGCCGACGGAGCCGTCATCCGGCCCGGAGATCCGATCTCGCTGACGATTTCCAAGGGCAAGGAGCAGATCGCCGTGCCGGATGTTGTCGGGCAGCTGTGGTCGGATGCGAAAAAAGTGTTGACCGATGCCGGGTTCTCCATCAAGTTCAAGAACGATGGGTTCAGCGAGGTGCTTTCCCAGTTCCCCTTTCCACGGGTGAAGTCGATCAATCCGGCTGCAGGAACCACTGTGGACAAAGGATCCACGATCACGGTGGCTCTCATCGCCGGCTAGCCCATGGCACCGAGGGGACGGACTTCACGATGGCTCACCGCGAACACGCGGACTCACTGGTGAAGGTAACCGTCGTCGCCTGCTGGTGGCTAGGTCTCCAAGGTGCCCCAGCGACCGCGCGCCCGTTTGTCAGCCATGCTGTCGAACGTAATGCCGCGCGGCTGACAAACGGGCGCACGGTTCCACGAAACCCGAGTCAGCGCGCGCCGAGCTCCTCGGCCACGAGGAACGCAAGCTCGAGCGACTGCATGTGGTTGAGCCGCGGATCGCAGAGTGACTCGTACCGGGTCGCGAGGGTTGCCTCGTCGATCTGCTCTGAGCCGCCCAGGCACTCCGTGACATCGTCGCCGGTCAGCTCGATGTGGATGCCGCCCGGGTAGGTTCCCGCCGCCCGGTGCGCCTCGAAGAAGCCCTTGACCTCGTCGACGACGTCGTCGAACCGCCGCGTCTTGTAGCCGTTGGGAGTGGTGAGCCCATTGCCGTGCATCGGGTCGGTGACCCACAGCGGGTTGGCATCGACCTGCTTGATCGCCTCAAGAAGCGGCGGTAGAGCGTCCCGTACCTTGCCAGCTCCCATGCGAGTAATAAAG
>JANYIZ010000013.1 GCA_025408445.1 Frigoribacterium sp. | reverse complement strand
GATCATGCTCCAGGCCAACACCTTCGAGCGTCTCTGCCTCGGCCAGCTGCACGAGACGATCGGCCCGCGCGACGGCGAAGACCCGATCGACCACTACATCCAGGTACTCGCCGACAAGACCGGATCGCTCATTGCCGCCGCAGCGGAGATGGGCATAATGTTCGGCAATGCCCCGGAGGAATATCGCACCCCGGTGAAGGTTTTTGGCGAGAAGATCGGCGTCGCGTTCCAGCTGATCGACGACGTGATCGACTTGGCGGCCGGCGAGGAGGAGACAGGCAAAACCCCCGGAACCGACCTGCGGTCCGGGGTCGCTACTCTCCCGCTGCTGTACCTGCGCGATCTCGCGAAGACCGATGTGGATTCCGCCGACCTGCTTACCCGCCTCGAGCGCGACGTCAACGCGGCGCACTACTCGCCCGAAAATGACGATGAGGCGGAGCTCGCCAACGCGATCGCCGAGTTGCGCGGCCACGAGGTGACGCAGAAGACTCTGGACGAGGCACACCGATGGGCGCGGGAGGCCGTGGAAGCGCTCGTCCCGCTGCCAGCCGGCCCCGTGAAGAAGGCCCTCACCCGCTTTGCCGAGAGCGTCGTCGAACGCTCCAACTAACCGCAGCGCCATCCCGCGGGTCGAGACAGTCGAGATCTGCTGCAGACCAACAAGGAACCCATGACGAAACTGAGACTTGCCATTGTCGGTGCCGGTCCCGCAGGAATATATGCGGCCGACATCCTACTGAAGGCGGAGAAGAACTTCGAGGTGTCGATCGACCTGTTCGAGCAGCTTCCGGCTCCGTACGGACTGGTTCGCTACGGCGTCGCCCCCGACCATCCGCGGATCAAGGGAATTATCACGGCGCTGCGCGAAGTGCTCGACACCGGTCGTATTCGTCTCTTCGGTAACGTGCTCTACGGTCAAGACATCACCCTCGACGATCTCAAGGCCCACTACAACGCCGTGATTTTCTCCACCGGTGCGGTGCGCGATGCCGATCTGGACATCCCGGGGATCGATCTCGACGGCAGCTACGGTGCCGCCGAGTTCGTGAGCTGGTACGACGGGCATCCCGACGTGCCGCGCGGATGGCCGCTCGAGGCAAAGCAAGTGGCGGTGATCGGCAACGGCAACGTGGCCCTCGATGTGGCTCGCATTCTCGCGAAGCACGCGGACGACCTGCTGCCGACCGAGATCCCGGCCAACGTCTACGAGGCCCTCGCCGCCTCTCCAGTGACCGACGTCCACGTCTTCGGGCGCCGCGGACCAATGCAGGTGAAGTTCACACCGCTAGAGTTGCGCGAACTCGGCGAGTTGCGAGATGTGGACATGATCGTGCACGACGAGGACTTCGACTACGACGAGGCGTCGAAGGCCGCGATCGCGAGCAATAAGCAGGTGTTCGTGATCGATAAGGTGTTCACCGGGTGGCGCGCACGGGAGGCTGGCACCGCATCCCGACGGCTGCACCTGCATTTCCACGCGAACCCGGTGGCGGTCACCGGAGACGGGCGGGTGGAGGGATTCCGCTACGAACGCACTGCCCCCGACGGGCAGGGTGGAGTCGTCGGCACCGGCGAAGTCCGCGAACTGCCGGTTCAGGCCGTGTATCGCGCGGTCGGATACTTCGGGTCGCCCCTGCCGGGGATCCCCTTCGACGAGAGGCGCGGCATCATTCCCAACCGTGAAGGCCAGGTTTTGGATGATACGGACCACCCGGTGCCCGGTGTCTACGCCACGGGCTGGATCAAGCGCGGACCGGTTGGACTGATCGGACACACCAAGAGCGATGCGATGGAGACCATCAAGCATGTTGTGAACGACCAGGCGAATTGGTGGGCACCGTCGCATCCCGACGAGCAGTCCGTGGTCGACCTCCTTCAGGAGCGGGGAGTGGAATACACCGACCTCAGCGGCTGGCATCGTCTCGATGAGCACGAGAAAGCGCTGGGCGAACCAGTCGGCCGCCTGCGTATTAAGATCGTGCCTCGCGTCGAGATGGTCGCGGTGTCGCGCTCCGAGGCCTGATCCACCGCTGCACGGGACCAGTCAAGCCACGCGTTACTGAACTGCGGCGGTCAGCCGCGCGGTGTTGTCGAGCACTTTCGAGCGGAGGGGTCGGGTTAGCCAGTCGTCGAGCAGCAGTTCCGTGCTGTGCTCGCGATAGGTCTCCTCTATTTCACGCAGTTGGGCCACGATCTGACGACCGTGCACCATGATCGATATCTCGTAGTTGAGGGTGAACGAGCGCATGTCCATATTGCTTGACCCGATCACCGCCACCTCATCATCGATCGTGAAATGCTTCGCGTGCAGCACCGTCGGCGACGTGTACAACCAGATGCGCACGCCGGCTCGCAGCAGCGCCTCGTAGTAACTGCGCTGGGCGTGGAAGACCACGGGTTGGTCGGCCACGGCTGAGCAAAAGAGCTGCACGTCGAGCCCGCGGTAGGCGGCGTTGGTGATCGCGTAGAGCATCGAATCGTCTGGCACGAAATACGGACTCGTGATGATCACCCGGCGTCGTGCGTTGTACACGAGCGAGTCGAAAAGCCGAAGGTTGTTCTCGAGGTCAAACCCCGGCCCACTCGGCACCACCTGGGCATCGATCGCACCCACGATTTTCGCATCGGGAAAGCGGTCGGTCTCCCGCAGGAGCAACTCGTCGGTCTCGCTATACCAGTCCGTGACGAAAAGTGCGTTGATGCCGGCGACGACCGGTCCCTCGAATCGCACCATCAGGTCCTTCCACTGCAGGCCGCGACGGATGTTGCCGCGCTTGTTGTAGCTGCGATCGATCATGTTCTGCGATCCGGTGAACGCGACGGTGCGATCGATCACGAGCAGCTTGCGGTGGTTACGCAGGTCGGGACGCTGCCAGCGTCCGCGCCAGGGCTGCACCGGCAGCATCAGCTGCCACAGCGCTCCGATGCGCTTCAGCCGACGAATGGTGCGCAGGTAGCCGGGGGAGCGTATCGACGCGATGTGGTCGAGCAACACCCGCACGGTCACCCCTCGCGACACCGCGGCCTCGAGCGCATCGAAGAACGGCTTCGTTGTCTGGTCGTACGACAGGATGTAGAACTCCGCGTGCACGAATCGCTTCGCCTGGCCCACCGCCTCGGTCATTGCGGCGAGGGACCCGGCATAGTCGGTGTACAGCTTCGCCGTGTTGCCCCCGACCAGGGGCATCGAGCCCAGAGTGCGATTCTGTTCCACGATCGGTTCGAGCCACGACGGAAAGTCGATTTCCTTCTCCACCCGGTCCATTCCCTCGGTCGTCTCGAGGATGAAGGCGTTGATCTCGACCTGTTTCTCCCTCCGGCGCTTCGGCAACTTCGTGCTGCCGAAGAGCAGGAACAGGAGGATCCCGACGTACGGGATGAGGAAGATCGCGAGCAACCACGCCATAGCGGTTTGCGGCTTGCGGTTCTGTGGAACCACAATCACCGCGATCACCCGGATCGAAATGTCGACTACCAGAGCGATCGTGGCGAAGAGGGAGCTGGCGAAGAAATTGACGACGAACGAAATCATTGGGTCGCGTGGACAGCAGGCTCAGCGGAAGTTGACGAACTGAAGGTCGATATCGAGATCCGCGCCCTTGAGGATTGCCATCGTCGACTGCAAATCGTCGCGGCTTTTCGAGGTGACCCGAAGTTCGTCGCCCTGGATTTGCGCCTTCACGCTCTTGGGTCCCTCGTCGCGGATGAGTTTTGAGACCTTTTTCGCATCCTCACTCGAGATTCCGTTTTTCAGCGAAATGTCGATGCGGTACTCCTTTCCTGACGGATAGGGTTCCCCGGTATCGAGGCTGCGCAGCGAGATGCCTCGCTTGATGAACTTGGCCTCGAGCACTTCGAGCACTGCCTTAACGCGATCCTCCGATGAGGCCTTGAGCAGCAGCTTCTCGCCACTCCAATTCACCTCTGCGCCCACATTCTTGAAGTCGTATCGCTGCGCGATTTCCTTCTGTGCCTGATGGAGCGCGTTGTCGGCCTCCATTTTGTCGACCTTGCTCACGATGTCAAAAGTTGGGTCAGCCATTCCAGCAGTTTAACGGGCCGGTCAGGCGAAGATAGGATCCGATGTCGAATCTGCGAGTGGTCCTGATTTCCGCGGCCGGCGTACTGGCCACCGTTGCCGTGGTCGGGGCCATCGTGGCCTTCACGCTGCCGGGAGGGGTCGGACTACCGGGGCGTCCGGATGCCGAGAGCCCCTCGATCCCGCTCGCCCGGTTTGCGACGGCCGCGCCGGTCAGCGCAGCGCCAGATCCGGCCGGTCCCGCGCTCTCCGCCCTCGCCGACCCGGCCTGGGTCGTGGCCACCGCGAGGAAGACCGGTATTCCCCCGCGCGCGCTTGCTGCCTATGCCGGCGTCGCGATCTCGTTCGAGAGTCGCCCCTGTGGAATTGGTTGGAACACTCTCGCTGGCATCGGCGAGGTCGAATCCCGCCACGGCACCATCTTTGGAGGCAGAATCGCGGCCAATGGCTCTGCGATTCCGCCGATTTTCGGGATTCCGCTCAGCGGGGGTGCGGTGGCAAACATCCCCGACTCCGACAAGGGGGCGATCGACGGCGACGCAACGATCGACCGTGCGGTGGGTCCGATGCAGCTCATCCCCGAAACTTGGCGCAACTGGCATGCGGACGGCAACGCCGACGGGGTGCAGGATCCACAGAACATCGACGACGCAACTCTCGCTGCGGCGAGCTACCTATGCCGCGCGGGAGGAAAGGCCCTCGATACCGAGAGCGGCTGGCGCAAGGCAGTGCTCGCTTATAACGGGTCGAATCGGTACCTCGCTGACGTGATTCGATATTCCACCGGCTACGCGAGGGACGTCGACCCTGTGCAGTAACAGGCGGCGAAGTAACAGGCGGTGCACTAACAGGCGGTCAAATGCGGCATCCGCAACCTCCTGGATGCCAGCCACGGCGCCTGCCCATCGCACCTGTCGTGCGACCAACTGAAACCTATTACCTCGGTCGTCGCTTACCCGATTTCGCGGAGGCCGTTCACCCTGTATCCTTACGATGCACCGTTGACCTATGGTTGGCGGGCATGGCAAGTTACCCAAGTGGCCAAAGGGATCTGACTGTAAATCAGCCGTCTACGACTTCGTGAGTTCGAATCTCGCACTTGCCACCATTACCAGCGCGAACACCGGCCCGCCTCGACACGAGACGGGCCTTTCGCGTTTAAGCACCAGGGGAGATTTGTGCGGTAAGGGTGGGGCTTTTTTCGCGGGCACGCCGATTCGAGCCGGAGCGGCAATCGAAATTTCATCGGCACTGGATAGGCGCTGGTGGTTACCGGATTTTCGTATCTCGCCGCGACTTTTCAATGGCTGCTCCGCGAACGCTGAAGACAAATTCAGACTCTCGTGAACCACGGGTGTGGCCACCTCACGGACCCGACGTAATTGCCGTTTGGCACAGAGTGTCGTAGCCTTTACCCGTTCGTTATAATTTCCACGGGCTTCGGCCCGGGGATTTGCGGCATAGACCACGTCATTATCTGACATGCCAATTCCAGACCCACAGACGTACTCGAGTTCTCCATCTCGCTGTATTCGTTGTTGGAGGACCACCAGCTGTGATCGTTTTTTGTTTGACGCCCGCTCGGCCGACGAAGTCGGAGAATCGCTAGCGTGGCGGATTTCAGCTGGAATCTCGACTCAGCAGATGTCGCGGGCCACGCGGGCGCCACTCCCGACGCAGTACCGTTCATTTCGCGTCGCAACCTGAGGGCACAAGAGAACGCAGCACCGGCGTCCCGGGCACGAAAGGCCAGGGTTCCGCGGCGCTTGACGTCGGCGAGACCGACACCGGTGCGAGCCGCTCGGGTGAAGTCGGTTCCGGCAACGTCCGCACGGTCATCCACTCCCCGACGCGCGAAGGTAATCCGCAAATTCGTCACCTTCGGAGCGATGTTCGGGGCGGGTGCACTGCTCGTGGCGACCTCGCTGCCAGCGGTGGCTCTCCCCGGTAACTCGGCGAGTGCTTCAAGCGCGCAGTTCCCGACGCAGGCGAGCTCGGAGGTGCAGGGACTCGCTGTCGCCGGCACCGCCCTCGATGCGGCGACGACGCGGGATTCCTACACGGTCGTCAACACCATCCAGCCGTCCCGTATGCAGCTCGGCAGTCAGAACTTCGAGTACACGAACGATGTGAACGGCACAATCCAGTGGCCCTTCCCCGCCCCGGTGCCAATCAGCTCCGGGTTTGGCGGGCGCGTGTCACCGTGCTCTGGATGCTCATCCTTCCATGAGGGGGTTGACTTCGTTCCTGGCTCTGGCACGCCCATCGGCGCGGTTGCGAACGGCACGGTTACCTTTGCCGCGTACGACTCGAGCTTTGGCTATCACGTGATCGTCGACCACAACATCAATGGCCAGAAGGTGCAGAGCCTCTACGCCCACATGCTTGCGGGATCGATAAAGGTCGTAGTTGGCCAGCAGGTCACGGTGACCCAGGAAATCGGGCAGGTCGGCAGCACCGGGCATTCCACCGGAGCGCATCTTCACCTCGAAATCCACCTCGATGGAACACCGGTCGACCCCTTCGCCTGGCTCAAGGCGAACGCGAACTGAAATCCGCCCCCGCATGCGGGGTGGTCTTCCGTGGTCTTTTTGGCTACTGTTAGCGAACTCGTTACTTACGCATGGAGCCAGCGGCGTCGCGAGCCCAAAGGACGTTTGTGGCCGTACCAGTCCACTGGTACCGCGCAGCGTCGCAAGGAGCACCTGTCATGTCGACTGCAGTCGCAAGCCTGTCCTGTGCATGTGGGAGCGCTCCACTGGGAGTGCCGTTCGCTGGCTCGGGAGGCCTGTGACCGACGACATCGGGCTGCCCTCGGCGCGAAGCCGCCGAGAGTTGGCAGAACGCCGCGCCTCCGCACCTCGTCTTCGCACCCGCCGAGCCCGAACAGTGGCGGTCGCGATTCGCCCCGCAGCACCGCTGCGACGCAATAGATTCAGACGCGTTCTGCGCAAGCTGATGACCGTCGGAGCGATGGCCGGTGCCGGTGCACTGCTCATCTCCACGTCGCTGCCGGCCAGCGCGTTCCTCAACTCATCGGGCGTGTCCAGTGCCTCCGCGACCACCACATCAGCAAGCGCGGGGGTGCCAGTGCAAAACCTGAGGGTTGATGCCAACGCCGCAGTCGCCGCACCCCCTCGCGACGCCTACACGGTCGTCTCCCTCGTGCAGCAGATCGCTACGAAATACGCGTCGGCGGCGCGCAGTACTGCCTACACGAACGATCCGAACGGCACGATCCAGTGGCCCTTCCCCGTGCCGGTGCCGATCGCCTCCGGCTTCGGGCCCCGCCAGGTTGAAGGGTGCGGATTCTGCTCAACCTTCCACGAAGGTGTCGATTTCACTCCGGGCTCTGGCGTCCCCATCCAGGCCATCGCCAACGGCGTCGTGAGCAAGGTCGAATTCGACGGCGGCGGTCTCGGCAACAACGTGACAATCGACCACAACATCAACGGCCAGAAGGTGCAGAGCATCTATGGCCACATGCTTGCCGGGTCGGTGCGCATGGTCGTCGGCCAGATGGTGAAGGTGACCGACCAAGTGGGCCGGGTGGGCAGCAGCGGCGCCTCTACGGGCGCTCACCTCCACCTCGAGATCCACCTCAACAACACACCCGTTGATCCGTTCGCATGGCTCAAGGCCAACGCGAACTAACATTCAGGAGCGCAACCACACCGCAGTGTCACTCGGAAGCTGCCGCGCGTCGAACTCCTCGGAGGCCACAATGACCTCGCCAGCGGGCAACTCCACCGCGGCATCGCCGGTGTTGGCGATCACCGTGACGGAGCCGTTGCGGAAGGCGACCACGGCAACCGGGTAGCCGTCGAGCCACTCGATATCGCCGAGTCCGAGATTTGCGCGCGACCGTGCTGCCAGCAGGGTGCGATAGAGCTCGAGGGTCGAGCCGGGCAGGCCGCGCTGCGCGTCGCGAGCGTAGGGCGCCCAGTCCTCCGGCTGCGGGAGCCAGCTTTTGCCACTCGAGCCGAACCCGTAGGCCGGCGCGTCCGCCTCCCAGGGGATCGGCACTCGGCATCCATCGCGCCCGTAGCGCTCGCCGCTGGTTCGGAACCAGGTGGGGTCTTGGCGTGCCTCGTCGGGGAGATCGATAACTTCGGGAAGGCCCAGCTCTTCGCCCTGGTAGATGTAGGCGCTGCCCGGCAGTGCGAGCATGAGCGTGGTCGCCGCGCGCGCACGGCGCAGTCCGAGAGAACGTACCGGCTGACCGGGGGATCGCGGCCCAATACCGTGCCCCTGTGGGTTCTCGGCCGTGACCGCGAGGCGCGAGGCGTGACGGACCACATCGTGGTTGGAGAGCACCCAGGTGCTCGGTGCGCCGACGCCGGTGAAGGCGGCAAGCGAAGCGTTAATGGTCGCCCGCATGGACGGGCCACTCCAGGGCGTCTCGAGGTAGGAAAAGTTGAATGCCTGCTGCATCTCGTCGGGGCGTACCCAGTGCGCGAGCTTGTCGAGTGGCTCGACCCAGGCCTCGGCGCAGAGCACGCGATCGCCCTCGTATTCCTCCAGCACGCAGTGCCAGTCGCGGTAGATCTCGTGCACGCCTTCTTGCGCCCAGTACGGTGGTGTGGTTTCGCCCCTTCCGAGATGGGCGTCGATTTCTGGCTCAAGCCCCAGGCTGCCGCTTCCGCCCATACTGCCGCCGCCGGCCGATGGCGTGTAATCGGGAAGGCCGGCCGCCTTGATTAGCCCGTGCGCGACATCCACTCGGAAGCCGTCGACGCCGCGGTCAAGCCAAAAGCGCAGGATGTGGCGGAACTGGTCGCGTACCCACGGGTTCTGCCAGTCGAGGTCGGGCTGCGAGGCGTCGAAGAGGTGAAGGTACCACTGGCCAGGGGTGCCATCGGCTTTGGTGAGGCGGCTCCAGGCCGGTCCGCCGAAGACGGATTCCCAGTTGTTGGGTGGCAGCTCGCCGTCGACGCCCGCGCCGTCACGGAACAGGTAGCGCCCTCGTTCGGGGCTTCCCTCCGGCGAGGCGAGCGCGGATTGGAACCACGCGTGATGGTCTGAGGAGTGGTTGGGTACCAGGTCCACGATGAGCTTGAGCCCGAGTTCGTGCACGCGCTTCTCGAGCGCGTCGAAGTCGGCGAGGGTTCCGAAGATCGGGTCGACGTCGCAATAGTCGGCCACGTCGTATCCCGCGTCTTTCTGTGGCGACGTATAAAAGGGCGAGAGCCAGATCGCATCCACCCCGAGTTCCACTAGCGCGGGAAGGCGCTCGGTGACTCCGACGAGGTCGCCAAGGCCGTCGTCTCCCATGCCGTCGGCGAAGGAGCGAGGGTAAATCTGGTAGATCACCGCGGAGCGCCACCACTGAATTCCGGCGGCGCTGGAAAGGGTGACGGACTCGGTTGAGGGCACGGAGGATCCCTGCAGAATGTCGAGGCTCATGCGAAAACCCTATTGCATCCCCGCCAGACGGGAAGCGCTTCCACTGCTGGCATAATTCGGATGCGACGGTGTTTCTGCAGTTTCTCCACTGACCTGCCGGGCCCAACGGCCCTTTCGCGTCGCACAAAAAAGGATCATCATGGGCATCGTGCACGAGCCGCATCACGACGGTTCTCCCCTCTACGTCTCCGACGCCACGCCCCGACTTGGCGATCGCGTGCGCGTGCGTGTGCGGATCCCGTCGGCTTTCGGTCCGGTCGATGTCGTACGCACGCGCTCCAATCCCAATCACGAACCGCGGTTCACGATGGCATCCCCCGTGGCGATAGTCGAGGGCTGGGAGTGGTGGGAAGCGGAGATCGAGGTGGAGAACCTGACCCACGGCTACCGCTTTCTCTTCACACTCGGCGACGGGTCCAACTGTTGGCTCAACGCCACGGGTCTTCACACGATCGAGACTCTTGACTCGGAGGACTTCAAGATCCTCGCCCACCCTGCGCCGCCGGAGTGGGCGAAGGCCAGCGTGATGTACTAGGTGTTCCCTGACCGGTTCGCCCGATCTGCGGATGCCGCGGGGCGCGAACTGCCGGCCTGGGCAGAGCAGGCGCAGTGGAGCGATCCGGTGACGCACGTCGGGCCGCACACGTCGACCCAGTTTTACGGTAGCGATCTGAAGGGCATTGAGCAGCACCTCGATCACCTCGAGCGCCTCGGCGTCACCATGCCCTATCTCACCCCGGTCTTCCCCGCGCGGTCCAATCACCGCTACGACGCGCTCTCCTTCGATGAGGTCGATCCCCTTCTCGGCGGGGATGCGGCGCTTATTGCCCTGGTGCATTCGGCGCACGCTCGCGGTCTCCGGGTGATCGGCGACCTCACCTCGAATCACAGTGGCGACGCGCACGAATGGTTCGAGGCATCCCACCTCAGGCCCGGTACGCCAGAGAGCGCCTTCTACTACTGGCTGGATGCCGAGCAGCGCGACTACGCGTCGTGGCTGGGCGTGCCGAGCCTTCCCAAGTTCAATTGGAACTCGCCCGGACTGCGGGCTCGGTTCATCGAGGGACCGGACTCCATCGTGGCGAAGTGGCTGGCACCTCCCTATTCGCTCGACGGCTGGCGCATCGACGTCGCGAACATGACGGGACGCCATCTGACCGACGATCTCAATGCCGAAGTACGGGGCATCATCCGGCGCACAATGATCGAGATCAACCCCGACACGATCCTGCTCGGTGAATCGACCAACGATGCGACGAGCGATTTTCAGGGCGACGCATGGCACGGCGCGATGACCTACGCCAACTTCACCCGACCGGTGTGGGGCTGGCTGTCGGCCCAGGAGCGCGAATCGTCGTACTTCGGTTTGCCGTTCGGCAGGATTCCGTCCTACTCCGGTGAGCAGGTCCTCGCGGCGCATCGCCAGTTTGCGCACGGCTTTCCCTGGCGTGTGCAGCTGAGCACGATGAACGCTCTCGACACGCATGACACCCCGCGCTTTCTCACGCACGCGATCGACGGCGCCCAGCCGGTGGCTGTCGGGCTGTCAATGACGATGCCGGGCATCCCCGTGGTCTTCGCCGGCGACGAGTTCGGCCTGGTCGGTGACGACGGTGAGCACTCACGAACGCCCATACCGTGGGACCAGGTGGATGCCGCGGCCCCCACGATCGATCTCTACTCCGATCTCATCCACCTGCGCACCGGACATCCGGCACTCAACGGTGGTGGTATGCGCTGGCTGCATGTCGGGCGAGAGGTGCTCGTTTTCATCCGAGAGATAGCCAAGGAGTCGGTCCTCGTGATCGCCGCCCGGGGCGCCTACGATGTGTCGCTTCCCGCGCATGCCTTCGCCGGGATGCCGCGGCCGCTCTACGGGCACGCGACGGCCGAGCGCGGCGGCGCCGGCATCCGCCTGTCTGGAAGTGGTCCGTCGTTCAGCGCGTTCGCGCTGCCTGGCCTCGCGCTGCCCGACTTCTCTGCGACGGGACCGGTGCTCGAAGTCGAGCCGGAACGTTCACTCCGGCGTACGAAAGGGGTGGCGCGCGGATGCTAGTCTCTTACGGTGCCAGACGGCGCCGTGCTGTTCGCAGCGCCGTGCAACCGACGTGGTTCGATAGACGCAATTGGTGTGATTGACATTTCACGCCCCCTTAGCTCATTGGTAGAGCACTTCCTTGGTAAGGAAGAGGTAGTGGGTCCGATTCCCACAGGGGGCTCGCGCAGCCCCTCGTCGGGCCGCGTCCCGGCGGGGTAGCTCAGGTGGTTAGAGCACACGGCTCATAATCGTGGTGTCGCGGGTTCAAGTCCCGCTCCCGCTACATCATTTCCGTGAGGAATCAGCCTTGCCGCGGGCAGGCAACCTGTCGACGTCATCCTCGCGCTCGCTTGTACTGACCGGTCAAGTTGGGCGCCGCCGCCGGAGCAGCCGACGCTGATTGCACTTGGGCGCTGACGGAGACGCGGGCCTATTCGGTGGGTTTGATGGCGACGCGTCCGCTGCCTGTGCGGGCAAGGTAGAGGCGGGCACCGGTGCGGGCGATGAACTCGTCGACGGCCTCGCGGGAGCCTTGCCACCAGCCGTAGTCGTCGAGCAGGAGAACACCGCCCGGAATAAGCCGGTCATACAGGTGCGCCAGCTCGTGTGCGGTCGATTCGTACCAATCCGTGTCAAGCCGAAGTATGGCAATGCGTTCGGGTGCCATGCCGGGGATGGTCTGCTCGACCGGTCCCTTGACGAAATGCAGCTTCTCTTGCGGGTAGGGGACCTGACGGAAGCCTTCCTGCACATCCTCGAGGGAGGCATACGCCCATACGCGGGATGTCTTGTCGGAAGAGGCCAACAGCTCGGCCGCGGGTCGACCGTCGGTCCGCCGGTCCCGCGGACCGGGCGCGGGCATGCCCTCGTACGTGTCGAACAGGTAAAGGTCGCGGTCGTGTGCGCCCGCAGCGTCGAGCGCCCGGGCAATCGCGTGCATGCTCCCGCCGCGCCACACGCCGCATTCCACGACCGCCCCTGGGATGTTGTGCCGGGTGACGTAGCGGGCTGCCATGATCACCGCGTACAGCTTCTCGAAGCTCGTCATCGTGTACGGCCGCACCAGGCCGATGATCGCCGCGGCTTCCTCATCGATATCCTGCGGAATCTTCGCCGCAGAGGTCCCGCCGCCTGTGCGCGGGCGGGCACGCCGTACTTCGTATCCGGTCAGTTGGGAAAGGGCAGCATTGAGACGTTTGTGCACCGACATAATCCACAAAGTACCTTACCGGGGGCGAGATGAGTGATTCCGGGGGTGTTGGTGCGCCTTCGTGAGGGGAGGGTGTCCAGGATGTGGTCGCAACGATCGATCGGGGCGTGGAGGCGCTGCTGGACGCCGGCCTCGACACTCCGGCCACCGTACTTTAGGTGAGAACGGACGACTTCACCCTGGAATGACGGTGGCTGCGGCACGCCCGCCAGCACTATGCCGGGCCGTTCCCGTTTCGACCCGGCCGATGGCGCCGATCACCAGCTTGGCCCCGACACTGCCTTCGGGGCACACTGCCTTCGCTTCGGCTCCCCTTATGCCGCTGCAGCCAGGATGATCGCCTGTTCGCCAGCAACCCAGGCGAGCATCGCGCATTTGACTCGCGCCGCATATCGGGACACCCCACCGAGGGCGACAGCATCGCCGAGCAGTTCTTCATCGGGCTCGATCGTGCCACGTGACCGCATCGCGACGCGGAAGAGCTCGATGCGGGCCGCGAGATCGGCCGGTGTCAGACCCGGCGCGAGATCGGAGAAGAGCGAAGCGGAGGCCTGGGAGATAGCGCAGCCATGACCCTCCCACCGAATGGCGCGGATGCGATCCGTTCCAGGCTCCAAGTGCAGTTGCAGAGTGATCTCGTCACCGCAGGTGGGATTGATCTGGTGCGATTCAGCGGCCGCGTGATCTTCAAGGCCGCGACCGTGCGGGCGGCGCGACAGGTCGAGAATCACTTCCTGGTAGAGGGATTCCATCGCAGAACTCACGCGTTCACACCGAAGAACTTTGTCGCATCGGCGAGCGCATTGAGAAAATCGTCAATCTCGTTTTCAGTGGTGTAGAGGTAGCCGCTTGCCCTTGTTGACGAGGTGACACCCAACCTGCGATGGAGGGGTTGAGTGCAGTGATGGCCGACACGAACCGCGATCGATCGGTCGTCGAGGAACTGGCCGATGTCGTGGGAGTGAACACCCTCGACGTCAAAGCTTGCCAAGCCGACTCGAGCCTGCCCGATACCCGGGCCGAGGACGGTCACCCCCGGTATCTCGTTCAGCCCGACAACAAGATGCTGCCCGAGAGTCGCTTCGTGCTGGGCGATGCGGTCGATTCCGATGTGGTCGAGGTAGTCGACGGCGCTCGCCAGCGCTATCGCCTGCGAAACGCGTTGGGTACCGGCCTCGAACCGATGCGGGGATGGCAGATATTCTGCGCTGTCCATAGTGACGGTGGTGATCATCGATCCTCCGGTGAGGAATGGCGGCAATGCATTGAGCAGTTCGCTGCGGCCGAATAGCACGCCGATGCCGGTTGGACCGAGCATCTTATGCCCGGAGAATGCTGCGAAGTCAACATCCAGGGCGGCAAGATCGAGCGGAAGATGCGGCGCAGACTGGCATGCGTCGAGAACGGTAAGAGCGCCGACCGAGCGCGCCAGAGCGACCAGTTCCTGCACGGGGTTGATGACGCCGAGCACGTTGGAGACATGTGTGAAGGCAAGGATTCGCGTGCGCGAGGTGATGAGGCGGGCCGCCTCGTCCATTCGCAGCGTGCCATCTGCGGAAATGGGAATGAAGCGCAACACCGCTCCGGTTCTTGCCGCGAGTTCCTGCCACGGCACCAGATTGGCGTGGTGCTCCATTTCGGTGACGACGATCTCGTCGCCGGATGCGAGGCGAAATCGCTCCGCTGCCGGTCCACCGCGGCCAGCGGTCGCGTTACCGATCGCATAGGCGACCAGATTCAGTGCCTCGGTGGCATTGGAGGTCCAGACGATCTCGTCTTCACGCGCACCGACAAAACGAGCGACCGTGGCTCGCGCATCCTCGAAACGCTCGGTCGCGAGCGCAGCCAGTGTGTGGGCTCCGCGATGGACCGCCGCATTCTCGCGCTCGTAATATTCGCGTTCGACCTCGATGACGGAGCGAGGTTTCTGGGATGTCGCGCCGGAGTCGAGGTAGACGAGGGGGCGCCCATTCACCTCCCGATGAAGGATAGGGAAATCGGCCCGGAGGGCAGCGATCTCCGAAGAGGTTAGTGTGCGTGGTGATGTTAGCGCGGGGAAGGTTGGCATGATGACGGCCTCAAATTTCTGTACCGTTCCATGCTAACCGCGTGCTGTCGAGCGAATTCAAATGTGAGCTTTTTGCCCCGTCGAAGTATTTCTTCGGATGGCCGGGGGTATTCAGCCGGGCATTGCGAAACTTCCTCTCCGTTGTCGCAGAGCACGCGACGGATGCTCGCGTCGACGCCTATCGAGTGCCGGAGCTCGAGAAGGGGCTACGCAGTGGTGCCGTGAATGTCACGCCCGATGTGATGGGTCTCACTGGTCATTCGAAGCCGCCCCGACAAACACCACACCGTCCGCGATGGCCTCCTCAAGGGAAAAGAACTTCACCCGTAGGTGCGCAGCGGCGAAGCTCGACATCGTGGGGTCGTCGCCTTCGCGTTCCGTACCGTGACGACGGCCGCCGCTGTAGTCACTGGTCGCTGTTAGGCACGGGACTACATCGTCACGAATCGGTGGATGCTTGGCCGTGCGACGCGCGCTCCCGGGGCATTCGCGAAGTTCGGTGGCGCGAGTATCGAGTTTGCGAATCTCACTCGAAACAGAACTCGTGTGAGTCAGCCACGATCGAATTCCGCTCTGACTCTTTCGAGGAGGACCGGTCGCTTCGGACGGGGCCTGAGGGTCTGATCAGAACGGTTTCGAATGACCAGCGAGACCCATCTCATAGGTAAAACCTATGTAAATAGAAGCAAACCGACTGGTTGTTCGTTATCGGAGGCGACCCTAGGCTCTGGCTAACCCTCTCCCGATGGGGAGAGTCATGGTGGACACATCTTGGAATTGTGGCAGGGACCGGAGGCGGCCGAGCTGCCCCTGCGTCTCATTCACAGATCTGCGACCGTCTTGCGGTCAATCCTGAGAGGAAGATTTTGACTCATCTACTGGAAGCCCGGGGTCTCGTCAAGAACTACGGTCACGTCGAAGTGCTGCGAGGCACGGACTTTGTAGTCGATGCAGGCCAGGTCGTGGCCCTCATAGGCGACAACGGTGCCGGCAAGAGCACACTGGTC
This sequence comes from Frigoribacterium sp., assembly GCA_025408445.1. GTDB lineage: Bacteria > Actinomycetota > Actinomycetes > Actinomycetales > Microbacteriaceae > Lacisediminihabitans. Next base: position 51,911 of record JANYIZ010000013.1, on the reverse strand, counting down.
AAAATCCTCTCGGGAGTGATTCAACCCGACGGCGGCGAAATTCTGCTGAACGGCAATCCGGTCGTTTTTAAGTCTCCGATCCACGCCCGCAAGTTCGGCATCGAGACGGTTTACCAGGATCTAGCCCTCGCACCGGACCTCGGTCCAGCCGAAAATGCCTACATCGGTCGTGAATTGCTCAGGCCTGGCTTCCTCGGCAAGCTTGGTGTTCTCGATAAGGCGCGCATGCTGCGGGAAGCGGCGGAGACCTTCACCTCGTTGGGGACCGACGTGAAAGACCTCGATGCGCCGGTCGCAGCCCTTTCGGGTGGCCAACGACAGAGCGTCGCCATCTGCCGCGCGGTCATGTGGGCAAAGGGTCTCGTATTCATGGATGAACCGACGGCTGCTCTCGGCGTGCGACAGACGCGGCGAGTTCTCGACCTCATCCGGCGGGTCGCCGACAGCGGCATCGCCGTCGTACTCATCAGCCACAACATGCCTGAAGTCATGGAGGTCGCCGACAGTATCCAGGTGCTGCGTCTCGGTAAGACCGCAGCCCATTTCACGGCAGAAGACGCGGACCTCGACAAACTGGTCGGCGCCATGACCGGTTCGATTGAGGTAATCGCATGAGCAATATCGATGAACTAAAGACGGCATCGACCGATGCCACCGCCCCAACCGCGTCGAGCACCGCGACTCCGCTCGATACGGTTGGCGCCACGATGTCGCCCCGGTCGAGAACCATCCGGCGGATGACGTCGTCGTCTCCGTTTTATATGTCGATTGTGCTGTTGGTGCTCATCGCCGTGTTCAGCATCGTCGCCCCCGGAGCGTTTCCCTCCATCGCGAATGCACGCAATATCATCACTGACGCCTCGACCCTGATGGTGATGGCTGTCGGGATGACGTTTGTGATGGTCGCCGCAGGCTTCGACCTGTCGATCGGCTCTGTGCTCGTCTTCGGCGGGGTGTGCGGCTCAATGGCGATGACCTGGATGGGAACCGACAACATCGGTACCGTACTGGTCGGCTTGCTCGTCTCGATGCTCGGCGGACTGGCCTGGGGCCTGTTCAACGGTTTCGTCATCACCCGGCTACGGGTTCCGGCGCTCATCGCGACACTGGGCTCGCTTGGGGCGGCTTTGGGCGTCGCACAGATCTTCACCAATGGAAACGACGTCCGGGACGTCCCGCTCACGCTCATCCATATCTCGACGGCGAGCTTTCTCGGACTTAGCTACCTCTTCTGGGTGGCGCTCGTAGTGGTGATTATCGGAGCCCTGGTGTTGCGAACGACGAAGTTTGGACGGCATACCTACATTGTGGGATCGAACGAGGAAGCGGCCCGCCGCGCCGGGATCAATGTGCGTCGCCAACTGATGATGCTTTACGCCATCAGTGGCACGCTCGCCGGGCTTGCCGGCATGATGTCCCTCACCCGATTCGCGACCACCACGATCGGTGGACACTCGCAGGACGCACTCACTGTCATCACCGGTGTCGTGCTCGGTGGCACGAGCCTCTACGGGGGTATCGGCACGATCCTCGGAACCGTTATCGGCATCTTCATTCCGGCCGTGCTGCAAAACGGCTTCGTCGTGATGAATATCCAACCGTTCTGGCAGCAGGTGGCAATCGGTCTGATTCTGATCGGCGCCGTCTTCATCGACCAGCTCAAGCGACGCGCCCGCGATCGCGCATGACCCATCACCAAGAGAACGAGAGTGTGAAACATATGAACCGACGCATCAAAATCGGATCGACAGTAGCCGCGGGGCTGCTCATCATCTCTGCAGTCGCAGGATGCTCCAGCACGTCGACCGGCACAGCAGCCGGCACGTCGGGCAAGATCGGCAAAATCGTTTACATCCCTGGTCTGACCGGCAACCCCTTCTATTCCACGGTGAGCTGCGGAGCATCCGGAGCAGCCAAGAAAGCCGGAGTCGACTTCGCCACCCAGGGTTCGGCGACGTTCGACGTGGCTAAGCAGACCGAAATCGTGAACGCTGTCGTCGCAAGCAAGCCCGGTGCGATCATGATCTCCATCACCGATCCCAAGGCCATGATCATCCCGCTCACCAAAGCGAAGGAAGCAGGGATCCCGGTCATCGGGATCGACGGCGACCTCGAAGACGAATCGGTCATGGTCAGCAACATTCAGGCTGACGGCATCGCGGGTGGCGAGCTGGCTGGCGACGCTCTCGCCAAGCTCGTCGGGGAGAAGGGCTCGGTGATGACGATCGACAACGCGACGGGCTCGCTCGTGTCGAAGGCTCGCACCGATGGCTTTGCAAAGGCCATCTCGAAATATCCGAATATGAAATTCCTCGGAATCCAGTACTCGGCGAATGACACCGCCAAGGCCGCATCGTTCGCCTCGACCGTCTCGACGACCAACCCGGATCTCGTCGGAATTTTCTCGGCCGAGACGAACAACACCGAGGGTGCAATCACCGGTCTTCGTGAGGCGGGCAAGACCGGAAAGGTCAAGCTGGTCGGCTACGACACCTCCGACCCGATCATTGCCGCGCTGGCGAATAAGACGCTCGACGGCACCGTCGTACAGAATCCGCGCGGCGAGGGTGCGCTCGGTGTTACCTCAGCTATCGCCGCCATGAAAGGCGAAAAGGTCAAGCGCCAGCAGTCGGCTGCCCAGGTTTTCGCCACCCCCGAGAACTACACCACTGACAATGTCAAGCAGTATATTTACGACGCAAACTGCTCCGCCTAGTCCAACGTGACAGGATTCACAGAATCGGTGGGGGCGCCTCAGAGCACCCCCACCGAGGTACCCCAACCAGGAGTAAAAATGTCCGCCGAAGACCCCCAGCCGTTTGCCTCACCGATCATCGGTGCCTTTCTTACGGACGGCCCGTCAGGTCGCGCAATGCCGACCGACTACTCGATCGCCGTGCGCCCCGCCACAGGAACGGACACCGAACGCGCCGGCCGGGAGCGCGGGGCGCGCCGTCAGTCTCTCAACGGTTTCGAAGACACCTATGTCGACATCATCGACTACATCATCAGGGTCACTCATCGCATCTGGGAGGACCAGGACGTGGGCTACATCTACGACACTTACGCTCCGGGCTGCTTCGTCTACGACGACAGCGGAGCACATTACGGAGTCGAGCGCGTCGTCGAGGGCACGGTGCAGGGTATACATGCCTTTCCCGACACCCGCTCGTACGCCGACGAGGTCATCTGGGCGGGTAATGACGAGCAGGGATTCGTTACTTCGCACCGCTACATCACAACGGGCCACCACCTTGCACCCTGGCGCTGGGGACCGGCAACCGGTCGGAGGGTGGACATGTGGGGCATCGCCAACTGCGTCATCCGCGACAATGAGATCTTCGAAGAGTGGGTGCTCTACAACATGGTGTCGAAGTTCACCCAACTGGGTATCGACCCGGCCTGGGCGGCGCGCCAGTATGGCAACGAACTCATCGAGTCCAAGGTGCAATGTCACCAGCCCGAGGTTCAGCGCCTCGCGGGCGGTCGGCTCCCCGAGTATTTCCCGGTCGCGGCAGACTCCTCGGTGTTCGACGTCGAGAACTTCGTGCGTGGGCTATTTCATAACGTATACAACCGACGGGACTTCTCTGCGGTCGACCGCGCTTATGCGCAGTCAGTGCGATGGAAGGGCGCCTCGAATCGCTCCGGCTACGGACGCCAGGACGTCAAAGCCATGGCTCGTTCCCTTCTGGCTACCTTCCCCGACCTGGGGATGCAGGTCGACGAGGTCTACTGGATGGGCAACGAGACCGAAGGCTTTCGCGCCTCCGTGCGATGGACCGCGACCGGCACGCATCGGGGCTACGGACTCTACGGCGCCCCCAGCAATCGTCGGGTTCATATCTGGGGGATTAACCAGCTTTACATCGCTGGTGGCCGGATCACCGAGGACTGGATGATGTTCAACGAATTCGACGTGATGGCGCAGATCCTCAGCGAAGAGCCTCGGCCGCTCGTCGGCTGAATACGCCCTACCCCTGCCGGAAAAGCCGGCGCGTTTCGACGAAGGAGTCAACAACCATGATCAACAATCTCAAAAATGCGCCCGGAACCGGGAAACTCGCCGCCGGTCGGACTGACGTCGCTGAGGTCGTCAGCGGCATCCTTACGGATGTCCGTCTGCGTGGCGATATCGCCGTGCGGGAAGCGTCCGAGCGTTTTGACAAGTGGACGCCGGAAAGCTTCCGGCTGTCGCCGGAGGAGATCGTTGCGATCGTCGCCGGTGTTCCGCAGCAGGTGATCGACGACATCGCGTTCGTGCAGGCCAATGTTCGTCGCTTCGCCGAGCACCAGCGGGCATCGCTCACCGACTTCGAGGTGGAGACGATGCCCGGGGTATTCCTCGGCCAGCGAAATATTCCGGTGTCGGCCGTCGGTGCCTACGTACCCGGCGGTCGATATCCGCTCACCGCCTCCGCCCATATGACGATCGTTACAGCGAAGGTGGCTGGAGTACCCCGCGTGATCGCCTGCACGCCGCCCATTCGCGGTGAGATTCCCGCGGCGACGGTGGCGGCCATGGTCATGGCTGGCGCGGACGAGATCTATCTACTCGGCGGGGTACAGGCGATGGCTGCCATGGCCATCGGCACCGAGACGATGACGCGGGTGGATATGATTGCCGGCCCTGGGAACGCCTATGTCGCTGAGGCGAAGCGACAGTTGTTCGGTGAGGTCGGAATCGACCTTTTCGCCGGCCCCACCGAGATCCTCGTGATTGCCGACGACTCGGCAGATCCATTCGTGGTGGCGGTCGACCTGCTGAGCCAGGCGGAGCACGGCCCCGATTCTCCCGCGATCCTGGTGACGACGAGTGAACCACTCGCCCGGGATGCGCTCACTCACATCGATACCTTGCTAGTTGACATGCCGACCCGCGACTTCGCGGCTCCGGCCTGGAATGACCACGGCCAGGTGCTGGTCGTCGACTCTCTCGACGAGGCCTTTGAGGTCGCGAATAGCTTCGCCTCCGAGCACGTGCAGGTGCTCACTCGTGATCCGCGCCAGGCGCTCGAGAAGATGCACGACTTCGGGGCGCTCTTCCTCGGCGAGGGCACCTGCGTCTCCTACGGCGACAAGGTTATCGGCACCAACCACGTTCTGCCCACCCGTGGCAGTTCCCGTTTTACCGGTGGACTCTGGGTCGGTAAATACCTAAAGACCGTCACGTACCAGGAAGTCACCGATCGTGCATCGAGTGCTCTTCTCGGTGAGGTTTGTGGACGAGCTGCCCGAATCGAGCTGTTCGAGGGCCACGCCCGCTCAGGAGACGTGCGCGCCGCGAAGTACGCGGGAGCCGCCCTTTCGTGGAGCGAGCACCAATTCGAACTCGAGCCCGAAGGTGCCTAAAACCCCGCGCATCCGTTCGTCGATGCCCCTTCCTTTCCTCGGGCGCACCGCCCTGGTCAGCGGGGGCGGTACCGGGCTCGGCAGGGAGATAGCCCTCGCCCTGCTCTGTCACGGAGCTCGGGTGATCATCGCTGGGAGGCGGGCAGCGCCACTCGCCGAGACGATCACCGTTATGGAGAGCGGGGCAACCATGTGCCGGGCCGCTCTCGTTGATGTCGCGGACTGGAGATCCGTCGACGCACTCGCCATCGAGCTTGCCGACGAGAGCATCTCGATTCTCGTAAACAACGCTGGGATCGGTGGGCCGGTGGCACCGCTGATCGACATTGAGCCTGGGGACTGGGACGACGTCTTCGCGACCAATGTGCGCGGCATGTATCTCATGTGCCGAGCGTTCCTTCCGGCGATGATCGAGCGCGGCTCAGGAGACGTGATCAATCTCGCTTCGGTAAGCGGCAAGCGGCCGCTGGCGATGCGCACGCCATATACGGCGTCGAAGATGGCAGTGATCGGTCTCACCACCACCCTCGCCGCAGAGGTCGGACCGCTTGGGATTACGGTCAACAGCTTGTCGCCGGGCCCGGTGAGAGGCGAGCGGATGTCGCGCAACTTCCGCCTCGAGTCGGAACGGCTCGGTATCACCGAGGCCGCCGCCGAAAGAGCATTCGTGTCACGCGGCACCCTTGGGCGAATGATCGAAGAGGACGAGGTCGGGCAGGCCGTCGTCTCGATGCTGCAAATGAGCGGCCTGCACGCCGCCGACATCGACCTGTCGGCCGGAATGGTCGGGCGCTGACGCTCGCCCGCGTTTGCCCGCAATGAAAATGCCGAAACCGCTGGTTTTGCTGCCGGGAATGCTCGGAGACCACACCGTGTGGAGTGCGGTGACTGCTCTCCTCGACGTCGATATCGAGTTGCACTACGGCCGCATCGACCTCGACGATGACATCGGGTCGGTCGCACGTTCAGTTCTCGAGGCCGCGCCCGCAACGTTCTCGCTCGCGGGACACTCGCTTGGCGCGATCGTCGCTCTCGAGATTCTGCGCCAGGCTCCGCACCGCGTTGTGCGCCTCGCTTCGCTGAATGCGAGTGCGATGGGACCGACCAGCGATCAACGCGCATCGTGGTCTGCGTTGCGAGAGAGGGTCGTCTCAGGGGGTTTCGCGTCGATTGCGAGCTCGTTCGCCCGCGCGTCTCTCGCTCCGAGCAGACGCATGGACGAGGGCCTCACGGCGCACGGCGAGCTAATGGCAGGCCGGGTGGGTGCTGAAGGACTGCTGCGCCAGCTCGCTGTCCAACAGAGCAGGCCGGACTACCGGGCCGACCTGGCAGACATTCGAGTCACGACGATCGTCATCGGGGGGCACCTGGACGAACTTGCGACAGAAGCCAGGCAGCTCGAACTCGCAGCGGGGATAGCCGGCAGTCGGCTTGTCACACTAACCGGCTGCGGGCACATGTCCCCGATCGAGCGCCCCGATGCCGTGGCCAGGGCATTCAAGCGCTGGCTGGCCCGATGACTAATCCCCATGGGTCGAGCGCAGCACCGGATAGACCGGGTGAATCACTCGCCGACCGAGGCCCGTGCGGCCGGCGATTCGCTCCATGAGCATCGTGACGGCGCTGTGGAGCATGTCATCGAAGGGCACGTGGACAGTCGAGAGCGAAAGAGTGGCCCAGGAGGCTTGTTCGAGGTCGTCGAAGCCGACGATGGCTAAATCGCCAGGCACGGCGATGCCGAGTTCGCAAGCACGATTGAGCGCTCCGAATGCGATGCTGTCGTTCGAGCAGAACAGGGCGGTGGGTGACTCTGTCTCTCCAGAAAACAGCCCACTCACCGACTCGTAGCCGTGGGAGAAGTCGAACGACCCCATTCGCACAAGCGCTTCATCGAGCTCTATTCCTGCGTCGGCCAGACACTCGCGAAAGCCAGCTTCGCGGTCGCGGCCAGTACTTGTGTTTCGCGGTCCCAGTAAGGCGCCGATACGCCGATGGCCCGCGTCGAGCAGAATTTGGGCGGAGGCTGCTCCTCCAGCCCTATCGTCGGCGACACTCGAGTCGAGCTCTCCGCCCTCGGTATACCGCTGTAGAAGCACCGTCGGCACACTCCGGCGCTGCAGGATTGCGGGCAGCGTCGAGTCGAGCGCGACTGTCGACAAGATCACGCCGTCGATTCCGCCGCCAAGCAGAGCAGGGTCGAGCACCTCGGAGTCGGGATGTCCGGCAATGAGTGTTAGGTGATAACTGAGGTCGGCGAGCAGATCGTGAAGCCGCCCTACGAGTAGCGACCAGAGGGGGTTTTCGAGGTCGACAACCATGGCGATTCGTTTTGTTGTGCCGCGAGAGAGGTCGCGCGCACGATCGCTCGGCACGTAGTCGAGTGCGGCGGCGGCAGCGACAATTCGCGCCACCGTCTCGGTGCCGATGCTTGGTTCGCCGCGAAGTGCCCGCGACACCGTTGACTGGGAGACACCCGCGGCTTCGGCCACATCGAAGCTGGTCACGCGTCCTGTCACTGCGCGGTATCTTCCGCGCGCGCCAGGCTCAGTAGCCACTTCCGCCACCCTGTCGAGGAGCCGAGTCACGAATTGCAGCCACTCGATCTTCAACCGCCGCACGAAGGATGCTTACGTCGGTTCCCGGTGTCAGAAGATCGAAACCGAGCTCGGCGAGGGCGCGAGCCGACTCCGCATCAACGCAAAAGATCCCGGCCTTAATTCCCGCCGAATGGGATGCCGAGACGATCCGCTCAAGGGCTGCCCAAACCGTCGCGGGCAGCGGCCACTGGCCCGGACGTTCGCCGAGCGAGAGAGCAAGGTCGTTGGGACCGACGAAGACACCGCTGAGGCCGGGGACGGCCACGATCTCGTCGAGGTTGGCCAGCGCGGTCACCGACTCGATCATTGCCCAGGAGAGGATGGTCGAGTCGGCCGCGGTCACATAGTCGCTTCCACCGTAGAGAAGGCCGCGGGCAGGGCCGAAGCTCCGGACTCCGCGTGGAGGATAGCGACACGCGGCCACGAGCGCGCGCGCCTGCTCGACAGTGTCGATCGCCGGGCAGATGATGCCGTAGGCGCCCGCATCCAGCAGCTTCCCAATCGTCGCACTGTCGAGGGTAACGCAGCGGGCCATTGGTGTTGCAGGGCCTGCGGACACTCCCTGCAGCAGTCCGACTGCGGCGCCGAAACCGAACATTCCATGCTGAAGATCGACCGTCACGGAGTTGAGGCCACTGTAGGAAAGTACTTCGGAAAGATACGGACTGTCGACCGAGACCCAGCCGTTGATGGTTGTCGAGTTGTCTTCGAGCAGCCTTTTCAGTAGGTTTTCGCGCACGGTTCTCCCTAATACGTATGCATTGATTCTACGGATATCCGCGAGATTAGCCAAAAATCCCGAGATATTTCGATCCAACTCCTAAATAAATAGTTGACATCTATCAAATCAAGCGGCAGATTATGTTGTGCATACGCATGCACGATAAAAGGAGTATTCCGTGTCCCACGTAACCACTGTCACCGCCGCCGAATTGACGAATCGTACGATCCTGCGAAAGGACCTGGTCGCCGATAAGGCTGCGTTCCTCGACACTAAAATTCCCGGTTCCGAACGAAAAGTGAACTATCCCCTGATCGGATCGGGAGTGTCCGAGAATCCCGATCAGGTCGTTCCGGTCACCGAGCCGCACGGATTCGCGTTGGGCGGCGCAGTTATGCCAAGCGGCGTGATCAACAACCTGCACCTGCATTTCACCGCCGAAGTATTCTTCTGTTTTGCCGGCGAATGGCAGTTCCGCTGGGGGGTGAACGGCACCGATGGTGAGGCGATCGTCAGGGCTGGTGATGTGATTTCCATTCCTACTTGGATCTTCCGCGGCTTTACAAGCCTTACTGACGACGCCTGGCTCTACACCGCACTCGGACGTGACGAGAGCGGAGGCCTGATCTGGGCACCGTCCGTAATGGCCGAATCAGCCAAGCACGGAAACTTTCTCGGTAGCGACAACAAGATCATCGAGACCGAGCCCGGGGAGTTCCCGCCGGCCGGAACGGCATTGGCGAAGCCGCTTTCTGAAGCCCAGCTTGCTGCCCTTCAGGTCGTGTCGGTTGCCGAGATGCGGGAGCGCCTCACTACGCCCGATGACCTCGCCTGGTACTCCGACTCCTTCCTCGACTCCGGTCTTCCCTCCGGCGGCGCGCAACTCGCGCTTGTCATCGGCTACGGAATCACCGAGCACCGCTTTCAGGCTCCGCGTCTCACCTCACCGCATGGATTCAGTGTCTCGTGGCTGCGTGCGGCTCCGGGCCTCGGTATGTCAGCTCACCGTATCGAGGACACCCAGGTGCTCATCGTCCGTAGCGGATCCGTGCGGGTGACCCTCAATGTTGATGCGCCAGTGAGCACTGTGCTCGGACCGTACGACACCCTCTCTGTCCCGGTCGGCGCTTGGCGCACGATCGAAAGTATCGGAATCGAGGACGCCGACATCATCGTCATCACCGGCAACGAGGGGAGGAGCTACATCGAATGGGCTCCCGGTGTGATCGCGGACGCGCGCAAACTCGACGTTGCAATCGATCCCAACGGATACCTGGCACCTGCCAGTCTCCTCAACGACTGACCCGTTGTCCCGCCGCCTGTTTTCGGTTCGCTGCCGTCGACAGCCGGCGGGGTGGCTGCCCTCCAGCCCCCCGTCAAAGGCGTATGAGTCGGGTGGGATCATAGACTTGACCTATGACTCTCATTCAGCTCCGCGTGTTTCTTGCGGCCGCGAGACTCGGTTCCTTCACGGCTGCTGCGGCAGCGATGCACATGGCGCAGCCGTCGGTATCCGAATTCGTCAAACGTATCGAGCAGGCGTATGGCATGCGCCTGTTCGTTCGCGGCGGCCGCCGATTGGTGCTTACCCCCGCGGGCGAGGAACTCTTGCCCCTCGCCCAACAGACGGTGGCCAGCGCAGATGCCGCGGATCGCGCCCTGCGCGCGGTGGCGTCGCTGAGCGGCGGAGTGGCGAGCTTCGGCCTCTTGCGCAATGCCAACTATTACTCGCTGGCCCAGCTGCTCATTGATTTTACCGAGCAGCACCCCGACGTGCGGCTACGTGTGGTCGGCCTTAATTCCGTGGAGGTGGCGCGTTCGGTGGCGATGGGGGAGCTGGAGGCCGGGCTCGTCGTCCTCCCGATCGATAGTGAGGGGCTTCGAGTGACGCCACTGAGGCGAGACGAAGTGCTCTATGCGAGCGCAGATCCCACCCACACCGCCGTGCCCGTGACGATTCACGACCTCGCCGAGCGAAACCTCATCCTCTACGACGCGCACTACGGCTGGAGGGACCCAACCCGTCGCCAGGTCGCAGAGCGCGCCCAGCTCGAAGGAATTGTGCTGGAGCCGCGTATCGAGGTGGAGCACGTCGAATCGGCGCTCGCCCTCGTCTCGGCTGGAAGCGGAGATACTTTCGTCGCCCGGGCCGTCTCCGAGAGCGGCATTTGCCCGCCGAACGTGGGCTTCGTCTCTTTCGCCGAGCCGCTGTACGACACAGTCGCGCTCATCCAAAAAGAGAATGCAGTGCTGTCGCCCGCGACGAGTGAGCTCATCCGATTTGCTCGCCGAATGGTCACGGAGCCGTCCCAGGCTCTCCTTCAGGCATAGCTAAACCCTATCTAAGCTGTGGAAACTCCCCCCGTTGTCATAGGGTGAGGCAATTCATAGACTCTCACTGTGCTACATACCGACGCAGTTCTTGCCCGTCTCGACGGCCAGTTTTCCGTATACAAATCACCGAGCGTCATCGCTCCGGCCGCCCAGCGAAACCCTGCTGTCATCGAGAAAGTCACTTCGATGCTCGCCGACATCCAGATCGAGGGCCTCGACGCGGTGCGCCGTTACGCGGCAGAGCTTGACCGGTGGGACGGCACCGACTTTGAAATCTCGGCCGGGGAGATCGCCTCGAGTGGAGGCCTACTTGCCCCCGAACTGAAGACTGCGATTGAACTCGGCGCAGAGCGGACCCGTGCGTTCGCCGAGGCGCAGCGCAACCGTCTGCACGACTTCGAGGTGGAGCTGGTTCCCGGCGTTATCACCGGGCAACGCTACATACCCGTGGGTTCGGTGGGCGCGTACCTCCCGGCCGGCCAATTCCCTCTTACCGCCAGCGCATTCATGACCATTGGGGTGGCGAAGGCCGCGGGGGTGCCGAACGTTATCGCCTGCACCCCTCCCGGGCTGGACGGTAAGCCGAACGCCGCTGTGCTCTACGCCGCGTACGTTTCCGGTGTTGACCGCGTCTTCTGCCTCGGCGGTGTACAGGCCCTCGCCTCCATGGCGTACGGGCTTTTCACCGGGGTGCCGGTCGACATGCTCGTCGGCGCGGGGAACGCATTCGTTGCGGAAGCGAAACGCCAGCTCTTCGGTATTGTGACGATAGACCTTCTCGCCGGACCCTCCGAGGTCGCGGTGATCGCCGACGAGAGCGCAGACGCCGAGATCGTCGCCGCCGATCTGCTCGGCCAGGCCGAGCACGGTGTCAACTCTCCCGCCGCGCTCATCACAACGTCGCCGGAGCTCGCCGCGGCTGTGTTGACCGCCGTGGAAAAGCAGCTCGAAACCCTGTCGACTGCGCACATCACGGGTCCGGCCTGGCGGGACTTCGGATCGATCACCGTTGCGGACAACGCCGATGTCGCCATCGAACTCATGGACGATCTGGCGCCAGAACACCTCGAACTCATCACGAAGGACGATGACTACTATTTCGAGCGTCTTCGCAACTACGGCTCGCTTTTCATTGGAGCATGGAGCACCGTCGCTTACTCGGACAAAGGAATGGCTGGTACGAACCACGTGCTGCCGACCGCGGGTGGCGCCAAACACAGTGCGGGCCTCTCGGTTTCGCGCTTCCTCAAGCCCCTTACCTTCCAACGCGTGTCGCGCGAGGCCACGCCTGCTCTCGCCGAGGCGGTAGCGGTGATCTCTGCATCCGAGGGGATGTCAGCCCACCAGGCCACCGCGACGATGCGCCTCGACAGGTTCCAGCCCGATCCTCTCGCCGACTAACGGACTCTGACAGCACCCTCGCCAGGACTCAGGATGGCTGTTCTACGACCATCGCGTAAAGGTCGGGGCGGCGATCCGTGAACACCCCGGACAGTTCCGCGAGTTGCTTTTTGCGTGAATCGGAGGCATCGAGGTCGGCCCAGGCCACGCCATCTCCTGGTCCAACGGTGCTGACTACCCAGCCATCCGCGTCGACGATAGTGGTGCCCTCGTTCCATGCGACACCGCGCTCTGTGCCGGCGCGATCCGAGCAAATGATCGACATCCGGTTCACACGCGCCGCAGCCATTGCGATCTGAACCTCCGGGGGCCGCTCGCCGGCGGGGCGATCCACGTATGGCCAATTCGTCGGGACGGCGAGCATCTTCGCCCCGGCGAGGGCGGCGATCCGGGTCCATTCTGGAAACTCCAGGTCGAAACAGATCATGACGCCGAGACGCCCATGGGCGGTCTCGACGATGAGCGGAGCGTCAGAGCCGGGGGTGAAGAATCGCTTCTCCTGGTCCCACAGGTGCACTTTCCGGTAGATGCCGAGCACGCCGGCGGCAGTGACCACGGCGGCACTGTTGTAGACGGCTCCATCGGCACCGGCCTCCGCGAAGCCGGCCACGATGACGCTGCTCGGGCGGGTGGAGGCCAGCGCTGCCCATTCGTCGAACAGGGCCCCATCTGCCGGAATCGCGACGGACCGCAATTCCTCCATGTTCTGGAAAACGTAGCCGGATGTTGCCAGTTCCGGCAGTACGACGATGTCGGCGCCTTCGCGTAGCGCCCCGGCGATTGCTGCTCCTACCGTCCCCCGATTCACCATCAGGTTCGCGATGACCGGGGACATCTGCACGGCGGCGATTCGTGTCATCAGATCACAATCTCTTTAGCGGAATCAGCAGGGAACTCTTCTGGCTCGGAGCTCATCTTCTTCAAACTGATGGCGATGTTATCGGTCAGACCCTTTCGGAAAGAGAGCGCGAGACCGATCAGCAGCCAGACCGCGACAATGTACGGGAAATAGCTGTACGGCGCTTCCAGGCCGACGGCGTTCTTGTAAAGGGTGTAAAGAACGAGGACCAACGCCAGGATCGGAACGACAATCTGCCATGGGGGTGTCCTTATCTTCTTATTGAAGAACAGGAATCGGATCGCGCCGACCGTCGCGAGGACGTACGCGACAAGCAGAGCGATCGTTCCGATGGTGAGTGCCCAGAACGTGGCATCGAGAACTGCAGCGCCGGTCAGTCGCTCGATCACGATCACGATCAGGGCAAGCACGGCGACGACGGACAGGGCGGTGGTGGGAGAGCCGCTGGGGCTGATGCGGGAAAGCCGACTATTGCTCCCGGTGTCGCGGGCGAGAGCGAACAGCACCCGGGACGCCCCGGATAAGGTGCCGACAAAGATCGCGAACAGGCTGATGGTCGCAGCCACGGTGAGTACGTTAGCGAGCCAAGTACCGACGTACGCTCCGGCTAGTTCCCCGTATGGCGCGCTGGAACTCCCAAACGCCTTCACGCCGGCCGCATCTAACCCATAGCCGAGGGACTGGGCCACGATGGAAAGAAGGTAAAACACGCCGACCACGAAGATTGCAATCTTCAGCGCACGAGGAATATCCCGCTTCGGATCGGAAGTTTCCTCACCGAGAGTCGCAGCACCTTCGAAGCCGGCGAAGGCCAGGAACCCGAACACTGCGGCCGCCGCAATGATCCCGATGTCGGTGCCCGCCGGAAGCTGGAGGAACTTCCATGAGAATAACTTGCCCCCCGGGGCGGTGCCGGTGCCGACTCGAATCAGGATGACAATGTCGAGGAATACGACGAATACCGCGCCGATCAGCTCCGCGTAAAGAAGAATTCGGGTGATCACGTGCACTTCTCTACGGCCAAGCAGCACCACAAGCGCGAGGGCGACGAGGGTGACCCAGACCCAGTCCGGGTCGATGCTCGTGCCGAAGCTCTTCAGCAATTGGGTGACGAACAGCCCAATCTCAATGCCGGAGCCAGCTCCGATTGTCACGTAGCCGAGAAACAGGGACCACCCGGCGAGAAAGCCGGCTCGGGGGCCGAGCGTAAGCCCGACTGTTGCATAGACAGATCCCGTGTGTGAGATGTGGCGGGACAGCTTGACGAAGCCGTAGGCGACCAGCGCGACAGCGATGAGGGCGAAGATGAATGCCCAGGTGGCGCCTCCGCCGAGGATGCTCGCTGCACCAGCGCCAAGGAGTGCCATCACCCCCACCGGACCGATCAAGCCGACAGAAAAAGCTGCCGCGTCGGCGACTTTCAATTCGCGCTTCAGGGTTCCCTGGGGCGTCACTACGGGGGAATTGGCCAATGTGGTCTCCTTGCGGCGGGAAGATTTTCTCAGAATGCGGCGCCTTTTTTCACAATGCGACATCCGCCACGAGGTCGACGGGCGAGCCGCACACTACAAGACTGGGCCCCCTATTGGGCACAAGGGTACTCACACGATAGAGACCGGCGTCACCCCGAACAAGAGAGCATATTCCGAGTTCTCCCATCGGATATACCTATAGCTTTTTTCTTAGCCCGAGCGGGTCTGTCGGCGAGCGGGAGAGAGTAAAAGCCAGGAGAGCGCTCCCCACCGGTCGGTTATCGCCTCCGTTCACTCCGGCGAATGCCGCCGATCATTGAGCCATCGAGGGTTGCGATGGCGGGAAAAAACTTGCTGGAGCGCATCGAAGTAGTGGGCCTTATGCGCAGGGGGCTTCCGAACGGCGCTCAATGTCATAACCACGCTAGCCACGATTCACCACACGCCCTGCGAGCGCAGACCCATCGCACGCTCCGAGACGATACCGGGGAGGGAACGAGGGGTCGTCGGGCTATGGCGATATGGTTCGACCCGAGGTTTCGTGCTGGAGAATCACGGGGCCGAGCGGAATTCCCCCTCACCGTGCGGGACATTGCTGGGGGGCGCAAAACGCTCAGCGGAACCGAGGCCGAAGTCTGGCCCGGCCAGCGACCTGGATCGCGGGTGCGATGAATATGATTCATCGATCCGGATGGCAAATCCCGGGCGCCGCAGCCGGGCTCCCGCTGGTTCCTGCCGACCATCGAGGAACTATGACGGACGCCAAACGCTCACAAACGCATCCGCACCAGCGAAGAGTTGATGGCCAGCCTCCGCCTCAGTGGTCTTACGCTCGAGAAAGTCGGGGAAGTCCTGGGCTTCTCAGCGGGGCAAATCGAGGATACCCTGCACGTTCGCGACGGATCCCTCGCCGAGCAGTACAACGCCGTCCAGTGGTCCTCGTGCAGGCGGCGCAGGCCACCGAGGGGCCGGGTTCGCACTGCGGCCGTCGCTACTTCAGTGACTGGTGCGGCGCGGTGAAGGCGATCGAGTTCGCGGTGACTCCGACCAGTCCGAGGTTAACCCTGAGCATCGTCGGGGGCAGTTCGTTTCCCGGCGGAGGCGTCGCCGCCCCGAGCGCGAGGGCCGTGCCATCGAGCAGGGTAGCCGTGAGCGAGTCGAGGTAGACCGTCACGGCGCCGCGAAGCTGCATCCGCGTCGCATTGGTCACAAGTGATGGCCCGGTGGCCTTGCGCACATCGAGCAGGAAGTCTTCCACGGTCACCCCGTCGGCGACGATCTTGAGAGCGGTGGTGCGCGTACCGTCCGCCAATGGAACCGTGACTACGCTCACGGAATGAAGGCCCGAGATCGAGATCGAGGAGCCGCCGAGCTGGGCGGCCGGCAGCGTGAATATCGGGGCTTCGGTATCCGGCGCTCCCACAACCGACGAGCCGGGCGCTGCCGGCGCGGAGCCAATTCCACCGGGGATGGGGATGGCCGGGAACGTCGGAATCGACCCGGGCGCCGGCGCCAGGGTCGAAGTCGGAGTCGGTGCCGGGGACGGCTGTGCCGAGCCGCACTGCATCAGCAGTGGGATGCACATCCCAGCGCCGGGAACCCGCGCGGCGCTGATACCCGACAGGGCAGCGATGAGCACTGCGGCCAGGGCGAGCGTGCCAGGGGCTCCGGCGGTGCGACGGCGCGACGCACGCCGTGTCGGGCCGGTCAGGACCGGCCCGGTACTAAAGGAGCCGGCTCCACCGGGGCGGGATCGGCAGGGGCTTCGGCCGGATCATGGCTCGTGGCGTGGGCGGCTTTCTTCGGCATCCACGCGACGATCAGGATGCCGCCGATCGCGCCGAGCAACATTCCGATGAAGAAGCCGCCGAGATTTACGCCGATAAGGGAGTAGACCGACAGCACGAGAACGATCACGCCGTAAAAGATGCGGTGCACCGGCATGAGCATCGCGAGGATGCCGAGCAGGACCATCAGAACGGGGATGATCGTGGCCTGCAGTCCCTCGATTCCGACCTGAACGTGGATATTGCCGACGTCGAGCTGCCCCGAGAAGAACATCTCCACCCCGGCAAGGGCGGCGAGAATACCGCCGACAAAGGGCCGCTGGCATCGCCAGGCAGAGAACATAGCGAGACGGGAGGAGGCCATCAGAAGCATCCCTTGCTGCCGTCCGTGAGCTGGAGGTGCATGCCGGTGAGTGTGAACACCGAGGCCTGGGTCGACCATGCGGTCTGCTGGAGTCCGACGATCTTGAGCGAGTCGGCATCCTGGGCGAAGTCACCGGCCGTGCCCTTGTGGCTCGTGTTCACCGTTGACGCATCGACACCGATGCGGATGTTGTTGAAGGTCGAGTCACCCTTAAGGTCGGTCATGCCGATCTGCAGGTCGGTCGCCTTTGCGGGCTTGCCGCCGCCGCCCGCCGTGATGAGCAGCCCCACTCTGCCCAGCGGAGTGTCCGTGACGACCGACTGGCAGAGGTCGGCGAGGTTGGCCGATGCGATGTTGGCGATCGCGACCTGGTGCGGCTTACCGGCCGTGTCGTTGGTTACACCCGCGTACTGCGAGAACCCGGTGCCGTCGAGCTGAGAGGCGCTGATCTGGAATTGGCTGCCCGATACCGCAAACGAGACGGGTACGGCGCCGTTCGCCACTCCGCCCATGAGCGCGGTGGCGACAACGGCCACGGGAACCGCGGTGAGCACGATGCGTCCGGCGTGTGTTCCTGTCAGAGTTCGGAACTTCATAGATCCTCCTTGATCCAGACCAAATGGCTCATTTGATCACTCTTGCTGATACGTCCTAACAGGAGCGACGCGCTCGGAAGGGAACTATGACGCGGATCTGGAAAAACTTCTTCACCTTCGAGGCATCCGATCCGCCCCTCACGATGGCTAGGCAGCCCAGAGTGCCCGTCGAAGCGAGCATGCGAAACGACGCGTGCGTCACCGCCCATCCTGCTGTGGATCGTTGTAGTCCACCGGCTCACAGCCCGCAGAGGGAGGAGAGAGGCCTGATGTTCCGGCAATGTGGTGTCGATCTGGTGCGCCCCGGTGAGGTGGGCGAGCTGGATGAGGATGCCGCCAACGTCTCCATTCGCGCCGTGCAATAGGCTCGTCTGACCGATCTTCCGGGGAATTATCCTTTCGGTGGGTGCGGTGAGACCACCCGTCACAACGCTGGGGTCCGCGGGCTGCGCCAACCGAGCACGATGAACACGAGAACGTTCGGGTCGATCGCATGAGGTACCCCGGCGGGCGCACCTCCCCCTCCTTGCGCCCCCGCCACGTCACGAAACGCTCGCGGCGGCAAGATCACCTCGCGGAGGGAGTCATGACTCCCTCCGCGAGGTGATCTTGCCGCCGCGAGCGTTTCGTGACGTGGCGGGGGCGCAAGGAGGGGGAGGTGCGCCCGCCGGGGTACCTCATGCGATCGACCCGAACGTTCTCGTGTTCATCGTGCTCGGTTGGCGCAGCCCGCGGACCCCAGCGTTGTGACGGGTGGTCTCACCGCACCCACCGAAAGGATAATTCCCCGGAAGATCGGTCAGACGAGCCTATTGCACGGCGCGAATGGAGACGTTGGCGGCATCCTCATCCAGCTCGCCCACCTCACCGGGGCGCACCAGATCGACACCACATTGCCGGAACATCAGGCCTCTCTCCTCCCTCTGCGGGCTGTGAGCCGGTGGACTACAACGATCCACAGCAGGATGGGCGGTGACGCACGCGTCGTTTCGCATGCTCGCTTCGACGGGCACTCTGGGCTGCCTAGCCATCGTGAGGGGCGGATCGGATGCCTCGAAGGTGAAGAAGTTTTTCCAGATCCGCGTCATAGTTCCCTTCCGAGCGCGTCGCTCCTGTTAGGACGTATCAGCAAGAGTGATCAAATGAGCCATTTGGTCTGGATCAAGGAGGATCTATGAAGTTCCGAACTCTGACAGGAACACACGCCGGACGCATCGTGCTCACCGCGGTTCCCGTGGCCGTTGTCGCCACCGCGCTCATGGGCGGAGTGGCGAACGGCGCCGTACCCGTCTCGTTTGCGGTATCGGGCAGCCAATTCCAGATCAGCGCCTCTCAGCTCGACGGCACCGGGTTCTCGCAGTACGCGGGTGTAACCAACGACACGGCCGGTAAGCCGCACCAGGTCGCGATCGCCAACATCGCATCGGCCAACCTCGCCGACCTCTGCCAGTCGGTCGTCACGGACACTCCGCTGGGCAGAGTGGGGCTGCTCATCACGGCGGGCGGCGGCGGCAAGCCCGCAAAGGCGACCGACCTGCAGATCGGCATGACCGACCTTAAGGGTGACTCGACCTTCAACAACATCCGCATCGGTGTCGATGCGTCAACGGTGAACACGAGCCACAAGGGCACGGCCGGTGACTTCGCCCAGGATGCCGACTCGCTCAAGATCGTCGGACTCCAGCAGACCGCATGGTCGACCCAGGCCTCGGTGTTCACACTCACCGGCATGCACCTCCAGCTCACGGACGGCAGCAAGGGATGCTTCTGATGGCCTCCTCCCGTCTCGCTATGTTCTCTGCCTGGCGATGCCAGCGGCCCTTTGTCGGCGGTATTCTCGCCGCCCTTGCCGGGGTGGAGATGTTCTTCTCGGGGCAGCTCGACGTCGGCAATATCCACGTTCAGGTCGGAATCGAGGGACTGCAGGCCACGATCATCCCCGTTCTGATGGTCCTGCTCGGCATCCTCGCGATGCTCATGCCGGTGCACCGCATCTTTTACGGCGTGATCGTTCTCGTGCTGTCGGTCTACTCCCTTATCGGCGTAAATCTCGGCGGCTTCTTCATCGGAATGTTGCTCGGCGCGATCGGCGGCATCCTGATCGTCGCGTGGATGCCGAAGAAAGCCGCCCACGCCACGAGCCATGATCCGGCCGAAGCCCCTGCCGATCCCGCCCCGGTGGAGCCGGCTCCTTTAGTACCGGGCCGGTCCTGACCGGCCCGACACGGCGTGCGTCGCGCCGTCGCACCGCCGGAGCCCCTGGCACGCTCGCCCTGGCCGCAGTGCTCATCGCTGCCCTGTCGGGTATCAGCGCCGCGCGGGTTCCCGGCGCTGGGATGTGCATCCCACTGCTGATGCAGTGCGGCTCGGCACAGCCGTCCCCGGCACCGACTCCGACTTCGACCCTGGCGCCGGCGCCCGGGTCGATTCCGACGTTCCCGGCCATCCCCATCCCCGGTGGAATTGGCTCCGCGCCGGCAGCGCCCGGCTCGTCGGTTGTGGGAGCGCCGGATACCGAAGCCCCGATATTCACGCTGCCGGCCGCCCAGCTCGGCGGCTCCTCGATCTCGATCTCGGGCCTTCATTCCGTGAGCGTAGTCACGGTTCCATTGGCGGACGGTACGCGCACCACCGCTCTCAAGATCGTCGCCGACGGGGTGACCGTGGAAGACTTCCTGCTCGATGTGCGCAAGGCCACCGGGCCATCACTTGTGACCAATGCGACGCGGATGCAGCTTCGCGGCGCCGTGACGGTCTACCTCGACTCGCTCACGGCTACCCTGCTCGATGGCACGGCCCTCGCGCTCGGGGCGGCGACGCCTCCGCCGGGAAACGAACTGCCCCCGACGATGCTCAGGGTTAACCTCGGACTGGTCGGAGTCACCGCGAACTCGATCGCCTTCACCGCGCCGCACCAGTCACTGAAGTAGCGACGGCCGCAGTGCGAACCCGGCCCCTCGGTGGCCTGCGCCGCCTGCACGAGGACCACTGGACGGCGTTGTACTGCTCGGCGAGGGATCCGTCGCGAACGTGCAGGGTATCCTCGATTTGCCCCGCTGAGAAGCCCAGGACTTCCCCGACTTTCTCGAGCGTAAGACCACTGAGGCGGAGGCTGGCCATCAACTCTTCGCTGGTGCGGATGCGTTTGTGAGCGTTTGGCGTCCGTCATAGTTCCTCGATGGTCGGCAGGAACCAGCGGGAGCCCGGCTGCGGCGCCCGGGATTTGCCATCCGGATCGATGAATCATATTCATCGCACCCGCGATCCAGGTCGCTGGCCGGGCCAGACTTCGGCCTCGGTTCCGCTGAGCGTTTTGCGCCCCCCAGCAATGTCCCGCACGGTGAGGGGGAATTCCGCTCGGCCCCGTGATTCTCCAGCACGAAACCTCGGGTCGAACCATATCGCCATAGCCCGACGACCCCTCGTTCCCTCCCCGGTATCGTCTCGGAGCGTGCGATGGGTCTGCGCTCGCAGGGCGTGTGGTGAATCGTGGCTAGCGTGGTTATGACATTGAGCGCCGTTCGGAAGCCCCCTGCGCATAAGGCCCACTACTTCGATGCGCTCCAGCAAGTTTTTTCCCGCCATCGCAACCCTCGATGGCTCAATGATCGGCGGCATTCGCCGGAGTGAACGGAGGCGATAACCGACCGGTGGGGAGCGCTCTCCTGGCTTTTACTCTCTCCCGCTCGCCGACAGACCCGCTCGGGCTAAGAAAAAAGCTATAGGTATATCCGATGGGAGAACTCGGAATATGCTCTCTTGTTCGGGGTGACGCCGGTCTCTATCGTGTGAGTACCCTTGTGCCCAATAGGGGGCCCAGTCTTGTAGTGTGCGGCTCGCCCGTCGACCTCGTGGCGGATGTCGCATTGTGAAAAAAGGCGCCGCATTCTGAGAAAATCTTCCCGCCGCAAGGAGACCACATTGGCCAATTCCCCCGTAGTGACGCCCCAGGGAACCCTGAAGCGCGAATTGAAAGTCGCCGACGCGGCAGCTTTTTCTGTCGGCTTGATCGGTCCGGTGGGGGTGATGGCACTCCTTGGCGCTGGTGCAGCGAGCATCCTCGGCGGAGGCGCCACCTGGGCATTCATCTTCGCCCTCATCGCTGTCGCGCTGGTCGCCTACGGCTTCGTCAAGCTGTCCCGCCACATCTCACACACGGGATCTGTCTATGCAACAGTCGGGCTTACGCTCGGCCCCCGAGCCGGCTTTCTCGCCGGGTGGTCCCTGTTTCTCGGCTACGTGACAATCGGAGCTGGCTCCGGCATTGAGATTGGGCTGTTCGTCACCCAATTGCTGAAGAGCTTCGGCACGAGCATCGACCCGGACTGGGTCTGGGTCACCCTCGTCGCCCTCGCGCTTGTGGTGCTGCTTGGCCGTAGAGAAGTGCACGTGATCACCCGAATTCTTCTTTACGCGGAGCTGATCGGCGCGGTATTCGTCGTATTCCTCGACATTGTCATCCTGATTCGAGTCGGCACCGGCACCGCCCCGGGGGGCAAGTTATTCTCATGGAAGTTCCTCCAGCTTCCGGCGGGCACCGACATCGGGATCATTGCGGCGGCCGCAGTGTTCGGGTTCCTGGCCTTCGCCGGCTTCGAAGGTGCTGCGACTCTCGGTGAGGAAACTTCCGATCCGAAGCGGGATATTCCTCGTGCGCTGAAGATTGCAATCTTCGTGGTCGGCGTGTTTTACCTTCTTTCCATCGTGGCCCAGTCCCTCGGCTATGGGTTAGATGCGGCCGGCGTGAAGGCGTTTGGGAGTTCCAGCGCGCCATACGGGGAACTAGCCGGAGCGTACGTCGGTACTTGGCTCGCTAACGTACTCACCGTGGCTGCGACCATCAGCCTGTTCGCGATCTTTGTCGGCACCTTATCCGGGGCGTCCCGGGTGCTGTTCGCTCTCGCCCGCGACACCGGGAGCAATAGTCGGCTTTCCCGCATCAGCCCCAGCGGCTCTCCCACCACCGCCCTGTCCGTCGTCGCCGTGCTTGCCCTGATCGTGATCGTGATCGAGCGACTGACCGGCGCTGCAGTTCTCGATGCCACGTTCTGGGCACTCACCATCGGAACGATCGCTCTGCTTGTCGCGTACGTCCTCGCGACGGTCGGCGCGATCCGATTCCTGTTCTTCAATAAGAAGATAAGGACACCCCCATGGCAGATTGTCGTTCCGATCCTGGCGTTGGTCCTCGTTCTTTACACCCTTTACAAGAACGCCGTCGGCCTGGAAGCGCCGTACAGCTATTTCCCGTACATTGTCGCGGTCTGGCTGCTGATCGGTCTCGCGCTCTCTTTCCGAAAGGGTCTGACCGATAACATCGCCATCAGTTTGAAGAAGATGAGCTCCGAGCCAGAAGAGTTCCCTGCTGATTCCGCTAAAGAGATTGTGATCTGATGACACGAATCGCCGCCGTGCAGATGTCCCCGGTCATCGCGAACCTGATGGTGAATCGGGGGACGGTAGGAGCAGCAATCGCCGGGGCGCTACGCGAAGGCGCCGACATCGTCGTACTGCCGGAACTGGCAACATCCGGCTACGTTTTCCAGAACATGGAGGAATTGCGGTCCGTCGCGATTCCGGCAGATGGGGCCCTGTTCGACGAATGGGCAGCGCTGGCCTCCACCCGCCCGAGCAGCGTCATCGTGGCCGGCTTCGCGGAGGCCGGTGCCGATGGAGCCGTCTACAACAGTGCCGCCGTGGTCACTGCCGCCGGCGTGCTCGGCATCTACCGGAAAGTGCACCTGTGGGACCAGGAGAAGCGATTCTTCACCCCCGGCTCTGACGCTCCGCTCATCGTCGAGACCGCCCATGGGCGTCTCGGCGTCATGATCTGTTTCGACCTGGAGTTTCCAGAATGGACCCGGATCGCCGCCCTCGCCGGGGCGAAGATGCTCGCCGTCCCGACGAATTGGCCATACGTGGATCGCCCCGCCGGCGAGCGGCCCCCGGAGGTTCAGATCGCAATGGCTGCGGCGCGTGTGAACCGGATGTCGATCATTTGCTCGGATCGCGCCGGCACAGAGCGCGGTGTCGCATGGAACGAGGGCACCACTATCGTCGACGCGGATGGCTGGGTAGTCAGCACCGTTGGACCAGGAGATGGCGTGGCCTGGGCCGACCTCGATGCCTCCGATTCACGCAAAAAGCAACTCGCGGAACTGTCCGGGGTGTTCACGGATCGCCGCCCCGACCTTTACGCGATGGTCGTAGAACAGCCATCCTGAGTCCTGGCGAGGGTGCTGTCAGAGTCCGTTAGTCGGCGAGAGGATCGGGCTGGAACCTGTCGAGGCGCATCGTCGCGGTGGCCTGGTGGGCTGACATCCCCTCGGATGCAGAGATCACCGCTACCGCCTCGGCGAGAGCAGGCGTGGCCTCGCGCGACACGCGTTGGAAGGTAAGGGGCTTGAGGAAGCGCGAAACCGAGAGGCCCGCACTGTGTTTGGCGCCACCCGCGGTCGGCAGCACGTGGTTCGTACCAGCCATTCCTTTGTCCGAGTAAGCGACGGTGCTCCATGCTCCAATGAAAAGCGAGCCGTAGTTGCGAAGACGCTCGAAATAGTAGTCATCGTCCTTCGTGATGAGTTCGAGGTGTTCTGGCGCCAGATCGTCCATGAGTTCGATGGCGACATCGGCGTTGTCCGCAACGGTGATCGATCCGAAGTCCCGCCAGGCCGGACCCGTGATGTGCGCAGTCGACAGGGTTTCGAGCTGCTTTTCCACGGCGGTCAACACAGCCGCGGCGAGCTCCGGCGACGTTGTGATGAGCGCGGCGGGAGAGTTGACACCGTGCTCGGCCTGGCCGAGCAGATCGGCGGCGACGATCTCGGCGTCTGCGCTCTCGTCGGCGATCACCGCGACCTCGGAGGGTCCGGCGAGAAGGTCTATCGTCACAATACCGAAGAGCTGGCGTTTCGCTTCCGCAACGAATGCGTTCCCCGCGCCGACGAGCATGTCGACCGGCACCCCGGTGAAAAGCCCGTACGCCATGGAGGCGAGGGCCTGTACACCGCCGAGGCAGAAGACGCGGTCAACACCGGAAACGTACGCGGCGTAGAGCACAGCGGCGTTCGGCTTACCGTCCAGCCCGGGAGGGGTGCAGGCGATAACGTTCGGCACCCCCGCGGCCTTCGCCACCCCAATGGTCATGAATGCGCTGGCGGTAAGAGGGAATTGGCCGGCCGGGAGGTACGCGCCCACCGAACCCACGGGTATGTAGCGTTGCCCGGTGATAACGCCGGGAACCAGCTCCACCTCGAAGTCGTGCAGACGGTTGCGCTGCGCCTCGGCGAACGCACGGGTCCGCTCTGCGCCGAGTTCAATCGCAGTCTTCAGTTCGGGGGCAAGTAGGCCTCCACTCGAGGCGATCTCCCCGGCCGAGATTTCAAAGTCGGTGCCGTCCCACCGGTCAAGCTCTGCCGCGTAACGGCGCACCGCGTCGAGGCCCTCGATCTGGATGTCGGCGAGCATCGAAGTGACTTTCTCGATGACAGCAGGGTTTCGCTGGGCGGCCGGAGCGATGACGCTCGGTGATTTGTATACGGAAAACTGGCCGTCGAGACGGGCAAGAACTGCGTCGGTATGTAGCACAGTGAGAGTCTATGAATTGCCTCACCCTATGACAACGGGGGGAGTTTCCACAGCTTAGATAGGGTTTAGCTATGCCTGAAGGAGAGCCTGGGACGGCTCCGTGACCATTCGGCGAGCAAATCGGATGAGCTCACTCGTCGCGGGCGACAGCACTGCATTCTCTTTTTGGATGAGCGCGACTGTGTCGTACAGCGGCTCGGCGAAAGAGACGAAGCCCACGTTCGGCGGGCAAATGCCGCTCTCGGAGACGGCCCGGGCGACGAAAGTATCTCCGCTTCCAGCCGAGACGAGGGCGAGCGCCGATTCGACGTGCTCCACCTCGATACGCGGCTCCAGCACAATTCCTTCGAGCTGGGCGCGCTCTGCGACCTGGCGACGGGTTGGGTCCCTCCAGCCGTAGTGCGCGTCGTAGAGGATGAGGTTTCGCTCGGCGAGGTCGTGAATCGTCACGGGCACGGCGGTGTGGGTGGGATCTGCGCTCGCATAGAGCACTTCGTCTCGCCTCAGTGGCGTCACTCGAAGCCCCTCACTATCGATCGGGAGGACGACGAGCCCGGCCTCCAGCTCCCCCATCGCCACCGAACGCGCCACCTCCACGGAATTAAGGCCGACCACACGTAGCCGCACGTCGGGGTGCTGCTCGGTAAAATCAATGAGCAGCTGGGCCAGCGAGTAATAGTTGGCATTGCGCAAGAGGCCGAAGCTCGCCACTCCGCCGCTCAGCGACGCCACCGCGCGCAGGGCGCGATCCGCGGCATCTGCGCTGGCCACCGTCTGTTGGGCGAGGGGCAAGAGTTCCTCGCCCGCGGGGGTAAGCACCAATCGGCGGCCGCCGCGAACGAACAGGCGCATGCCATACGCCTGCTCGATACGTTTGACGAATTCGGATACCGACGGCTGCGCCATGTGCATCGCTGCCGCAGCAGCCGTGAAGGAACCGAGTCTCGCGGCCGCAAGAAACACGCGGAGCTGAATGAGAGTCATAGGTCAAGTCTATGATCCCACCCGACTCATACGCCTTTGACGGGGGGCTGGAGGGCAGCCACCCCGCCGGCTGTCGACGGCAGCGAACCGAAAACAGGCGGCGGGACAACGGGTCAGTCGTTGAGGAGACTGGCAGGTGCCAGGTATCCGTTGGGATCGATTGCAACGTCGAGTTTGCGCGCGTCCGCGATCACACCGGGAGCCCATTCGATGTAGCTCCTCCCCTCGTTGCCGGTGATGACGATGATGTCGGCGTCCTCGATTCCGATACTTTCGATCGTGCGCCAAGCGCCGACCGGGACAGAGAGGGTGTCGTACGGTCCGAGCACAGTGCTCACTGGCGCATCAACATTGAGGGTCACCCGCACGGATCCGCTACGGACGATGAGCACCTGGGTGTCCTCGATACGGTGAGCTGACATACCGAGGCCCGGAGCCGCACGCAGCCACGAGACACTGAATCCATGCGGTGAGGTGAGACGCGGAGCCTGAAAGCGGTGCTCGGTGATTCCGTAGCCGATGACAAGCGCGAGTTGCGCGCCGCCGGAGGGAAGACCGGAGTCGAGGAAGGAGTCGGAGTACCAGGCGAGGTCATCGGGCGTAGTGAGGCGCTCCCGCATCTCGGCAACCGACACGACCTGAAGGGCAGCAAGCTGGGCTTCAGAAAGCGGCTTCGCCAATGCCGTTCCGGCCGGCGGGAACTCCCCGGGCTCGGTCTCGATGATCTTGTTGTCGCTACCGAGAAAGTTTCCGTGCTTGGCTGATTCGGCCATTACGGACGGTGCCCAGATCAGGCCTCCGCTCTCGTCACGTCCGAGTGCGGTGTAGAGCCAGGCGTCGTCAGTAAGGCTTGTAAAGCCGCGGAAGATCCAAGTAGGAATGGAAATCACATCACCAGCCCTGACGATCGCCTCACCATCGGTGCCGTTCACCCCCCAGCGGAACTGCCATTCGCCGGCAAAACAGAAGAATACTTCGGCGGTGAAATGCAGGTGCAGGTTGTTGATCACGCCGCTTGGCATAACTGCGCCGCCCAACGCGAATCCGTGCGGCTCGGTGACCGGAACGACCTGATCGGGATTCTCGGACACTCCCGATCCGATCAGGGGATAGTTCACTTTTCGTTCGGAACCGGGAATTTTAGTGTCGAGGAACGCAGCCTTATCGGCGACCAGGTCCTTTCGCAGGATCGTACGATTCGTCAATTCGGCGGCGGTGACAGTGGTTACGTGGGACACGGAATACTCCTTTTATCGTGCATGCGTATGCACAACATAATCTGCCGCTTGATTTGATAGATGTCAACTATTTATTTAGGAGTTGGATCGAAATATCTCGGGATTTTTGGCTAATCTCGCGGATATCCGTAGAATCAATGCATACGTATTAGGGAGAACCGTGCGCGAAAACCTACTGAAAAGGCTGCTCGAAGACAACTCGACAACCATCAACGGCTGGGTCTCGGTCGACAGTCCGTATCTTTCCGAAGTACTTTCCTACAGTGGCCTCAACTCCGTGACGGTCGATCTTCAGCATGGAATGTTCGGTTTCGGCGCCGCAGTCGGACTGCTGCAGGGAGTGTCCGCAGGCCCTGCAACACCAATGGCCCGCTGCGTTACCCTCGACAGTGCGACGATTGGGAAGCTGCTGGATGCGGGCGCCTACGGCATCATCTGCCCGGCGATCGACACTGTCGAGCAGGCGCGCGCGCTCGTGGCCGCGTGTCGCTATCCTCCACGCGGAGTCCGGAGCTTCGGCCCTGCCCGCGGCCTTCTCTACGGTGGAAGCGACTATGTGACCGCGGCCGACTCGACCATCCTCTCCTGGGCAATGATCGAGTCGGTGACCGCGCTGGCCAACCTCGACGAGATCGTGGCCGTCCCCGGCCTCAGCGGTGTCTTCGTCGGTCCCAACGACCTTGCTCTCTCGCTCGGCGAACGTCCGGGCCAGTGGCCGCTGCCCGCGACGGTTTGGGCAGCCCTTGAGCGGATCGTCTCGGCATCCCATTCGGCGGGAATTAAGGCCGGGATCTTTTGCGTTGATGCGGAGTCGGCTCGCGCCCTCGCCGAGCTCGGTTTCGATCTTCTGACACCGGGAACCGACGTAAGCATCCTTCGTGCGGCGGTTGAAGATCGAGTGGCTGCAATTCGTGACTCGGCTCCTCGACAGGGTGGCGGAAGTGGCTACTGAGCCTGGCGCGCGCGGAAGATACCGCGCAGTGACAGGACGCGTGACCAGCTTCGATGTGGCCGAAGCCGCGGGTGTCTCCCAGTCAACGGTGTCGCGGGCACTTCGCGGCGAACCAAGCATCGGCACCGAGACGGTGGCGCGAATTGTCGCTGCCGCCGCCGCACTCGACTACGTGCCGAGCGATCGTGCGCGCGACCTCTCTCGCGGCACAACAAAACGAATCGCCATGGTTGTCGACCTCGAAAACCCCCTCTGGTCGCTACTCGTAGGGCGGCTTCACGATCTGCTCGCCGACCTCAGTTATCACCTAACACTCATTGCCGGACATCCCGACTCCGAGGTGCTCGACCCTGCTCTGCTTGGCGGCGGAATCGACGGCGTGATCTTGTCGACAGTCGCGCTCGACTCGACGCTGCCCGCAATCCTGCAGCGCCGGAGTGTGCCGACGGTGCTTCTACAGCGGTATACCGAGGGCGGAGAGCTCGACTCGAGTGTCGCCGACGATAGGGCTGGAGGAGCAGCCTCCGCCCAAATTCTGCTCGACGCGGGCCATCGGCGTATCGGCGCCTTACTGGGACCGCGAAACACAAGTACTGGCCGCGACCGCGAAGCTGGCTTTCGCGAGTGTCTGGCCGACGCAGGAATAGAGCTCGATGAAGCGCTTGTGCGAATGGGGTCGTTCGACTTCTCCCACGGCTACGAGTCGGTGAGTGGGCTGTTTTCTGGAGAGACAGAGTCACCCACCGCCCTGTTCTGCTCGAACGACAGCATCGCATTCGGAGCGCTCAATCGTGCTTGCGAACTCGGCATCGCCGTGCCTGGCGATTTAGCCATCGTCGGCTTCGACGACCTCGAACAAGCCTCCTGGGCCACTCTTTCGCTCTCGACTGTCCACGTGCCCTTCGATGACATGCTCCACAGCGCCGTCACGATGCTCATGGAGCGAATCGCCGGCCGCACGGGCCTCGGTCGGCGAGTGATTCACCCGGTCTATCCGGTGCTGCGCTCGACCCATGGGGATTAGTCATCGGGCCAGCCAGCGCTTGAATGCCCTGGCCACGGCATCGGGGCGCTCGATCGGGGACATGTGCCCGCAGCCGGTTAGTGTGACAAGCCGACTGCCGGCTATCCCCGCTGCGAGTTCGAGCTGCCTGGCTTCTGTCGCAAGTTCGTCCAGGTGCCCCCCGATGACGATCGTCGTGACTCGAATGTCTGCCAGGTCGGCCCGGTAGTCCGGCCTGCTCTGTTGGACAGCGAGCTGGCGCAGCAGTCCTTCAGCACCCACCCGGCCTGCCATTAGCTCGCCGTGCGCCGTGAGGCCCTCGTCCATGCGTCTGCTCGGAGCGAGAGACGCGCGGGCGAACGAGCTCGCAATCGACGCGAAACCCCCTGAGACGACCCTCTCTCGCAACGCAGACCACGATGCGCGTTGATCGCTGGTCGGTCCCATCGCACTCGCATTCAGCGAAGCGAGGCGCACAACGCGGTGCGGAGCCTGGCGCAGAATCTCGAGAGCGACGATCGCGCCAAGCGAGTGTCCCGCGAGCGAGAACGTTGCGGGCGCGGCCTCGAGAACTGAACGTGCGACCGACCCGATGTCATCGTCGAGGTCGATGCGGCCGTAGTGCAACTCGATATCGACGTCGAGGAGAGCAGTCACCGCACTCCACACGGTGTGGTCTCCGAGCATTCCCGGCAGCAAAACCAGCGGTTTCGGCATTTTCATTGCGGGCAAACGCGGGCGAGCGTCAGCGCCCGACCATTCCGGCCGACAGGTCGATGTCGGCGGCGTGCAGGCCGCTCATTTGCAGCATCGAGACGACGGCCTGCCCGACCTCGTCCTCTTCGATCATTCGCCCAAGGGTGCCGCGTGACACGAATGCTCTTTCGGCGGCGGCCTCGGTGATACCGAGCCGTTCCGACTCGAGGCGGAAGTTGCGCGACATCCGCTCGCCTCTCACCGGGCCCGGCGACAAGCTGTTGACCGTAATCCCAAGCGGTCCGACCTCTGCGGCGAGGGTGGTGGTGAGACCGATCACTGCCATCTTCGACGCCGTATATGGCGTGCGCATCGCCAGCGGCCGCTTGCCGCTTACCGAAGCGAGATTGATCACGTCTCCTGAGCCGCGCTCGATCATCGCCGGAAGGAACGCTCGGCACATGAGATACATGCCGCGCACATTGGTCGCGAAGACGTCGTCCCAGTCCCCAGGCTCAATGTCGATCAGCGGTGCCACCGGCCCACCGATCCCAGCGTTGTTTACGAGAATCGAGATGCTCTCGTCGGCAAGCTCGATGGCGAGTGCGTCGACGGATCTCCAGTCCGCGACATCAACGAGAGCGGCCCGGCACATGGTTGCCCCGCTCTCCATAACGGTGATCGTCTCGGCGAGTGGCGCTGCCCGCCTCCCAGCGATGATCACCCGAGCTCCGTGACAGAGCAGGGCGAGGGCTATCTCCCTGCCGAGCCCGGTACCGCCCCCGCTGACCAGGGCGGTGCGCCCGAGGAAAGGAAGGGGCATCGACGAACGGATGCGCGGGGTTTTAGGCACCTTCGGGCTCGAGTTCGAATTGGTGCTCGCTCCACGAAAGGGCGGCTCCCGCGTACTTCGCGGCGCGCACGTCTCCTGAGCGGGCGTGGCCCTCGAACAGCTCGATTCGGGCAGCTCGTCCACAAACCTCACCGAGAAGAGCACTCGATGCACGATCGGTGACTTCCTGGTACGTGACGGTCTTTAGGTATTTACCGACCCAGAGTCCACCGGTAAAACGGGAACTGCCACGGGTGGGCAGAACGTGGTTGGTGCCGATAACCTTGTCGCCGTAGGAGACGCAGGTGCCCTCGCCGAGGAAGAGCGCCCCGAAGTCGTGCATCTTCTCGAGCGCCTGGCGCGGATCACGAGTGAGCACCTGCACGTGCTCGGAGGCGAAGCTATTCGCGACCTCAAAGGCCTCGTCGAGAGAGTCGACGACCAGCACCTGGCCGTGGTCATTCCAGGCCGGAGCCGCGAAGTCGCGGGTCGGCATGTCAACTAGCAAGGTATCGATGTGAGTGAGCGCATCCCGGGCGAGTGGTTCACTCGTCGTCACCAGGATCGCGGGAGAATCGGGGCCGTGCTCCGCCTGGCTCAGCAGGTCGACCGCCACCACGAATGGATCTGCCGAGTCGTCGGCAATCACGAGGATCTCGGTGGGGCCGGCGAAAAGGTCGATTCCGACCTCACCGAACAACTGTCGCTTCGCCTCAGCGACATAGGCGTTCCCAGGGCCGGCAATCATATCCACCCGCGTCATCGTCTCGGTGCCGATGGCCATGGCAGCCATCGCCTGTACCCCGCCGAGTAGATAGATCTCGTCCGCGCCAGCCATGACCATGGCCGCCACCGTCGCCGCGGGAATCTCACCGCGAATGGGCGGCGTGCAGGCGATCACGCGGGGTACTCCAGCCACCTTCGCTGTAACGATCGTCATATGGGCGGAGGCGGTGAGCGGATATCGACCGCCGGGTACGTAGGCACCGACGGCCGACACCGGAATATTTCGCTGGCCGAGGAATACCCCGGGCATCGTCTCCACCTCGAAGTCGGTGAGCGATGCCCGCTGGTGCTCGGCGAAGCGACGAACATTGGCCTGCACGAACGCGATGTCGTCGATCACCTGCTGCGGAACACCGGCGACGATCGCAACGATCTCCTCCGGCGACAGCCGGAAGCTTTCCGGCGTCCACTTGTCAAAACGCTCGGACGCTTCCCGCACGGCGATATCGCCACGCAGACGGACATCCGTAAGGATGCCGCTGACGACCTCAGCGACGTCAGTCCGACCGGCGGCGAGTTTCCCGGTTCCGGGCGCATTTTTGAGATTGTTGATCATGGTTGTTGACTCCTTCGTCGAAACGCGCCGGCTTTTCCGGCAGGGGTAGGGCGTATTCAGCCGACGAGCGGCCGAGGCTCTTCGCTGAGGATCTGCGCCATCACGTCGAATTCGTTGAACATCATCCAGTCCTCGGTGATCCGGCCACCAGCGATGTAAAGCTGGTTAATCCCCCAGATATGAACCCGACGATTGCTGGGGGCGCCGTAGAGTCCGTAGCCCCGATGCGTGCCGGTCGCGGTCCATCGCACGGAGGCGCGAAAGCCTTCGGTCTCGTTGCCCATCCAGTAGACCTCGTCGACCTGCATCCCCAGGTCGGGGAAGGTAGCCAGAAGGGAACGAGCCATGGCTTTGACGTCCTGGCGTCCGTAGCCGGAGCGATTCGAGGCGCCCTTCCATCGCACTGACTGCGCATAAGCGCGGTCGACCGCAGAGAAGTCCCGTCGGTTGTATACGTTATGAAATAGCCCACGCACGAAGTTCTCGACGTCGAACACCGAGGAGTCTGCCGCGACCGGGAAATACTCGGGGAGCCGACCGCCCGCGAGGCGCTGAACCTCGGGCTGGTGACATTGCACCTTGGACTCGATGAGTTCGTTGCCATACTGGCGCGCCGCCCAGGCCGGGTCGATACCCAGTTGGGTGAACTTCGACACCATGTTGTAGAGCACCCACTCTTCGAAGATCTCATTGTCGCGGATGACGCAGTTGGCGATGCCCCACATGTCCACCCTCCGACCGGTTGCCGGTCCCCAGCGCCAGGGTGCAAGGTGGTGGCCCGTTGTGATGTAGCGGTGCGAAGTAACGAATCCCTGCTCGTCATTACCCGCCCAGATGACCTCGTCGGCGTACGAGCGGGTGTCGGGAAAGGCATGTATACCCTGCACCGTGCCCTCGACGACGCGCTCGACTCCGTAATGTGCTCCGCTGTCGTCGTAGACGAAGCAGCCCGGAGCGTAAGTGTCGTAGATGTAGCCCACGTCCTGGTCCTCCCAGATGCGATGAGTGACCCTGATGATGTAGTCGATGATGTCGACATAGGTGTCTTCGAAACCGTTGAGAGACTGACGGCGCGCCCCGCGCTCCCGGCCGGCGCGTTCGGTGTCCGTTCCTGTGGCGGGGCGCACGGCGATCGAGTAGTCGGTCGGCATTGCGCGACCTGACGGGCCGTCCGTAAGAAAGGCACCGATGATCGGTGAGGCAAACGGCTGGGGGTCTTCGGCGGACATTTTTACTCCTGGTTGGGGTACCTCGGTGGGGGTGCTCTGAGGCGCCCCCACCGATTCTGTGAATCCTGTCACGTTGGACTAGGCGGAGCAGTTTGCGTCGTAAATATACTGCTTGACATTGTCAGTGGTGTAGTTCTCGGGGGTGGCGAAAACCTGGGCAGCCGACTGCTGGCGCTTGACCTTTTCGCCTTTCATGGCGGCGATAGCTGAGGTAACACCGAGCGCACCCTCGCCGCGCGGATTCTGTACGACGGTGCCGTCGAGCGTCTTATTCGCCAGCGCGGCAATGATCGGGTCGGAGGTGTCGTAGCCGACCAGCTTGACCTTTCCGGTCTTGCCCGCCTCACGAAGACCGGTGATTGCACCCTCGGTGTTGTTCGTCTCGGCCGAGAAAATTCCGACGAGATCCGGGTTGGTCGTCGAGACGGTCGAGGCGAACGATGCGGCCTTGGCGGTGTCATTCGCCGAGTACTGGATTCCGAGGAATTTCATATTCGGATATTTCGAGATGGCCTTTGCAAAGCCATCGGTGCGAGCCTTCGACACGAGCGAGCCCGTCGCGTTGTCGATCGTCATCACCGAGCCCTTCTCCCCGACGAGCTTGGCGAGAGCGTCGCCAGCCAGCTCGCCACCCGCGATGCCGTCAGCCTGAATGTTGCTGACCATGACCGATTCGTCTTCGAGGTCGCCGTCGATCCCGATGACCGGGATCCCTGCTTCCTTCGCTTTGGTGAGCGGGATGATCATGGCCTTGGGATCGGTGATGGAGATCATGATCGCACCGGGCTTGCTTGCGACGACAGCGTTCACGATTTCGGTCTGCTTAGCCACGTCGAACGTCGCCGAACCCTGGGTGGCGAAGTCGACTCCGGCTTTCTTGGCTGCTCCGGATGCTCCGCAGCTCACCGTGGAATAGAAGGGGTTGCCGGTCAGACCAGGGATGTAAACGATTTTGCCGATCTTGCCCGACGTGCCGGCTGCTGTGCCGGTCGACGTGCTGGAGCATCCTGCGACTGCAGAGATGATGAGCAGCCCCGCGGCTACTGTCGATCCGATTTTGATGCGTCGGTTCATATGTTTCACACTCTCGTTCTCTTGGTGATGGGTCATGCGCGATCGCGGGCGCGTCGCTTGAGCTGGTCGATGAAGACGGCGCCGATCAGAATCAGACCGATTGCCACCTGCTGCCAGAACGGTTGGATATTCATCACGACGAAGCCGTTTTGCAGCACGGCCGGAATGAAGATGCCGATAACGGTTCCGAGGATCGTGCCGATACCCCCGTAGAGGCTCGTGCCACCGAGCACGACACCGGTGATGACAGTGAGTGCGTCCTGCGAGTGTCCACCGATCGTGGTGGTCGCGAATCGGGTGAGGGACATCATGCCGGCAAGCCCGGCGAGCGTGCCACTGATGGCGTAAAGCATCATCAGTTGGCGACGCACATTGATCCCGGCGCGGCGGGCCGCTTCCTCGTTCGATCCCACAATGTAGGTATGCCGTCCAAACTTCGTCGTTCGCAACACCAGGGCTCCGATAATCACCACTACGAGCGCCACCCAGAAGAGGTAGCTAAGTCCGAGAAAGCTCGCCGTCGAGATATGGATGAGCGTGAGCGGGACGTCCCGGACGTCGTTTCCATTGGTGAAGATCTGTGCGACGCCCAAAGCCGCCCCAAGCGAGCCCAGTGTCGCGATGAGCGCCGGAACCCGTAGCCGGGTGATGACGAAACCGTTGAACAGGCCCCAGGCCAGTCCGCCGAGCATCGAGACGAGCAAGCCGACCAGTACGGTACCGATGTTGTCGGTTCCCATCCAGGTCATCGCCATTGAGCCGCACACCCCGCCGAAGACGAGCACAGAGCCGATCGACAGGTCGAAGCCTGCGGCGACCATCACAAACGTCATCCCGACAGCCATCACCATCAGGGTCGAGGCGTCAGTGATGATATTGCGTGCATTCGCGATGGAGGGAAACGCTCCGGGGGCGACGATGCTGAACACGGCGATGAGCACCAACAGCACAATCGACATATAAAACGGAGACGACGACGTCATCCGCCGGATGGTTCTCGACCGGGGCGACATCGTGGCGCCAACCGTATCGAGCGGAGTCGCGGTGCTCGACGCGGTTGGGGCGGTGGCATCGGTCGATGCCGTCTTTAGTTCATCGATATTGCTCATGCGATTACCTCAATCGAACCGGTCATGGCGCCGACCAGTTTGTCGAGGTCCGCGTCTTCTGCCGTGAAATGGGCTGCGGTCTTACCGAGACGCAGCACCTGGATACTGTCGGCGACCTCCATGACTTCAGGCATGTTGTGGCTGATGAGTACGACGGCGATGCCGCTGTCGGCGACCCGCCGGATGAGGTCGAGAACTCGCCGCGTCTGTCGCACGCCGAGAGCAGCCGTCGGTTCATCCATGAATACGAGACCCTTTGCCCACATGACCGCGCGGCAGATGGCGACGCTCTGTCGTTGGCCACCCGAAAGGGCTGCGACCGGCGCATCGAGGTCTTTCACGTCGGTCCCCAACGAGGTGAAGGTCTCCGCCGCTTCCCGCAGCATGCGCGCCTTATCGAGAACACCAAGCTTGCCGAGGAAGCCAGGCCTGAGCAATTCACGACCGATGTAGGCATTTTCGGCTGGACCGAGGTCCGGTGCGAGGGCTAGATCCTGGTAAACCGTCTCGATGCCGAACTTGCGGGCGTGGATCGGAGACTTAAAAACGACCGGATTGCCGTTCAGCAGAATTTCGCCGCCGTCGGGTTGAATCACTCCCGAGAGGATTTTGACCAGTGTGCTCTTGCCGGCACCGTTGTCGCCTATGAGGGCCACGACCTGGCCTGCATCGACTACAAAGTCCGTGCCTCGCAGCACTTCGACGTGACCGTAGTTCTTGACGAGACCCCGGGCTTCCAGTAGATGAGTCAAAATCTTCCTCTCAGGATTGACCGCAAGACGGTCGCAGATCTGTGAATGAGACGCAGGGGCAGCTCGGCCGCCTCCGGTCCCTGCCACAATTCCAAGATGTGTCCACCATGACTCTCCCCATCGGGAGAGGGTTAGCCAGAGCCTAGGGTCGCCTCCGATAACGAACAACCAGTCGGTTTGCTTCTATTTACATAGGTTTTACCTATGAGATGGGTCTCGCTGGTCATTCGAAACCGTTCTGATCAGACCCTCAGGCCCCGTCCGAAGCGACCGGTCCTCCTCGAAAGAGTCAGAGCGGAATTCGATCGTGGCTGACTCACACGAGTTCTGTTTCGAGTGAGATTCGCAAACTCGATACTCGCGCCACCGAACTTCGCGAATGCCCCGGGAGCGCGCGTCGCACGGCCAAGCATCCACCGATTCGTGACGATGTAGTCCCGTGCCTAACAGCGACCAGTGACTACAGCGGCGGCCGTCGTCACGGTACGGAACGCGAAGGCGACGACCCCACGATGTCGAGCTTCGCCGCTGCGCACCTACGGGTGAAGTTCTTTTCCCTTGAGGAGGCCATCGCGGACGGTGTGGTGTTTGTCGGGGCGGCTTCGAATGACCAGTGAGACCCATCACATCGGGCGTGACATTCACGGCACCACTGCGTAGCCCCTTCTCGAGCTCCGGCACTCGATAGGCGTCGACGCGAGCATCCGTCGCGTGCTCTGCGACAACGGAGAGGAAGTTTCGCAATGCCCGGCTGAATACCCCCGGCCATCCGAAGAAATACTTCGACGGGGCAAAAAGCTCACATTTGAATTCGCTCGACAGCACGCGGTTAGCATGGAACGGTACAGAAATTTGAGGCCGTCATCATGCCAACCTTCCCCGCGCTAACATCACCACGCACACTAACCTCTTCGGAGATCGCTGCCCTCCGGGCCGATTTCCCTATCCTTCATCGGGAGGTGAATGGGCGCCCCCTCGTCTACCTCGACTCCGGCGCGACATCCCAGAAACCTCGCTCCGTCATCGAGGTCGAACGCGAATATTACGAGCGCGAGAATGCGGCGGTCCATCGCGGAGCCCACACACTGGCTGCGCTCGCGACCGAGCGTTTCGAGGATGCGCGAGCCACGGTCGCTCGTTTTGTCGGTGCGCGTGAAGACGAGATCGTCTGGACCTCCAATGCCACCGAGGCACTGAATCTGGTCGCCTATGCGATCGGTAACGCGACCGCTGGCCGCGGTGGACCGGCAGCGGAGCGATTTCGCCTCGCATCCGGCGACGAGATCGTCGTCACCGAAATGGAGCACCACGCCAATCTGGTGCCGTGGCAGGAACTCGCGGCAAGAACCGGAGCGGTGTTGCGCTTCATTCCCATTTCCGCAGATGGCACGCTGCGAATGGACGAGGCGGCCCGCCTCATCACCTCGCGCACGCGAATCCTTGCCTTCACACATGTCTCCAACGTGCTCGGCGTCATCAACCCCGTGCAGGAACTGGTCGCTCTGGCGCGCTCGGTCGGCGCTCTTACCGTTCTCGACGCATGCCAGTCTGCGCCGCATCTTCCGCTCGATCTTGCCGCCCTGGATGTTGACTTCGCAGCATTCTCCGGGCATAAGATGCTCGGTCCAACCGGCATCGGCGTGCTATTCGGCCGCAGCGAACTGCTCAATGCATTGCCGCCATTCCTCACCGGAGGATCGATGATCACCACCGTCACTATGGACAGCGCAGAATATCTGCCATCCCCGCATCGGTTCGAGGCCGGTACCCAACGCGTTTCGCAGGCGATAGCGCTGGCGAGCGCCGTCGACTACCTCGACCACATCGGAATCGACCGCATCGCCCAGCACGAAGCGACTCTCGGGCAGCATCTTGTTGTCGGGCTGAACGAGATACCGGGGGTGACCGTCCTCGGCCCGGGTATCGGGCAGGCTCGAGTCGGCTTGGCAAGCTTTGACGTCGAGGGTGTTCACTCCCACGACATCGGCCAGTTCCTCGACGACCGATCGATCGCGGTTCGTGTCGGCCATCACTGCACTCAACCCCTCCATCGCAGGTTGGGTGTCACCTCGTCAACAAGGGCAAGCGGCTACCTCTACACCACTGAAAACGAGATTGACGATTTTCTCAATGCGCTCGCCGATGCGACAAAGTTCTTCGGTGTGAACGCGTGAGTTCTGCGATGGAATCCCTCTACCAGGAAGTGATTCTCGACCTGTCGCGCCGCCCGCACGGTCGCGGCCTTGAAGATCACGCGGCCGCTGAATCGCACCAGATCAATCCCACCTGCGGTGACGAGATCACTCTGCAACTGCACTTGGAGCCTGGAACGGATCGCATCCGCGCCATTCGGTGGGAGGGTCATGGCTGCGCTATCTCCCAGGCCTCCGCTTCGCTCTTCTCCGATCTCGCGCCGGGTCTGACACCGGCCGATCTCGCGGCCCGCATCGAGCTCTTCCGCGTCGCGATGCGGTCACGTGGCACGATCGAGCCCGATGAAGAACTGCTCGGCGATGCTGTCGCCCTCGGTGGGGTGTCCCGATATGCGGCGCGAGTCAAATGCGCGATGCTCGCCTGGGTTGCTGGCGAACAGGCGATCATCCTGGCTGCAGCGGCATAAGGGGAGCCGAAGCGAAGGCAGTGTGCCCCGAAGGCAGTGTCGGGGCCAAGCTGGTGATCGGCGCCATCGGCCGGGTCGAAACGGGAACGGCCCGGCATAGTGCTGGCGGGCGTGCCGCAGCCACCGTCATTCCAGGGTGAAGTCGTCCGTTCTCACCTAAAGTACGGTGGCCGGAGTGTCGAGGCCGGCGTCCAGCAGCGCCTCCACGCCCCGATCGATCGTTGCGACCACATCCTGGACACCCTCCCCTCACGAAGGCGCACCAACACCCCCGGAATCACTCATCTCGCCCCCGGTAAGGTACTTTGTGGATTATGTCGGTGCACAAACGTCTCAATGCTGCCCTTTCCCAACTGACCGGATACGAAGTACGGCGTGCCCGCCCGCGCACAGGCGGCGGGACCTCTGCGGCGAAGATTCCGCAGGATATCGATGAGGAAGCCGCGGCGATCATCGGCCTGGTGCGGCCGTACACGATGACGAGCTTCGAGAAGCTGTACGCGGTGATCATGGCAGCCCGCTACGTCACCCGGCACAACATCCCAGGGGCGGTCGTGGAATGCGGCGTGTGGCGCGGCGGGAGCATGCACGCGATTGCCCGGGCGCTCGACGCTGCGGGCGCACACGACCGCGACCTTTACCTGTTCGACACGTACGAGGGCATGCCCGCGCCCGGTCCGCGGGACCGGCGGACCGACGGTCGACCCGCGGCCGAGCTGTTGGCCTCTTCCGACAAGACATCCCGCGTATGGGCGTATGCCTCCCTCGAGGATGTGCAGGAAGGCTTCCGTCAGGTCCCCTACCCGCAAGAGAAGCTGCATTTCGTCAAGGGACCGGTCGAGCAGACCATCCCCGGCATGGCACCCGAACGCATTGCCATACTTCGGCTTGACACGGATTGGTACGAATCGACCGCACACGAGCTGGCGCACCTGTATGACCGGCTTATTCCGGGCGGTGTTCTCCTGCTCGACGACTACGGCTGGTGGCAAGGCTCCCGCGAGGCCGTCGACGAGT
Organism: Frigoribacterium sp.; assembly: GCA_025408445.1. Classification (GTDB taxonomy): domain Bacteria; phylum Actinomycetota; class Actinomycetes; order Actinomycetales; family Microbacteriaceae; genus Lacisediminihabitans. The sequence goes on along the minus strand of JANYIZ010000013.1, from coordinate 11,993 downwards.
TCATCGCCCGCACCGGTGCCCGCCTCTACCTTGCCCGCACAGGCAGCGGACGCGTCGCCATCAAACCCACCGAATAGGCCCGCGTCTCCGTCAGCGCCCAAGTGCAATCAGCGTCGGCTGCTCCGGCGGCGGCGCCCAACTTGACCGGTCAGTACAAGCGAGCGCGAGGATGACGTCGACAGGTTGCCTGCCCGCGGCAAGGCTGATTCCTCACGGAAATGATGTAGCGGGAGCGGGACTTGAACCCGCGACACCACGATTATGAGCCGTGTGCTCTAACCACCTGAGCTACCCCGCCGGGACGCGGCCCGACGAGGGGCTGCGCGAGCCCCCTGTGGGAATCGGACCCACTACCTCTTCCTTACCAAGGAAGTGCTCTACCAATGAGCTAAGGGGGCGTGAAATGTCAATCACACCAATTGCGTCTATCGAACCACGTCGGTTGCACGGCGCTGCGAACAGCACGGCGCCGTCTGGCACCGTAAGAGACTAGCATCCGCGCGCCACCCCTTTCGTACGCCGGAGTGAACGTTCCGGCTCGACTTCGAGCACCGGTCCCGTCGCAGAGAAGTCGGGCAGCGCGAGGCCAGGCAGCGCGAACGCGCTGAACGACGGACCACTTCCAGACAGGCGGATGCCGGCGCCGCCGCGCTCGGCCGTCGCGTGCCCGTAGAGCGGCCGCGGCATCCCGGCGAAGGCATGCGCGGGAAGCGACACATCGTAGGCGCCCCGGGCGGCGATCACGAGGACCGACTCCTTGGCTATCTCTCGGATGAAAACGAGCACCTCTCGCCCGACATGCAGCCAGCGCATACCACCACCGTTGAGTGCCGGATGTCCGGTGCGCAGGTGGATGAGATCGGAGTAGAGATCGATCGTGGGGGCCGCGGCATCCACCTGGTCCCACGGTATGGGCGTTCGTGAGTGCTCACCGTCGTCACCGACCAGGCCGAACTCGTCGCCGGCGAAGACCACGGGGATGCCCGGCATCGTCATTGACAGCCCGACAGCCACCGGCTGGGCGCCGTCGATCGCGTGCGTGAGAAAGCGCGGGGTGTCATGCGTGTCGAGAGCGTTCATCGTGCTCAGCTGCACACGCCAGGGAAAGCCGTGCGCAAACTGGCGATGCGCCGCGAGGACCTGCTCACCGGAGTAGGACGGAATCCTGCCGAACGGCAAACCGAAGTACGACGATTCGCGCTCCTGGGCCGACAGCCAGCCCCACACCGGTCGGGTGAAGTTGGCGTAGGTCATCGCGCCGTGCCATGCGTCGCCCTGAAAATCGCTCGTCGCATCGTTGGTCGATTCACCGAGCAGGATCGTGTCGGGGTTGATCTCGATCATTGTGCGCCGGATGATGCCCCGTACTTCGGCATTGAGATCGTCGGTCAGATGGCGTCCCGTCATGTTCGCGACGTCGATGCGCCAGCCGTCGAGCGAATAGGGAGGTGCCAGCCACTTCGCCACGATGGAGTCCGGTCCCTCGATGAACCGAGCCCGCAGTCCGGGCGAGTTCCAATTGAACTTGGGAAGGCTCGGCACGCCCAGCCACGACGCGTAGTCGCGCTGCTCGGCATCCAGCCAGTAGTAGAAGGCGCTCTCTGGCGTACCGGGCCTGAGGTGGGATGCCTCGAACCATTCGTGCGCGTCGCCACTGTGATTCGAGGTGAGGTCGCCGATCACCCGGAGACCGCGAGCGTGCGCCGAATGCACCAGGGCAATAAGCGCCGCATCCCCGCCGAGAAGGGGATCGACCTCATCGAAGGAGAGCGCGTCGTAGCGGTGATTGGACCGCGCGGGGAAGACCGGGGTGAGATAGGGCATGGTGACGCCGAGGCGCTCGAGGTGATCGAGGTGCTGCTCAATGCCCTTCAGATCGCTACCGTAAAACTGGGTCGACGTGTGCGGCCCGACGTGCGTCACCGGATCGCTCCACTGCGCCTGCTCTGCCCAGGCCGGCAGTTCGCGCCCCGCGGCATCCGCAGATCGGGCGAACCGGTCAGGGAACACCTAGTACATCACGCTGGCCTTCGCCCACTCCGGCGGCGCAGGGTGGGCGAGGATCTTGAAGTCCTCCGAGTCAAGAGTCTCGATCGTGTGAAGACCCGTGGCGTTGAGCCAACAGTTGGACCCGTCGCCGAGTGTGAAGAGAAAGCGGTAGCCGTGGGTCAGGTTCTCCACCTCGATCTCCGCTTCCCACCACTCCCAGCCCTCGACTATCGCCACGGGGGATGCCATCGTGAACCGCGGTTCGTGATTGGGATTGGAGCGCGTGCGTACGACATCGACCGGACCGAAAGCCGACGGGATCCGCACACGCACGCGCACGCGATCGCCAAGTCGGGGCGTGGCGTCGGAGACGTAGAGGGGAGAACCGTCGTGATGCGGCTCGTGCACGATGCCCATGATGATCCTTTTTTGTGCGACGCGAAAGGGCCGTTGGGCCCGGCAGGTCAGTGGAGAAACTGCAGAAACACCGTCGCATCCGAATTATGCCAGCAGTGGAAGCGCTTCCCGTCTGGCGGGGATGCAATAGGGTTTTCGCATGAGCCTCGACATTCTGCAGGGATCCTCCGTGCCCTCAACCGAGTCCGTCACCCTTTCCAGCGCCGCCGGAATTCAGTGGTGGCGCTCCGCGGTGATCTACCAGATTTACCCTCGCTCCTTCGCCGACGGCATGGGAGACGACGGCCTTGGCGACCTCGTCGGAGTCACCGAGCGCCTTCCCGCGCTAGTGGAACTCGGGGTGGATGCGATCTGGCTCTCGCCCTTTTATACGTCGCCACAGAAAGACGCGGGATACGACGTGGCCGACTATTGCGACGTCGACCCGATCTTCGGAACCCTCGCCGACTTCGACGCGCTCGAGAAGCGCGTGCACGAACTCGGGCTCAAGCTCATCGTGGACCTGGTACCCAACCACTCCTCAGACCATCACGCGTGGTTCCAATCCGCGCTCGCCTCGCCGGAGGGAAGCCCCGAACGAGGGCGCTACCTGTTCCGTGACGGCGCGGGCGTCGACGGCGAGCTGCCACCCAACAACTGGGAATCCGTCTTCGGCGGACCGGCCTGGAGCCGCCTCACCAAAGCCGATGGCACCCCTGGCCAGTGGTACCTTCACCTCTTCGACGCCTCGCAGCCCGACCTCGACTGGCAGAACCCGTGGGTACGCGACCAGTTCCGCCACATCCTGCGCTTTTGGCTTGACCGCGGCGTCGACGGCTTCCGAGTGGATGTCGCGCACGGGCTAATCAAGGCGGCCGGCCTTCCCGATTACACGCCATCGGCCGGCGGCGGCAGTATGGGCGGAAGCGGCAGCCTGGGGCTTGAGCCAGAAATCGACGCCCATCTCGGAAGGGGCGAAACCACACCACCGTACTGGGCGCAAGAAGGCGTGCACGAGATCTACCGCGACTGGCACTGCGTGCTGGAGGAATACGAGGGCGATCGCGTGCTCTGCGCCGAGGCCTGGGTCGAGCCACTCGACAAGCTCGCGCACTGGGTACGCCCCGACGAGATGCAGCAGGCATTCAACTTTTCCTACCTCGAGACGCCCTGGAGTGGCCCGTCCATGCGGGCGACCATTAACGCTTCGCTTGCCGCCTTCACCGGCGTCGGCGCACCGAGCACCTGGGTGCTCTCCAACCACGATGTGGTCCGTCACGCCTCGCGCCTCGCGGTCACGGCCGAGAACCCACAGGGGCACGGTATTGGGCCGCGATCCCCCGGTCAGCCGGTACGTTCTCTCGGACTGCGCCGTGCGCGCGCGGCGACCACGCTCATGCTCGCACTGCCGGGCAGCGCCTACATCTACCAGGGCGAAGAGCTGGGCCTTCCCGAAGTTATCGATCTCCCCGACGAGGCACGCCAAGACCCCACCTGGTTCCGAACCAGCGGCGAGCGCTACGGGCGCGATGGATGCCGAGTGCCGATCCCCTGGGAGGCGGACGCGCCGGCCTACGGGTTCGGCTCGAGTGGCAAAAGCTGGCTCCCGCAGCCGGAGGACTGGGCGCCCTACGCTCGCGACGCGCAGCGCGGCCTGCCCGGCTCGACCCTCGAGCTCTATCGCACCCTGCTGGCAGCACGGTCGCGCGCAAATCTCGGACTCGGCGATATCGAGTGGCTCGACGGCTACCCGGTTGCCGTGGTCGCCTTCCGCAACGGCTCCGTCACGGTGATCGCCAACACCGGCGATGCCGCGGTGGAGTTGCCCGCTGGCGAGGTCATTGTGGCCTCCGAGGAGTTCGACGCGCGGCAGCTTCCGAGTGACACTGCGGTGTGGTTGCGCTCCTGAATGTTAGTTCGCGTTGGCCTTGAGCCATGCGAACGGATCAACGGGTGTGTTGTTGAGGTGGATCTCGAGGTGGAGGTGAGCGCCCGTAGAGGCGCCGCTGCTGCCCACCCGGCCCACTTGGTCGGTCACCTTCACCATCTGGCCGACGACCATGCGCACCGACCCGGCAAGCATGTGGCCATAGATGCTCTGCACCTTCTGGCCGTTGATGTTGTGGTCGATTGTCACGTTGTTGCCGAGACCGCCGCCGTCGAATTCGACCTTGCTCACGACGCCGTTGGCGATGGCCTGGATGGGGACGCCAGAGCCCGGAGTGAAATCGACACCTTCGTGGAAGGTTGAGCAGAATCCGCACCCTTCAACCTGGCGGGGCCCGAAGCCGGAGGCGATCGGCACCGGCACGGGGAAGGGCCACTGGATCGTGCCGTTCGGATCGTTCGTGTAGGCAGTACTGCGCGCCGCCGACGCGTATTTCGTAGCGATCTGCTGCACGAGGGAGACGACCGTGTAGGCGTCGCGAGGGGGTGCGGCGACTGCGGCGTTGGCATCAACCCTCAGGTTTTGCACTGGCACCCCCGCGCTTGCTGATGTGGTGGTCGCGGAGGCACTGGACACGCCCGATGAGTTGAGGAACGCGCTGGCCGGCAGCGACGTGGAGATGAGCAGTGCACCGGCACCGGCCATCGCTCCGACGGTCATCAGCTTGCGCAGAACGCGTCTGAATCTATTGCGTCGCAGCGGTGCTGCGGGGCGAATCGCGACCGCCACTGTTCGGGCTCGGCGGGTGCGAAGACGAGGTGCGGAGGCGCGGCGTTCTGCCAACTCTCGGCGGCTTCGCGCCGAGGGCAGCCCGATGTCGTCGGTCACAGGCCTCCCGAGCCAGCGAACGGCACTCCCAGTGGAGCGCTCCCACATGCACAGGACAGGCTTGCGACTGCAGTCGACATGACAGGTGCTCCTTGCGACGCTGCGCGGTACCAGTGGACTGGTACGGCCACAAACGTCCTTTGGGCTCGCGACGCCGCTGGCTCCATGCGTAAGTAACGAGTTCGCTAACAGTAGCCAAAAAGACCACGGAAGACCACCCCGCATGCGGGGGCGGATTTCAGTTCGCGTTCGCCTTGAGCCAGGCGAAGGGGTCGACCGGTGTTCCATCGAGGTGGATTTCGAGGTGAAGATGCGCTCCGGTGGAATGCCCGGTGCTGCCGACCTGCCCGATTTCCTGGGTCACCGTGACCTGCTGGCCAACTACGACCTTTATCGATCCCGCAAGCATGTGGGCGTAGAGGCTCTGCACCTTCTGGCCATTGATGTTGTGGTCGACGATCACGTGATAGCCAAAGCTCGAGTCGTACGCGGCAAAGGTAACCGTGCCGTTCGCAACCGCGCCGATGGGCGTGCCAGAGCCAGGAACGAAGTCAACCCCCTCATGGAAGGATGAGCATCCAGAGCACGGTGACACGCGCCCGCCAAACCCGGAGCTGATTGGCACCGGGGCGGGGAAGGGCCACTGGATTGTGCCGTTCACATCGTTCGTGTACTCGAAGTTCTGACTGCCGAGCTGCATACGGGACGGCTGGATGGTGTTGACGACCGTGTAGGAATCCCGCGTCGTCGCCGCATCGAGGGCGGTGCCGGCGACAGCGAGTCCCTGCACCTCCGAGCTCGCCTGCGTCGGGAACTGCGCGCTTGAAGCACTCGCCGAGTTACCGGGGAGAGCCACCGCTGGCAGCGAGGTCGCCACGAGCAGTGCACCCGCCCCGAACATCGCTCCGAAGGTGACGAATTTGCGGATTACCTTCGCGCGTCGGGGAGTGGATGACCGTGCGGACGTTGCCGGAACCGACTTCACCCGAGCGGCTCGCACCGGTGTCGGTCTCGCCGACGTCAAGCGCCGCGGAACCCTGGCCTTTCGTGCCCGGGACGCCGGTGCTGCGTTCTCTTGTGCCCTCAGGTTGCGACGCGAAATGAACGGTACTGCGTCGGGAGTGGCGCCCGCGTGGCCCGCGACATCTGCTGAGTCGAGATTCCAGCTGAAATCCGCCACGCTAGCGATTCTCCGACTTCGTCGGCCGAGCGGGCGTCAAACAAAAAACGATCACAGCTGGTGGTCCTCCAACAACGAATACAGCGAGATGGAGAACTCGAGTACGTCTGTGGGTCTGGAATTGGCATGTCAGATAATGACGTGGTCTATGCCGCAAATCCCCGGGCCGAAGCCCGTGGAAATTATAACGAACGGGTAAAGGCTACGACACTCTGTGCCAAACGGCAATTACGTCGGGTCCGTGAGGTGGCCACACCCGTGGTTCACGAGAGTCTGAATTTGTCTTCAGCGTTCGCGGAGCAGCCATTGAAAAGTCGCGGCGAGATACGAAAATCCGGTAACCACCAGCGCCTATCCAGTGCCGATGAAATTTCGATTGCCGCTCCGGCTCGAATCGGCGTGCCCGCGAAAAAAGCCCCACCCTTACCGCACAAATCTCCCCTGGTGCTTAAACGCGAAAGGCCCGTCTCGTGTCGAGGCGGGCCGGTGTTCGCGCTGGTAATGGTGGCAAGTGCGAGATTCGAACTCACGAAGTCGTAGACGGCTGATTTACAGTCAGATCCCTTTGGCCACTTGGGTAACTTGCCATGCCCGCCAACCATAGGTCAACGGTGCATCGTAAGGATACAGGGTGAACGGCCTCCGCGAAATCGGGTAAGCGACGACCGAGGTAATAGGTTTCAGTTGGTCGCACGACAGGTGCGATGGGCAGGCGCCGTGGCTGGCATCCAGGAGGTTGCGGATGCCGCATTTGACCGCCTGTTAGTGCACCGCCTGTTACTTCGCCGCCTGTTACTGCACAGGGTCGACGTCCCTCGCGTAGCCGGTGGAATATCGAATCACGTCAGCGAGGTACCGATTCGACCCGTTATAAGCGAGCACTGCCTTGCGCCAGCCGCTCTCGGTATCGAGGGCCTTTCCTCCCGCGCGGCATAGGTAGCTCGCCGCAGCGAGAGTTGCGTCGTCGATGTTCTGTGGATCCTGCACCCCGTCGGCGTTGCCGTCCGCATGCCAGTTGCGCCAAGTTTCGGGGATGAGCTGCATCGGACCCACCGCACGGTCGATCGTTGCGTCGCCGTCGATCGCCCCCTTGTCGGAGTCGGGGATGTTTGCCACCGCACCCCCGCTGAGCGGAATCCCGAAAATCGGCGGAATCGCAGAGCCATTGGCCGCGATTCTGCCTCCAAAGATGGTGCCGTGGCGGGATTCGACCTCGCCGATGCCAGCGAGAGTGTTCCAACCAATTCCACAGGGGCGACTCTCGAACGAGATCGCGACGCCGGCATAGGCAGCAAGCGCGCGCGGGGGAATACCGGTCTTCCTCGCGGTGGCCACGACCCAGGCCGGGTCGGCGAGGGCGGAGAGCGCGGGACCGGCCGGATCTGGCGCTGCGCTGACCGGCGCGGCCGTCGCAAACCGGGCGAGCGGGATCGAGGGGCTCTCGGCATCCGGACGCCCCGGTAGTCCGACCCCTCCCGGCAGCGTGAAGGCCACGATGGCCCCGACCACGGCAACGGTGGCCAGTACGCCGGCCGCGGAAATCAGGACCACTCGCAGATTCGACATCGGATCCTATCTTCGCCTGACCGGCCCGTTAAACTGCTGGAATGGCTGACCCAACTTTTGACATCGTGAGCAAGGTCGACAAAATGGAGGCCGACAACGCGCTCCATCAGGCACAGAAGGAAATCGCGCAGCGATACGACTTCAAGAATGTGGGCGCAGAGGTGAATTGGAGTGGCGAGAAGCTGCTGCTCAAGGCCTCATCGGAGGATCGCGTTAAGGCAGTGCTCGAAGTGCTCGAGGCCAAGTTCATCAAGCGAGGCATCTCGCTGCGCAGCCTCGATACCGGGGAACCCTATCCGTCAGGAAAGGAGTACCGCATCGACATTTCGCTGAAAAACGGAATCTCGAGTGAGGATGCGAAAAAGGTCTCAAAACTCATCCGCGACGAGGGACCCAAGAGCGTGAAGGCGCAAATCCAGGGCGACGAACTTCGGGTCACCTCGAAAAGCCGCGACGATTTGCAGTCGACGATGGCAATCCTCAAGGGCGCGGATCTCGATATCGACCTTCAGTTCGTCAACTTCCGCTGAGCCTGCTGTCCACGCGACCCAATGATTTCGTTCGTCGTCAATTTCTTCGCCAGCTCCCTCTTCGCCACGATCGCTCTGGTAGTCGACATTTCGATCCGGGTGATCGCGGTGATTGTGGTTCCACAGAACCGCAAGCCGCAAACCGCTATGGCGTGGTTGCTCGCGATCTTCCTCATCCCGTACGTCGGGATCCTCCTGTTCCTGCTCTTCGGCAGCACGAAGTTGCCGAAGCGCCGGAGGGAGAAACAGGTCGAGATCAACGCCTTCATCCTCGAGACGACCGAGGGAATGGACCGGGTGGAGAAGGAAATCGACTTTCCGTCGTGGCTCGAACCGATCGTGGAACAGAATCGCACTCTGGGCTCGATGCCCCTGGTCGGGGGCAACACGGCGAAGCTGTACACCGACTATGCCGGGTCCCTCGCCGCAATGACCGAGGCGGTGGGCCAGGCGAAGCGATTCGTGCACGCGGAGTTCTACATCCTGTCGTACGACCAGACAACGAAGCCGTTCTTCGATGCGCTCGAGGCCGCGGTGTCGCGAGGGGTGACCGTGCGGGTGTTGCTCGACCACATCGCGTCGATACGCTCCCCCGGCTACCTGCGCACCATTCGTCGGCTGAAGCGCATCGGAGCGCTGTGGCAGCTGATGCTGCCGGTGCAGCCCTGGCGCGGACGCTGGCAGCGTCCCGACCTGCGTAACCACCGCAAGCTGCTCGTGATCGATCGCACCGTCGCGTTCACCGGATCGCAGAACATGATCGATCGCAGCTACAACAAGCGCGGCAACATCCGTCGCGGCCTGCAGTGGAAGGACCTGATGGTGCGATTCGAGGGACCGGTCGTCGCCGGCATCAACGCACTTTTCGTCACGGACTGGTATAGCGAGACCGACGAGTTGCTCCTGCGGGAGACCGACCGCTTTCCCGATGCGAAAATCGTGGGTGCGATCGATGCCCAGGTGGTGCCGAGTGGGCCGGGGTTTGACCTCGAGAACAACCTTCGGCTTTTCGACTCGCTCGTGTACAACGCACGACGCCGGGTGATCATCACGAGTCCGTATTTCGTGCCAGACGATTCGATGCTCTACGCGATCACCAACGCCGCCTACCGCGGGCTCGACGTGCAGCTCTTTTGCTCAGCCGTGGCCGACCAACCCGTGGTCTTCCACGCCCAGCGCAGTTACTACGAGGCGCTGCTGCGAGCCGGCGTGCGCATCTGGTTGTACACGTCGCCGACGGTGCTGCACGCGAAGCATTTCACGATCGATGATGAGGTGGCGGTGATCGGGTCAAGCAATATGGACATGCGCTCGTTCACCCTCAACTACGAGATATCGATCATGGTGCACGGTCGTCAGATCGTGGCCCAACTGCGTGAAATAGAGGAGACCTATCGCGAGCACAGCACGGAACTGCTGCTCGACGACTGGCTAACCCGACCCCTCCGCTCGAAAGTGCTCGACAACACCGCGCGGCTGACCGCCGCAGTTCAGTAACGCGTGGCTTGACTGGTCCCGTGCAGCGGTGGATCAGGCCTCGGAGCGCGACACCGCGACCATCTCGACGCGAGGCACGATCTTAATACGCAGGCGGCCGACTGGTTCGCCCAGCGCTTTCTCGTGCTCATCGAGACGATGCCAGCCGCTGAGGTCGGTGTATTCCACTCCCCGCTCCTGAAGGAGGTCGACCACGGACTGCTCGTCGGGATGCGACGGTGCCCACCAATTCGCCTGGTCGTTCACAACATGCTTGATGGTCTCCATCGCATCGCTCTTGGTGTGTCCGATCAGTCCAACCGGTCCGCGCTTGATCCAGCCCGTGGCGTAGACACCGGGCACCGGGTGGTCCGTATCATCCAAAACCTGGCCTTCACGGTTGGGAATGATGCCGCGCCTCTCGTCGAAGGGGATCCCCGGCAGGGGCGACCCGAAGTATCCGACCGCGCGATACACGGCCTGAACCGGCAGTTCGCGGACTTCGCCGGTGCCGACGACTCCACCCTGCCCGTCGGGGGCAGTGCGTTCGTAGCGGAATCCCTCCACCCGCCCGTCTCCGGTGACCGCCACCGGGTTCGCGTGGAAATGCAGGTGCAGCCGTCGGGATGCGGTGCCAGCCTCCCGTGCGCGCCACCCGGTGAACACCTTATCGATCACGAACACCTGCTTATTGCTCGCGATCGCGGCCTTCGACGCCTCGTCGTAGTCGAAGTCCTCGTCGTGCACGATCATGTCCACATCTCGCAACTCGCCGAGTTCGCGCAACTCTAGCGGTGTGAACTTCACCTGCATTGGTCCGCGGCGCCCGAAGACGTGGACGTCGGTCACTGGAGAGGCGGCGAGGGCCTCGTAGACGTTGGCCGGGATCTCGGTCGGCAGCAGGTCGTCCGCGTGCTTCGCGAGAATGCGAGCCACATCGAGGGCCACGTTGCCGTTGCCGATCACCGCCACTTGCTTTGCCTCGAGCGGCCATCCGCGCGGCACGTCGGGATGCCCGTCGTACCAGCTCACGAACTCGGCGGCACCGTAGCTGCCGTCGAGATCGATCCCCGGGATGTCCAGATCGGCATCGCGCACCGCACCGGTGGAGAAAATCACGGCGTTGTAGTGGGCCTTGAGATCGTCGAGGGTGATGTCTTGACCGTAGAGCACGTTACCGAAGAGACGAATACGACCGGTGTCGAGCACTTCGCGCAGCGCCGTGATAATTCCCTTGATCCGCGGATGGTCGGGGGCGACGCCGTAGCGAACCAGTCCGTACGGAGCCGGAAGCTGCTCGAACAGGTCGATCGACACCTCGAAGTTCTTCTCCGCCTTCAGTAGGATGTCGGCCGCATATATTCCTGCGGGACCGGCACCGACAATGGCAAGTCTCAGTTTCGTCATGGGTTCCTTGTTGGTCTGCAGCAGATCTCGACTGTCTCGACCCGCGGGATGGCGCTGCGGTTAGTTGGAGCGTTCGACGACGCTCTCGGCAAAGCGGGTGAGGGCCTTCTTCACGGGGCCGGCTGGCAGCGGGACGAGCGCTTCCACGGCCTCCCGCGCCCATCGGTGTGCCTCGTCCAGAGTCTTCTGCGTCACCTCGTGGCCGCGCAACTCGGCGATCGCGTTGGCGAGCTCCGCCTCATCGTCATTTTCGGGCGAGTAGTGCGCCGCGTTGACGTCGCGCTCGAGGCGGGTAAGCAGGTCGGCGGAATCCACATCGGTCTTCGCGAGATCGCGCAGGTACAGCAGCGGGAGAGTAGCGACCCCGGACCGCAGGTCGGTTCCGGGGGTTTTGCCTGTCTCCTCCTCGCCGGCCGCCAAGTCGATCACGTCGTCGATCAGCTGGAACGCGACGCCGATCTTCTCGCCAAAAACCTTCACCGGGGTGCGATATTCCTCCGGGGCATTGCCGAACATTATGCCCATCTCCGCTGCGGCGGCAATGAGCGATCCGGTCTTGTCGGCGAGTACCTGGATGTAGTGGTCGATCGGGTCTTCGCCGTCGCGCGGGCCGATCGTCTCGTGCAGCTGGCCGAGGCAGAGACGCTCGAAGGTGTTGGCCTGGAGCATGATC
>JANYIZ010000012.1 GCA_025408445.1 Frigoribacterium sp. | reverse complement strand
CCAGGACCTCGTGTTCGGTCACGGCGACCTCGCTAATGCGTTCGCGCTCGTCGACCTGCTCGAGAACGGTGGAGCACACGGCGGACCGTCCTACGACGGGCCGCGGCACTTCGACTACAAGCCCTCGCGCACCGAAGACATCACCGGTGTCTGGGACTCGGCTGCTGCGAACATGCGCACCTACCTGCTACTCAAAGAGCGGGCGGCTGCCTTCCGGGCCGACCCGGAGGTGCAGGCGGCCCTCGCGGCGTCCCGCGTCGCGCAGATTAACGAGCCAACCCTGAATGCCGACGAGAACTACAACGACCTGCTCGCCGACCGCAGCGCGTACGAGGACTTCGACACCGATTCCTATTTCGGCGGCAAGGGCTTCGGCTTCGTGCGCCTCAACCAGCTCGCCCTCGAACATCTGCTCGGCGCGCGCTGAGAAGCCCGCGGAACTCCTGCACAATGGCCCACACGGGTAGCTGATCGCATCGCTGATGCGGAGCGGGGACATCCGCCCGAAGAATTGCCGGAGTTGTGACCAGAAGAGGGAGAACCGATGACGCTCGTCGCCGGGGTCGATTCATCCACCCAGAGTTGCAAGATCGTGATCTGTGACGTCGACACGGGCGCTGTCGTGCGCACCGGGCGCGCCTCGCACCCGGTCGGAACAGAGATCGAACCGGATCAGTGGTGGGAGGCACTTCGCCGCGCGATCGCCGACGCGGGTGGACTCGATGATGTGGCCGCGATCTCCCTTGGCGGGCAGCAGCACGGAATGGTGGTGCTGGATGCCGCGGGCCGCGTGATCCGCCCGGCACTGCTCTGGAACGACACACGTTCGGCCGCCGCCGCCACCGCGCTCGTCACCGAGGTCGGCGCCGCGTCGTTCGCGGAGCGCACCGGGTCCGTGCCGGTGGCGTCGTTCACGATCACGAAGCTGCGCTGGCTCGCCGATGCCGAACCCCATAACGCGGCACTGGTCGCCGCGGTCGCGCTCCCCCACGACTGGCTCACCTGGCGGTTGCGCGGATTCGGCCCCGACAACCCGGTACTCACCGAGCTCATCACGGATCGTTCCGACGCGAGCGGTACGGGCTATTTCGATTCGAGATCGAACGAATACGACCGTGCCCTTTTGTCCCTCGCCCTGCGGCGGGACGCGAGCGGCATCGTTCTGCCGATGGTCCTCGCGCCAAACGAGTCGCGAACCGCTGGAGCGCTCGTGATCGGTGTCGGAGCTGGCGACAACGCTGCTGCCGGGCTTGGGCTTGGCGCTCACAGCGGTGACGTCGTCGTGTCGATCGGCACGAGCGGCACCGTCTTCGCCGTCACCGAAACCGTCACCTCCGACGCCTCAGGCACGGTGGCTGGATTCGCGGATGCGAGCGGCGCCTTCCTCCCGCTCGTCGCGACCCTGAACGCCGCGCGCGTGCTCGACTCCATCGCACAGCTGCTCGGTGTCGATCACGCGGAACTTGGCAGACTCGCCCTCGAAGCGCAACCCGGCGCGGACGGCGCGGTGCTACAACCCTATTTCGAGGGGGAGCGAACCCCGAACCTGCCCGACGCGACGGCGACCCTTTTCGGCCTCACCCTCGCATCCGCCACCAGGGCGAACCTCGCACGGGCCGCCATCGAGGGGATGCTCTGCGGGCTCGCCGACGGACTCGACGCTATCCGCGCTCAGGGCGTCGAGGCAAAACGCATTTTGCTCATCGGTGGCGCGGCACAAAACGAGGCAGTCGCCGCGATCGCCGGCCAGGTGTTCGACATCCCGGTGGAGGTGCCGTCCCCGGCAGAGTACGTCGCGTTCGGTGCCGCGGTGCAAGCCGCCTGGGCGCTCAGCAATGCGCGGCCGGACTGGCCGCTCGAATTCTCAGCGCGCCCGCCTCACGACACTCGTGCCGTCATCCGCGAGCAGTACGCCGCGCGCCGCTGACTGCGGCGTCGTCATCCGCGCCACCCGGGACTCACCACGTGCTCGGCGTTGCCCCGAACGGCACGGGCTCCGGGCGCGCGACGGTGCTGGTGAGTTCAACCACCCGGTGCTCGCTGGCTGCACGAAGCACCGCATCCATAATTTCGAGCACGTGGAACGCCAGTTCCGCCGACGCTCGGTGCGGGCGACCAGTCTCGATCGCGTGCGCCAAATCCGCCAGTCCAACGCCGCGTCCGGCATCCGCGTAGCCCGCGGAGATCGGCATCTTTGTCCACTCCGGCGTGTCCACTGTCCAGACCTCTACCGGGTCGGAGAACCGGTTGGGATCGGGAACCGCGATCGTGCCTTTCGTTCCATAGATCTCGAAGAGCGGAGCGCGTGAGGCCCACACTTCGAAGCTCACGGTCAGAGTGGATGTCACCCCGTTCGTGTGTTCGAGAATCGCGCTGACATGCGTTCCGACGTTCACCGGGACGCTGCTGCCCGCCTCGTCTCCGGTGGCGATAGAGCGCTCCCTGTTCGACCGCGTCGCAACGCCGGACACACGAATCACCGGGCCCAACAGCGTGACAAGAGTCGTGAGGTAATACGGTGCCATGTCGAAGAGAGGCCCACCACCGGGCTGGTAGTAGAACTGGGGCGCCGGATGCCACAGCTCGTGACCCGGTGAGCTCCAGTGCACTGCTGCGGCAACGGGATCACCGACGGATCCGGAATCCAACAGAGCGCGCGCTGTCTGCACGCCGGTGCCGAGCACGGTGTCCGGTGCGCTGCCCACCCGCAACCCATGCTCGCGCGCGAATTCGAGCATCGGCGCCGCCTCATCGGGGTCAAGCGCGAGCGGCTTCTCCCCGTACACATGCTTGCCTGCCCGGAGCGCGCGCATTGCGATATCGACGTGCGCCACGGGGATGGTGAGGTTCAGCACCGCGTCGATGCGCGGATCGGCGAGAAGCGCATCGACGGTGAGCACATCGACGTCGTGCTCCGCTGCCACTTCGGCCGCGCGAGCCTCGTTGATGTCTGCGACAGCCACGACGTGTAATCCCTCCAGCTTCGGAAACTCCGCGAAGTACTGGGCGCTGATAGTGCCTACCCCGATGATTCCGATATTCAACGCGCTGCCCATAGCAAGCCTCTCTCCACGATCGTGCGCACATTCGGGTTATCGAGTACCTCGAGTCGGTGCCCGGGAGCCGAGACGAAGATTCGGCCCTTTCCCCACTGCCTGGTCCAGATTGCCGGGGCCGTGACGGGACGATTCCACGCATCCCAGGGGCGGACGAACTGTGTCGTCGTTGCCAGCACGTCGTTGTATTCGTCGCTCAGCACCCAGTACTGCTCGGTCACCAGATCGAAGTCCTCGATCCCGCGGGTGATCGGATGCGAGCGACCCAGTTCTGTGATGTGCACCGTATAGGGGATGTAGTTGTCGGACTGTTCGCCGGTACGAGTGGCCGGATCCTTGCCCGCATGGTGGGCGAATTGACCGCCGATCATGTGGAGGTAGTCGGCATTGTCGCGATACGAGTCCGCGATTCCCCCGTGCCAGCCGCCCATCCCGGTGCCGTTGAGCACCGCGGTCTGGAGGCCAGCGAATTCGTCCGTGGTGATGGATGCCATGGTGTTGATCTGCAGGATCAGGTCGACGGTCGCGAGGTAATCGGCATCCGTGTAGACGGCCGGCGACTCCTCGATGCGCACCGTGAACCCGTTTTTCTCGAGGAACGGAATCATCGAGTTGGTCGTCTCGACGGGCTGGTGCCCGTCCCACCCGCCCCGCACGATGAGCGCCCTGCGCCCGGTTGGCAGTGCCGAAGTCACCGAGTTCTCCCCATTCCACAGCGATAGCCGCTCATTGTTGCTTCATTTCAGAATTATCACCGTCGTGACTGTCCACGGCGATCCAGGAACTGCCGGCTCGGCCGCATCCACCGAGCCAGTCGTTTTACGTGTGCCGTCACGCTATCCCGGACGAGATGATGAGCGCAAGCTTTCTCTGACCATACAGAAATATATCGTGATGGATCGAGGTTAGTCAGGCCCTGGGCGGTGCCGTGCTCGCCCGCACCACAAGACTCGTCGCCAGATCGATGCGAACGAGCTTCCGCTGAGGATCGTCACGAAGTGCGAGCACCAGGCGCGTCGCCTGCTCGGCCATCTCAATCAGCGGCTGGCGCACCGTCGTCAGCTTGGGGCCAACCCAACTGGCGCTGGGAACATCGTCGTACCCGACGACCGAAACGTCATCCGGCACGACGAGCCCCAGCACCCGTGCGGCTTCGTAAATCCCAAATGCCTGGAGATCGTTGCCCGCGAAAATCGCCGTCGGCCGATCCACCCTCTCAAGAAGTCTCGCGCCAGCTGCGACGCCATCCTCATAATGGAACTCCCCCGCGTCGATGAGCGTCGGGTCGAACGGGATGTGGGCCTCGTCAAGTGCAGAGCGGTATCCCGATAGCCGAGCCCGAGAGCACAGCATCTCCAGTGGGCCGCTGACCATGGCGATTCTGCGATGCCCAAGCTCGATCAAGTGCCGGGTAGCTGCCAGCCCACCTGACCAGTTACCAGAGCCCACCGAGGAAACATCCGGATCAGGATCCCCGGCGGGGTCGACCACCACGAACGGGATATTGCGCGTCGCCAGCTGCCTTTTGTGATCGACAGACAACTTTGAAAACATCAGGATGACGCCAACGGGCTGTCGTCGCAGGATGCCATCGATCCAATCGGGCGCCGGGGAATAGTGTTCTCCGCTCTCGGTCAGAATGACGCTGAGGCCGTATTCACGAGCGACGCGGTCGACTCCGCGAATGATTTCCAGCGACCACTCACTGTCGATGTTCTCGAACACGAGCTCGATGAGCCGTCCCTGCGAGTACGCGTTTCCACGACGGCTGTATCCGGCAGAGTGAAGCAGCTCTTCGATGCGCTCGCGTACGGAGTCCGAGACGCCCGCTCGGCCGTTGAGCACCTTCGAGACCGTTGACATTGATACGGAAGCATCACGGGCAATCTCCGCAAGGGTGGCGCGCGTCGACGAAACCTTTTGCTGACTCATGCGCTCATGCTACTGGGCATACGGGGCTGTCCTGAGGCGTTGGGCGCGCGCTACTCGCTGGCCTCATTGGTTGACAACCTCCGAGAACCAATAGATACTGATGCCGTCGCAGCACGAAACCTTTTCACTCTTAGAGCGACACATGCATCCAAAGACGAATCATGGCCGCCGCCACTGGCGACGGCGGCTGGAAAGGAAACTGTCATGGCGTCACAATCCACAGGATCTTCATTTTCGAGGCGGGGATTCTTAGGAGTCGCGGGAGGCGTGGCAGCAATCGCCGCGCTCGCAGCGTGTTCGACGGGAGGCGGCTCGGGCAGTTCCGCACAGGCAATCAAGTTCTGGAACATGCCCTGGGGTGGAACAGAGTTCAACCCGCTCGATAAGAAGATCACCGTCGCCTATACGCCGAAGAGTGGAATGGGCGCGGCCACTTACCAGGAGATCCAATGGGCGAACTTCACCCAGACCTTCTCCTCTGCTGTGGCTTCCAACACGGGGCCGGCCGTGAGCTCTGGCGGAGGAACACAGGCGTTCCAATTCGCCGAACAGGGCAAGATCGCCTACGCCGACAACCTCATCGACGGCTGGAAGAAGAACGGTATTTACGATGACTTCTTCGATGGTCTCGTCGACACGTTGAAGACCGACAAGGGCTACGCGGCAGTGCCATACAACCTTGATGTGCGCATCTCCTGGTACAACAAGACGCTGCTCGAGCAGGCGGGCGTCCAGCCGCCAACCAACTGGGACTCCTACCGGAATGTGTGTGCGGCGCTCAAGAAGAATGGTGTTTACGGCTTCGGCCTCGGCTCCGGTGCTGGAAACTTCACCGGCAGCCACATCCTCACGGCGTTCATGATCAACAACGGCGGCGGACTTTTCAACGCAGACAAGAAGCCGGACTGTGTCACTCCCGAGAATATCCAGGCCATGGACTTCGTCCTGGATCTCGTAAAGAGCGGATACAGCGATCCGGCGGGTGCCACCTACACGAGTGCAAACGTACAGTCGCAGTGGAAAGCGAAGAAGTTCGGCTTCGGATGGGATGGCGCGGGTCTTGCCGCTGGGGCAGTCGGAGACGTCGCGAGCGACCTCGTCGTCGGCAGCCCGCTCACCAGCCCGAGCGGCAAGACGGGTGGCCTGTACTTCCCGAACAACATCATGATGTACAAGAACACCCCGAGCCAGGCCAATTCTGAAGCATTCCTCACGTACTACTTCCAGAACATGAAGGAACTGTGGACGAAGAAGACGGGTATCGGCTTGCCGCCGCTCAAGTCGATCTCCGAGACTGCTGAGTTCAAGGCAGACCCCAACAACGTGAAGATCGTTAAAGAATGGCAGCCCGTCTTCAAGACCTGGGCCGCTCCTGGCGGAACTGGACTGTTCTACAACATCGCCAACACGGTCGACGGGACCGCTCCGATGATCGCCTTTGCGCAGTCGATCCTCGGTGGCAGCACAGATTCGAAGACGGCCTTGACGGCGCTGCAGAAGTCGATGGAAGGGCTCATGAAGTAACGCCGATTTGGGTGGGTCCGGAGCGAGCCGGGCCCACCCTTTTCCGCTTCCGGAACACCTTCAAAGGAGAACTAAATGACGACTGAGTCCGTGATCGGAGCGCTCAAGAAGGCGCGAAGCGGCGTAGGCAACGCCGGGTCGGGGAGACCGGCAAGCGACCGCAAACGCACGCGGAGGTTCAACCACTCACGGGCATTCCTCCTCTTCGTGCTCCCGTCGTTGATTCTGCTCGTGCTGCTCAACCTGTACCCGGTGATTTACGCGGGGTTGCAGTCTCTGCGCAACGGTGACCTGCTCAGTGCCGGTAACTTTGTCGGCCTGCACAACTACACCGCGATGGTGCAGACTCCGGCTTTCTGGCATGCGGCCGGATTCACCGTCGCCTTCACGCTGGTCGGCGTATTCGGCAGCTGGGCAATCGGACTCGCGCTGGCCCTCCTGCTGCGCACCCGCATCCCGGCGAACGGCCTTTTCAAGGTCTTGCTTCTGCTGCCGTGGGTGGTTCCGGTCGTTGTTTCGGCCACCTCCTGGAACTGGCTCGTCGCCACACCACAGTCACCACTGCCGATGCTCGCCCAGGCACTGGGTCTCGGCAATGTTTTGTTTCTTGCGGATCCGGTGCTCGCGCAAGTGACGGTGTGCGTGTTCAAGGTGTGGATCAGCTTCCCCTTCATGATGATGATGATGTCCTCGGCACTCGCATCCGTCGACGTCAACGTCTATGAGGCATCCAAGGTCGACGGTGCCTCCAGCGTGCAGGCGTTCTGGCGGATCACCCTGCCGATGATTGCGCGTTCGACCTACATCAGCTGGATCCTGATGACGATCTTCTGCGTCAACGACTTCCCGAGCATCTTCCTGCTCACCGGCGGCGGCCCGGTCAACTCCACCCAGACACTGGTGGTCTTGGCGTACTCGACCGTCTTCCAGAACTTCCAGACCGGACCGGGCGTCGCTATCGCCTTCATGATGACGATCGTGCTCGTCGTTATCGCAACGGTGCTGTACCGCCAGATCCGAAAGGTGAATATCGAATGAGCGTGCAAACTTCACATGCCGTGATTGCGGGCAAGGTCATAACCACCGCGCGCCCCGCAAAACGACGCACGCTCAGCCAGGCGCAGGAGCGGGGCAAGTGGTGGCGCTTCGTTGCCATCCTCATCATTTCGGCCATCGTGCTGGTGCCGATCGTGGCCGTCGTGCTGCTCTCCCTCGAACCCTCGCTCGGAAGTACCGCTCGAGGCGTCACGCTGGAGAATTTCGCCAAGATCTTCACCGAGACCTCGGTCGGAACGTGGCTCGCCAACAGCCTCGTCGTCACCCTCGTCACGGTGCTCATCTCCGTGACTGTGGCGGCTCCCGCCGGCTATGTACTCTCTCGCGGTCGCAGCAAACTCGTGTCGGGCTACTCACTCATTCTGTTTATCGTGCAGTCGCTGCCCGTCGTCACCGCGGTCATTCCCCTCTTCATCCTGTTCGCGCAGATCGGCCTGGTCGACAACCTGGTCGGCGTCACGATCATCTATGTTGGCTCGACCATGTCCGTGGCTATCTGGATGATGGCCGCCTACTTCGACTCGATACCGATCACTCTCGAAGAGGCTGCGTGGATGGACGGCTGTTCGGTCTTTGGCAGCTTTACGCGGATCGTGTTGCGCAACTCCCTGCCAGGCGTACTCTCCACCGCGATCTTCGCCTTCTTGCTCGCATGGAACGACTATCTTGTCGCAGTGGTGTTTCTCCGGTCCGACACGAATTACACCCTTCAGATCGGCCTGCAGACGTTCTTCCAACAGAACCAGACGAACTGGGGGCTCGTGATGGCCGTGGCGGTGGTGATGATGCTGCCTCCCGTGCTCCTGTTCGCCGCGCTCAACAAGTACTTCAGCGTCGGAGGCATCGGTGGATCGCTCGCGGGGCGCTAGCCCGATCGAACTTTTCACCGCAAATATCCGCGCTGCGGTCGACCGGATCATTCCAGCGGACAGCTGGCCGGCCGGATGGGACGGTGGCGTGTCAGACTACGTCGCCATGGCGAACGGGGACCTGGACTGGGCTCGCCCCGCGCTCGGCTGGCTGGACACTGCTCTCGACACTGCTGCGCAGGCCAATGGCGGGAGTTTATTCGCGGCCCTGACTACCGAGCGGCAGGATGCGATCCTCACCTCCTTCGAAATCGAGGATGATCCGCCCGGTGCCGCCACGCACTTTGCAGCGCTGCGTCGAATCTGCTGGGAAGGCTTCTACGCATCCTCTGCACACCACGGTTCGATCAAACGCCACACACCGATCGGGCTGGAAATGGTCGGTTTCCGCGCGGTGCCACTTGGCGCCACACCGGTCGAGCCCGATCCGATCGAGGGCATACGACCCGATCAGGTGCGGGTCGGATACGACGCGATCGTGATCGGTAGCGGTCCCGGTGGCGGAGTGGCCGCCGAAATCCTCGCGTCGGCAGGCAAGACCGTATTGCTCATCGAACGCGGTCTCCCCCTGCCGAACGCCGAGCTTCGCGGCGACCATCTCCATGGAAAGCGCAACGCCGTCTACTCGCCGTCTGCCGGGCCGGGGGCCGGGCATCCGCGCCTCGCTCATCTGAAGGACGACGAATACCGCGTGATCGACGGCACCGGTGACGCCTCCCTCTACGGCCTGAACGCCATGGTCTTCGGGGGCGGCACCCGACTCTGGCAAGGCATGTCGTGGCGATTCTTGCCGGATGACTTCGCGATGGCCAGCGTTTTCGGTAACCCCGACGGCGCCGGTCTCGCGGACTGGCCGATCGACTACGACGAGATGGAGCCCTATTACACGCGAGCGGAATGGGAGCTTGGCGTCTCAGGAGCAGAAGGCAGCCTGACCTCGCGCACGCCCCGATCGGCTGGCTATCCCATGCCGCCGATGACGACCGAGCCAGCGCGCGAACTGCTCGGGGCGGCCGCGGATTCCCTCGGCTGGGGTTGGGGTCCGATTCCACTGGCCATCAACAGTGTTCCACGCGACGGCAGGCCAGCGTGCGTTCGGTGCCCGCAGTGCGTCGGACACGCGTGCCCGGTCAACGCCAAAAACGGTTCGAACAACACCTTCATCCCCCGCGCCATCGCGACGGGCAATTGCGATGTGCTCTTCGACGCCGAGGTCATCAACGTCCGTGACGGGGTGCGCTCGGCCAGCGTGACACTCATGGCATCCACATCGACGGGTCCAATCGAGCTCACTGTGACGGGTGCGGTCGTCGTGGTGTCCGCCGGTGCGGTCGAGACTCCACGGTTGCTCCTGGCCAGCGGCATTGGCAATGATCAGCTTGGCCGCCACCTGCACGATCATCGGTTCGTCACGATACTCGGAACGATGGATGATGCCGTCACAGACTTCGTCGGGCCCGGCCACTCCGTCGCCACTCTTGACCACGTGCACGGTGAGAGCATTCCGTGGGGAGGTGGGGTCATCGTCGATCTGATGGCCCTGCTGCCGCTGAGTTCCGCGTCCCACCCGGCGATGCCGGGCGTGCCGCGCTGGGGATCGGGTCACAAAGAGTGGATGCGCAACGGCCGCCCACACGCCTTCGGCGTCTTCGGCATTGGACAGGAAATTCCCCTTGCCTCATCTCGAGTCACTCTCGCAGAAGGCCTCCGTGACCGGTGGGGGAAGCCGGCTGCCGCATTACGCAAAGACGTGCACTGGGCATCTGTCGAGGTGGAAGCAGGCATGGCCAGGGTCGGCACACAGTGGCTTGAGGTGGCTGGCGCGCATGACATCCGCCGCCAGTATGGCGCGGAAACCGCATCCGCGGCGGGCGAGCACTCCTGCGGAACCGCGCGGATGGGGTGGGACCCTGTGACATCCGCCACCGACCCGTGGGGCCGCGTGCACGGCGCACAGCGGGTGATCGTCTGCGACTCATCGTTGCATCCGACCAATGGGAGCGTAAACCCGGCATTGACGATCGTGGCCAACGCACTCCGGGTCGCGGAGCATCTCACTCGAAACTGGCCAACGGGCTCGTAG
>JANYIZ010000011.1 GCA_025408445.1 Frigoribacterium sp. | reverse complement strand
AGTTGTCGACCGGCCAGTTGCCGACCGGTCAGGTGCCGACCGGTCAGTTGCCGACCGGCCAGTTGTCGACCGGCCAGTTGCCGACCGGCCAGTTGCGGATCGGCCAGCTGCGGACGAGGCACAAGTCCCTCGCGACATGTTGCTCGCCACCGTGGTGCCACTCACCAACGAGCAACTCACAGCGGCTGACCGAGGCGGCCTGCAGTGGCCCAGCTCCTAGAACGGTACGGCCGCGCCGTCTACTGCAGCGCCGACGAGTTCATCGTCTCCGGCCGAAGGTGAATCATCGGGGCCATCCGGCGCGCCAGGTGTTGCGGTCGGCCAGCCGTCGCCAGCGGAGGTGGCGGCTGTCACTGCGGACGACTCGGGGGCGGCGGCATCCGCCTCTGCCCGCGTAGACGCGTCGATCGCCGCGCTCGACATGCTGCGGGTAAACGACGCAGTACCCCAAGTGAGGTCGTGGCCGATGGAGTCCGCATCGATCTCGATTGACGTGCCGACCTTATCTCCAGCGGTCCAGTCCCGGATGCGCAGGCGGCCGGTTACGATCACCCGCTCGCCCTTCCTGATCGAGCTGTTGGTGTTCATCGCGAGCTGCCGGAACGAGGTGACGGTGTACCAGTTGGTGCCGTTGTCGACCCACAAGTTGCGAGAGCGGTCGAAACGACGTTGGGTAGAGGCCAGCCTGAAGCTGGTGATGGGAAGCCCTTCGCCGGTGACGAAGTGATTCGGGACGGTGGCCACAAAGCCGGTGAGTGTGATGGTGTCGGTCATGTGGCCAGTGTGAGACCCGTCCAAGACTCCCGCACTTGGCGGCACCGAAACCGGGGAGAACCGCCCTTCACACGTAGGTGTGGAGGAGTTGCCATTCGCCCCGGGAAGCGTCATAGAGCACGTCGAACATGCGAGTGTCCCCGCTGTCGGACGTACCCTGGAAGCGCCAGCCGAGCGGCATCGAACCCGGATGGGTGATCGCCGCATAGTCGACATCCAGCGGTGTCGGCGTGTCGGTGACTCGATAGCGACTGCTCGCCCAGACGAACCGCTCTGGTATGCCCCTGGCTCCGGTCCAGACGGTCACGGTCGCGCCAACAAGGGTCATTTTTACCACCTCCGACATTCGAACGTTTGTTCGATAGTCGACTGTAGACGCCATGGTCACGACACGCCAAACGTAGCGGCCTGATCGGTCAGTGCTCGCGAAACTCCGGCCACTCCGAGCCCGGCAGCAGTGCAGCGTAGAGCGCGCTTTGCGCGACATCCAGGGTCGGATAGACACCGCGATAGCCGTCATCCGTCAGAAGCTTGAAGGTGAAGCCGCCCTCGACGCTGTGCACGGAGCCGAGCGCTCCAGCCGGCCCCATCGCCACCCAGCGGTGACCCGTCAGGCGGTGTTCATTAGAAACGTGGGAATCAGACATTGACTGCATTGTGTTGCTCATCATTGAGCTCCTTTGTTCGTACCTGCCGAATCATGCTGGCAGCAATAGCCTAAGTCCGTACACCGCCATCGACACGAGCTGGTACCGATAATCTGATGAACTCCGGGAGAACACTGATGCCGTCCACTACGCGCCTCGGAGTCGTATTCGACTACGCCGACGACTTCACCACCAACGCTGCAGAGGTTACCGAATTCGAGCGGGTTGGGGTGGACCTCGTCTCGGTGGCGGAAGCCTATTCCTTTGATGCGGTGAGCCAGCTCGGCTATCTCGCCGCGATCACCACGACAATGACTCTCGCGTCGGGCATCCTGCCGATCTTCTCGCGCACGCCGACGCTCCTCGCGATGACGGCGGCGGGGCTCGATTCGGTCTCCCGCGGCCGGTTCGAACTCGGTATTGGATCATCCGGAGCACAGGTGATCGAGGGATTCCACGGCGTGCCGTTCAGCGCACCGCTCGGCCGCATCCGGGAGAACGTGAAGATCTGCCGTGCGATCTGGCGACGTGAACGCCTGGAGTTCACGGGCGTGCATTACACGATCCCACTACCCGCCGACCAGGGCCGCGGCCTCGGCAAGCCGCTCAAGATCATCAATCAGCCAGTGCGCGACACCATCCCGATCTCGATCGCCGCTCTCACCCCGAAGGCCGTGGCGCAGGCCGCCGAAATCGCGGATGGCTGGCTGCCGCTGTTCTATCTGCCAGAGAAGGCGGATGCTGCATGGGGCGCGTCCCTCGCCGCGGGCGGAGCGAGGCGCTCCCCCGATCTTGGAGCGCTCGACGTGATTGCGCAGGTGCCGTTTTACCTCGGGGATCACGCGGACCAGGCTGCCGAGGCATACCGGCAGAACGTGGCGCTCTACGTCGGCGGCATGGGGGCGCGCGGGGCAAATTTCTACAACGATCTCGCCGTGGGATACGGATTTGCCGATGAAGCGGCGCTGGTGCAGGAGTTATATCTCACCGGGCGCAAGGATGAGGCGACCGCTGCCGTGCCGGACCAACTCGTGCGGGGCACAGCCCTGATCGGCACCGAAGCCGAGGTACGCGGCCGCGTGGACGCTCTGCTCGCTTCCGGTGTGACCACGATTTCGGTGAAGCCCCTGGCACGGTCACTCGCGGATCGCGTCGAACAACTTGAGGCTCTCCGCGCCATCCTGAGCTAGCAACACGGCGGCGAGCACCCACTCCCCTGCCGAAAACGCAGGAGATTCACCACCAGGAAGGCACTTTGGCGACGTACGCGTGCTTCCGATGGCGAATCTCCTGCGTTTTGAGTACAGCCAGGCGCGGGGACGGATTAGGAGGCGAGCACGTACTCCGCGAAGGACTTGCGGATTTTGTTCACCTTGGGCACAGCGACCGCCATGCAGTAGCCCTGGCCCGGGTTCTTCGCGAAGAAGTCCTGGTGATATCCCTCAGCCTCGTACCAGATGCCGAGCGGTGAGATTTCGGTGACGAGCCCGCCGTCCCAGTACTCGGATGCGCGGTCGCGGGCCGTCTCGAACTGCGCTTTCTGCGCGTCATCCGCATAGAACATGGCGGAGCGGTATTGCGAACCGACGTCATTGCCCTGGCGGTTGAGCTGGCGCGGGTCGTGCAGGGAAAAGAAGACGTCGAGTATCACATCGACGGGGATGATCTCGGGGTCGAAGGTGACCGCGACGGCCTCCGCGTGGCCCGTCCTCCCGGTGCAGACGGCGTCGTAGTCGGGGTTCTTGGTGTCGCCTCCGGTGTAGCCCGATACGACATCGCTCACACCACGAAGGGTGCGGTAGACCGCGTCGAGACACCAGAAGCAGCCGCCGGCGAGAACGAATGTGTTCATTCGAGGAGCCTACTTTCCGCTTGTGGGGGTGGCAGTTACGCTGCCTCTCTCCACAACACCATCGCCCTCGGCGCAATTCCGCGTTCACAGCCGCCTTTAGGGTTAGAGCATGACCTATGTCTCGAATGCAGACCGCTACCAGACCATCGATTACAACCGTGTCGGCCGCAGCGGCCTGAAGCTCCCCGCCGTCTCGCTCGGCCTGTGGAACAACTTCGGGTTCGACCGCCCGATCGAGACCCAGCGAGCTATCCTTCGCCGTGCTTTCGACCTCGGTGTCACTCACTTCGACCTGGCGAACAACTACGGTCCGCCTGCGGGAAGCGCCGAGACCAACTTTGGGCGCATCTTCGCGGATGATTTCCGCCCGTACCGCGACGAGCTCATCATCTCCACGAAGGCGGGCTACGACATGTGGGACGGCCCGTACGGCGAATGGGGATCGCGCAAGTACATGCTGTCGTCGCTCGATCAGAGTCTCGGCCGAATGGGCTTGGACTATGTCGACATCTTCTACTCCCACCGCCCGGACCCGGAGACTCCCATTGAGGAGACCATGGGCGCGCTCGCAACCGCCGTAACCACTGGCCGCGCCCTGTACGCCGGAATCTCGAACTACAGCACCGAGCAGACTGTGGCGGCGCATCAGGCTCTCGCCGAGTACAAGATCCCGCTGCTCATCCACCAGCCGCGCTTCAACATGTTCGACCGCCACATCGAGACCGAAGGCCTCCTTCCGGTGCTTGAGGAGATCGGAATGGGCAGCATCGTCTTTTCTCCGCTCGCCCAGGGCATGCTCACGGACCGCTACCTGAAGGGCATCCCAGCGGATTCCCGTGCCGCCGAGGGCCGCTGGATCAACTCCGACAACATCAGCGAGACCTATCTCGAGCGCGCCAATGCCCTCAACGAAATCGCGAAGGGCCGCGACCAGAGTCTCGCGCAGCTCGCGCTGACCTGGGTGCTGCGCCATCCGCAGGTCACTTCGGCCCTGATCGGGGCATCGAGTGTCGCGCAGCTAGAAAACAACGTTGCCGCTCTCGAGAGCGCACCACTCACCGAAGCGGAGATCGCCGCGATCGAGCCCCTTGCGGTGGATGGCACTACCGACCGATAAGCGGCGCGGATGTCGGTGGCCCGACCTACAGTGACACCACACAGACAACCGGGCCGGCTGAATCAAGGAATCCGCATGACCACTCTTGCTTTCACCAGCACCCAGGCCGTCGCTCGTCCCGGACTCCATCTTGTGCAGTTGCACGACGAGCTGTGGAGGGTGACGCGACCGTCCGGCGACGTGCTTGGCTACGTTGAGCAGTTTCGGGTGCGCGCGGGTCTTCGATTCCGCGCGAAAAGATTCATTGCGTGCCAGCGCCGATTCGTTGAGATGGGCGAATTCTGGAGCATGGATGACGCGATCGATTGTTTCGGCTTCTGAGGCGGGCTCCCGGCCGGTATACCGGCCGATGCCCGGGGCCGAAAGCAGTTGGAGACTCGCCACAGGCGGTCGCTGAAACTCGCCAAGACCCGGGTTAAAGTTCGGGCATGCAATGGTGGACCGACTTTCTCGACTGGCTCAACTCCGACAACGGCTGGCGCATCATCTCGACGGCGGTTATCCCCTTCGTGGCGATCGTCGTCGCGGGTATCGTCGCCGCCGCGATCGGGCGCGCTTCGGCGCGCAAGGTGATCGAACTGAGCGAGCGTGAGGTGCGCGCATCCGCCGTCACCGCCCTCATCAGCGCTGCCCGCAAGGCGGCCGTCTGGAACACACTGCCGGCACCGGAGCAGCAGCACATAGACCATCTCATTGGAGACGCCGAAATTCGCCTGCGCCTGCTTCCGATCGCGGGTACCGGTCTCGCTGCGGACTGGGCCAGCCACGAGATCGCAGGAATGAAGCGCAACGCCATCTCCTTCAGCTTCCAGGCCGAGCAGTCCCTTCTCGTTTTCCGCGATCGACTGATCGAGTGGCAGGGTCGCCCGAGCCGGGCCAAGAAGCTCTTCAAGAACGACATCGACTCCTGGGCATACGAGTCTTCGGCGAGTGAGCAGGAGCTCGTACACCAGCAACAGAAGTGGGCTGCCCAACAGGTGACGGAGACCGGCCCGATCCCCACGGTGACGACCACCCCGTTGACCCGCCCCCGGGCGCTTGCGCCGATCGATGCGCCGCTCACCGAGACAACTTCGGCCGTTGCTGCCGCCGGCCTCGCGGCCAGCCTCGCGTCCGCCGCGGCCCCCGCCGCCGAGACTGTTGCGCTGGAGATGGGCCCTCCGGGGGCCACTGCCGCCGCACGCGTCGAACCGGGCTCGCCCGAGGCCACCGGGCCCGTCGGCGACGGGCCTCATCCCCTGGTCGAGCCAGCCGACACCTCATCACACGACGTGTCGGAGGCATCAATCTTCGCTGCCAACCCGCCGCCGAAAGTGGTCGAGCCCGAGAAGGTCGAACCCGAACACGCAGAACCAGTTCACGCAGAACCTGTTCACGCAGAACCTGACACCGAGCCGCAGTCGTCAGAATCCGAGATCATCGAGGGTGAGATCGTCCAGTCGGAGACGCACCAGGAGCCGCGGTCAGAAGGTTCAGCTCCCGAAAATCACGACCACGATGATCATCACGGCCACGACAACCACGACAACCACGACAACCACGACGAACACCAACACGATGAGTGGCGCGGCTGACCCGAACCGGGCACCTTGTAAAACGCTGATTCGAAAGGCGCTACGTCGCTCAGTCGCTGGGGACTGGCGCGCAAATCCCCGGCTGGCAGAGTCCCCCCGGAGGGATTCGAACCCCCGGCCAAGTGGGTAGAAACCACACGCTCTTCCGCTGAGCTACGGGGGGAGGACGGTCCCCAGAGTACTACGCGGCTCGCACTGCCTGTGCTGCAGCACCACGCACCAGTTCTCGCCTGACCCTTGCCCGACAGGTCTGAGGCCACGTCCGCAGTGCTGCAGTCTTCCTAGCCATAATTCTGCTCCTGACGGCCGCAGTTCGCTAGTGCCGACAGCGAATCAGGGGCGATCGATGACGAGCCGAGCGAGAAGCCGACTGTCGACTACCGCCTGTCGACTAGATTGAGGCGATCATTCCCTCACCGCAGTTACCGTCGGGCACGGACCCGGTGCCCACTCCCGGCTACTCTTCGCTCCCCCCTCTGAATGATGCAGAATTGGCCGTTCGCGGACTGGATCAGCACGAGGTGGCGGCTCGAGTTCGTGCCGGCTTCACCAACGTCAGTTCTCGCGGATCGAGCCGGAGCTTCTGGCATATCCTTCGGGCCAACCTGTTCACCCTATTCAATGCTGTCGTAGGGGCCAGCACTGTCGTGCTTCTCCTGTTCGGCGATTGGCAGGACGGCCTGTTCGGACTCACGGCCCTGGCGAACGTGTTGATCGGAGTGCTGCAGGAATTCCGCGCTAAGCGCCTGCTCGATTCGCTCGCCCTTCTCAGCGCGACCCCGGCGCGAGTCATGCGAGATGGAATGACCACGCAGATCCCCACCGATCAGGTTGTCATCGACGATCTGCTCGTGCTCCGCGTCGGAGACCAGGTTCCTGCCGACGCAATCATCGTGAGCGACGTCGACCTCGAAATCGATGAGTCGCTGCTGACCGGGGAGACGGACCCGGTCGGCAAAGCAGTGCGGACCAGCGTGCTTTCCGGATCAGCCGTGGCCGCCGGGCACGGAACCGCCCGGGTGACGCAGGTCGGGGCCGATTCCTATTCGAGCCGCCTCACTGCCGAGGCGAAACGCTTCTCCCTGGTCAATTCCGAACTGCGCAACGCTGCCAATCGCATCGTGCGGTGGGTCAGTTGGGGGCTCGCTCCCCTCATTATTCTGGTCCTCAATGCGCAGATGCAGGCCGCGGGCGGATGGGATGCCATGCTCCAGTCCGGTCGTTGGCGAGAGGTTTTGATCGGCACGGTGGCGAGCGCGGCGAGCGTGATCCCGCAGGGGCTCATCCTCATGATCAGCATCTCATTCGCACTGGCTGCGGCGAAGTTGGCGCGATCAGAAGTGCTCGTGCAGGAGATCGCAGCCATCGAAATTCTCGCTCGGGTAGACACGATCTGTTTTGATAAGACGGGCACCCTCACCGACGGCGCCATTGCGTTCGATGCCGTGCACAGCGTCTGCGATTCACCTCCGCCAGGCTGGCAGGCAGTGCTGGGCTGCTTCGGTGCCGACGACGACGCGAACGCCACCGCACGCTGCCTGCGGGATGCCTTCTCCGCGGGCGCCCTGAAACCGAGTTCTTCCGTGCCCTTTTCGTCGGACCGAAAGTGGAGTGCCCTGAGCATCCACCAGGGGCCCACTATCGGAACCTGGGTTTTCGGCGCACCGGAAATTGTTCTCGCGGGTGGCGAAGCACATCCCGTCCTGGAGAGGGAACTCGCCCGCTTGATCCGACTCGGGCTACGGACGCTCGTCCTCGCTCACAGCGATGAGGAGCTGACGGAGACCGAGGTATCCGCTCACCGGTTGCCTGGGCTGCTTCAGCCGATTGCGCTCGTCACCTTCGCCGAGAAGATCAGGCCTGATGCGGCCGACACCGTCGCCTATTTTCGCGAGCAGGGCGTTTCGTTGCGGGTGATCTCCGGCGACAACCCGCAGACCGCCGCCACGATCGCCCGGCAAGTGGGCCTGGTCTTCGACGGCGCGGGCTACGACGCTCGTGAACTGCCCACTGACCTCGACGAAATGGGCCAAATTCTCGAAACGCATTCGGTTTTCGGGCGGGTGACACCCATTCAAAAACGGCAAATGGTGCGCGCACTGCAGCAGCGCGGGCATGTGGTGGCGATGACGGGCGACGGTGTCAATGATGCCCTCGCCGTCAAGGCCGCAGACATCGGAATCGCTATGGGCTCGGGCGCCGCAGCCACAAAGTCTGTGGCTCGGATGGTGCTGCTCGACGGGCAGTTCTCTCGGCTGCCGAAGGTGGTTACCGAGGGCAGACGTGTGATCGTCAACATCGAGCGAGTGTCGAACCTGTTTCTCACAAAGTCGGTCTACGCGATCCTCCTGTCGGTTGCGGTCGGAGTACTGCTCTGGAAATTTCCTTTTCTACCGCGTCAGTTCGCCCCGACCGACGGTCTCACCATCGGTATTCCGGCGCTGTTCCTCGCCCTGGCCGTCGAGCAGCGACCCTATCGACCAGGCCTTCTTCGCCGATCGCTGAGATTCTCGATCCCCGCGGGAGTGGTGACCGCGATGGTGCTCGTTGGGGTGCTCGCTTATGCCCGACTTTCGGGAACGTACCCGGCACGCGAGAGTGCGACGGCGGCCGCGATCGCACTATCGATTCTTGGATTCTGGGTACTCCTCGTCACGTCTCGCCCGGTGACACGCGGGAGAGTTCTCCTGCTGTTCACCATGATCATCGTGCTGGCGGGGTGTTTCGTGGTGCCAGTGGTCCGGGACTTCCTCGACTTCGCGCTCCCCTCCGGACAGCTGGCTATCGCCACATTCGGGGCGGCAGCGATCGGATGTGTCGCCATCGAGATCATCTTCCGGTGGGTGTCCCGACAGCGCCGGATTGACGACCAGCACAGTGGCAACGGCCAGATCAGTATCGACGGCCAGATCAGTATCGACGACCAGCTCAGTGCCGTGCCGCCTCGACCATAGACTCCGACGCGCTGTCGGAGTCCCGCGCGATCATGTGTTTGTGGGCGAGGCGGTGAGAGGGCCACCAGAAGAAGTCCTTCGTGATGAACACCATCGCCGGCACCAGCACCGTGCGAATCACCAGGGTATCGAAGAGCACTCCGATGCACACGATCACGCCGATCTGCGTGAGCGCGACCACGGGCAGCACGCCGAGCACAGCAAACACGGCTGCCAGCAGGATGCCGGCACTAGTGATTACCGCGCCCGTCGAGGATAGGGCGCGGATCATGCCCTCTGATGTGCCGTGCAGCCTCCGTTCCTCTCGTGCTCGAGTGGTGAGGAAGATGTTGTAGTCCACTCCAAGTGCCACGAGGAACAGGAAAGCAAACAGGATCACATTGGTGTTGAAGGCGGGAAATCCGAGCAGGTGGGTGAAAATCCAGTTGCCAGCCCCCAGGCTCGCGAAGAAGGTCGCCAGCACGCTCGCGATCAGCAGAACGGGTGCGATGAGTGAGCGGAGAAGAATCGCGAGGATGGCGAATACGATCGCAAGGATGATCGGGATGATGAGGTCCTGGTCGTGCTGCGAGAGGGTACGGGTATCGAGGGCAGTGGCATCCCGACCCCCCACGATCGTCGTGCCGACGGCTCCGGATTTGTCGGCATAGGCCGAGCGCAACGTCGTGATCGTCGTGAATGCCGCGTCGCTGCCGGGAGCGTCGGTGAGCGAGACGGTGAGCTGGGCAAGACCGTTGGCGCTCTCCCCCGGGGTGACGGAGTCGACACCCCTGGTGTTCTGCGCAATCGTCGTGGCGTCTGCCGCGGCATCCTTCGGAGTGAGCACTGTGGTCTGGCTGGTGAGCCCCGCCGAGAAGGACCTGTCGACAATCTTCTGGGCCACCACAGACTCGGGGTTGCCAAGCAGTTGCTCCGTCTGGGAAAGACCGACGGAGAAGCCGGACAGCCCGAGGGTCAGCACCCCGACGCTGGCCACGGAGAGCACGGTGATGAGTACCGGGCGCCGGGAGACTCCGCGTCCGAGACGAGCCCAGAAGCCGTCCTTGGCTACAGCGGATGCCTCGTGCACACGCGGCACGAAGGGCCAGAAGAGTCCCCGGCCGCACACGACGAGCGCTGCCGGCAGCACGATGAGGGCGAAGAGTATGGCCACGACCACTCCGATCGCGCAGGCGAAGCCGAGAGCTCGGTTGCCGGCCAACTGCGCGAAGAGCAGGGTGATGAGGCTGAGCGCGACCGTTCCGCCGCTCGCGGCGATCGCTGGTCCCGCGCTCTTCACCGCGGTGAGCATCGCGAGGGAGCGGTCCTCGACCTTCTGCAATTCCTCTCGATAGCGCGCGACGAGCAGCAGCGCATAGTTCGTGCCGGCCCCGAAGACCAGCACCGAGAGAATGCCGCTGACCGAGGCATCCAGGATGATTCCGAAGGGTTTCGCGAGGGCCGAGACCACTGCACCGGCGAGACCATCCGCCGTGCCGACGACCGCGAGCGGCACAATCCAGAGCACCGGACTGCGGTAGGTGATGATCAGCAGAACGGCGACGACAATCACCGTGACGAGCAGAAGCTTGAAGTCGGCGCCAGCGAAGGCGTTGCTGATGTCGGCCTGGAATCCGACGCCGCCGGTGAGGTAACTGTGGAGTCCAGAGGGCAGGTTCTTCGCCGCGGCCGCGCGAAGGGAGTCGGCGGTGCCCGCAACGTTTTTATCGACGGCCTTCGTGCCAAGGGGCACCACCGAGAGGGCGGCGGTGCCGTCGCCGCTGAACTTCGGCGCCGTGGCGCGAGACGCGGTCGACAGCTCGCCGAGGGCAGTGGCCCGTTCGGTGATGGCGGTGCGGTCGGCGGTGGTGAGCTTCGCGTCGCCCCGACTCCAGACGAGGATCGCCGCCGTCTGCTCCGCCGAGGGGAACTTGGCGAGCGCAGCATCCACCTGTGCGGCCTGGCTCGAGGTGGGCAGTCCGGTGCTTGGGAAGTCGTTGCCGGCACTCTTCGGCAGGAGGGAGAACAGCAGACCGACCGCCACGATGGTGCCGACGAGCACGATCCACGCCGTTCGCCGACCGCTGATGAATCTCCAGATCGCCGTCACAATTCCTCCAATTAATTTGATTGCTAGATCCTTTAGCTATCTAATCGTCTAGCATGTATCTTATGGACGAATTGCGCAAGTCGGCACCGCTCCCCGATACGGGCGGCATCGGTGAGCAACTGCGCGAGATCTCAACTCTCTCCAACCTGTTCCAGAAGCACGTCGGCAGGTCGCTTTCGGTGAACGACACCGACCTGTCCGCAATGGAACATCTCATGAAGGAGGGGCCGCTCAGCCCGAGCGATCTGGCGCGACACCTCGAAATCTCCACCGCCGCTACGACAGTGGTGGTCGATCGCCTCGCCGCGCTCGGTCACGTTCATCGCGAACCGCACGCACACGATCGACGTAAAGTTGTGGTCGTGCCGAGCCCGGCCTCCGCGCAGGCCGCGTTTGAGACACTCATCCCCATGCTCGCGGGCATCTCGGGAGTCGCCTCACGCCTCTCGGAAAGCGATCGTGAGACCGTGGAGCGGTTCCTCGCCGATGTGATCGCCGTCTACAGCGCGGCCATCCCGGCGCGCAACTGACTCGAGCGGCTCGCCTCAGATCGCTTTCGCCAGGGCCACCAGCACCTGGTCGAGGCTCGGAGCACCCTCTGCGCGGAACACTTCCGCGCCCTTGTCGTCAAGCACGATCACGGTCGGAGTCGAGCGGATGCCGGCCCGCTCGGCCTCGTCGGCGTGGGCCGCGACATCCAGGTCCGCGATCTTCAACGCGGGAACCAGCTTCGACGCCTGATCGAGCACGGCGCGCGTCTGGATGCACGGATCACAGAACGCCGAGGAGAAGAAGAGGAGCTGCACGACGCCGACGCGGTTCGGCTACTGGCGATCGCCCCGGTCTTCCGGATCGTCGAACGGCTCGCTGTCCTTCGCGTCGTAGGCGTAGTTCACGTGATACTTGCCGCCCACCTCGGTGAAGTCGACGAGGTTGTAATCGGTAAGAGTCTCTTTGCCACCGACCGCGGTGAGCACGGTGATCTCGGTGTCGAACCCGCCGTCCGTAGAGATGCGGGTATCGATCTGCCCATCATTGGGGCCGCCCTGGTAGATGGCGATGTATTCGTCGCCGTGAGCGAGGGTCGGGTGCGCGTCAGTCATGCTCCATTACTACCACGACCGAGCGGGCAACCTCAGAAGAACGAGACAATCGCGACAATCGCCGATGCTGCGGCAATCAGGTACGCGATACCCACGATCACGCGATGGACGGTGAGAAATCGGGTGGCCGCGCCCGCGGCATCCCGTGCCCGGCTGTCAGCGGCGACCCGTCGATAGAAGGTGGGCCAGACGACCACGGTGAAGGCGGCATTGACGAGAAGCAGGATGGCTAGGGCGAGAGTCACGTGCTCCAGCCTACGTTTGGGATGCGGTGTGCTCGAGTAGCTTCTCGGGTGAACGCCTGAGTGTCCGGCCTGTGCAAATGCCTGGCCTGCGCACACGCCTGACCTGCTCAAATCGCGAATGTTTAGCGGTTTGCGTAATCATAGCTAAACTATATAGTTTTACTATATGATTGTGGTATGCCAAAAACAGAGCGCCCCCTCGTCGAGAAACTTATCGTCGAAGCCAATCGCCTCACCCGTGTCGCCGCGCAGGCGACGGGAAGCACCACACCAGCCGCAGTATGGCGAACCCTCTCGATTCTCGCGAGCGATGGCTCATATCGCATCGGAGACCTCGCCAAGGCCAGCCGAGTGACGCAGCCGACCATGACGAAACTCATCCAGAACCTCGCCGAAGATGAACTCATCTACCGGATCGCGGATGTCGCGGACTCCCGTGCCTGGCTGATTGCGATCACCGACACGGGCACGAAGGCCCTCGATACCTGGCGTACGGAACTCGGCGAGGCACTTCAGCCGATGTTCTCGGACCTGAACGCCGACGAGATAGACATCCTCGAGCGTGCCGTCGCCATCCTCGAGTCTCGAACCAATACCCCTCGGAAAGTGGCCTGAGGTGGCAAACAAAAAATCCGCCGGAGCGAGCGTCCTGAAGCAGCCAACGGAGGTCTGGGCGGTCGCGTTCGCCTGCGTCGTCGCATTCATGGGCATCGGCCTTGTCGATCCGATCCTGCCCGCCATCGCCCACGAGCTCTCCGCAACCGCGGCCCAGACCGAACTGCTCTTCACGAGCTACCTGCTGATCACCGGGGTGATGATGTTTGTCACCAGCTGGATCTCGAGCCGTATCGGCGCCAAGAAAACGCTGATGATCGGCCTGGCCTTCATCGTCGTTTTTGCGCTGCTTGCCGCGCTCAGCGGCAGTGTCGAGTCGGTCATCGGATTCCGCGCTGGCTGGGGTCTCGGCAACGCGCTGTTCATCTCGACGGCGCTCGCGACCATAGTGGGAGCCGCGAGCGGCGGCACGTCATCGGCGATCATCCTCTATGAAGCGGCTCTCGGTCTCGGCATCGCCGTCGGACCACTGCTCGGCGGCCTTCTCGGCAGTGTGAGTTGGCGCGGGCCGTTCTTCGGAACCGCGGCCCTGATGGCGATCGCCTTCGTGGCGATCGTGGTGCTGCTCGACGCGGATGACAGGTCGACGCGAGTCGCGACGAAATTCTCGGCGCCGTTCCGAGCGCTTGGCAACCCCGCGCTGGCGATCCTCGCGGCGGCGGCACTGTTTTACAACATCGGGTTCTTCACCCTGCTGGCCTGGACCCCGTTCGCCCTCGATCTGCCGAAGGAGAGCGCGGCCATCCAGCTCGGCCTCATCTTCTTCGGATGGGGACTCTGCGTGGCGGTCGCATCCGTCTGGATAGCTCCCCTACTGACGGCTCGATTCCCCCGCACGACGGTACTGGTCATCGTGCTACCGCTACTCACCCTCGACCTCGTCGCCGCTGGCGTCTTCGCGAGCAGCCGGCTCGGGCTGATTGCCTGCGTAATCCTGGGCGGCCTGCTGCTCGGCATCCTCAACACGGTGCTGACCGAATCCGTGATGGAGGCGACCGAGTTGCCACGCTCGGTAGCGTCATCCGCCTATTCGGGTGTTCGTTTCCTCGGGGGCGCCGCCGCTCCCCCGCTCGCCGCCCAACTCGCGCTCTGGTTTACCCCGTCCGTGCCGTACTACGTCGCCGGCGGATCGGTGCTCATTGCCGCAATCCTCGTCCTCTCCGGCGTCCGCTTCCTCGGCCGGGTGAACAACGGTCCTGAGCCGCTCCTCGAAGAGGCCGAATCCATCGGCGTCGGCGAACTCGCCTAAACCCCTCCCACCGCCGGTGCCGGCCCGGCCTCGAGCCGTCGGCATCGGTGCCCAGCGATAGAATTCACGAATGCCAGCAAACATCGACCGCCTCGTCTGGATCGACTGCGAAATGACGGGGCTCGATGTCAGCATCGACGAGCTCGTCGAGGTCGCGGTTGTCATCACCGACTTCGATCTCAATCTCATCGACCCGGGCTTTGACATCGTGATCAAGCCCGACCAGGCCGCGTGGGACAACATGGGCGAATTCGTACGGGATATGCACACGAAGTCCGGTCTCATCGAGGCGATCCCCGACGGCGTGAGCCTGGCCGACGCCGAATTCGCGGTGATCGAGTACATTTTGCGGTTCATCCCCGCGGAGCAGCATGCCCCCTTGGCCGGAAACACGATCGGCACCGACCGTACCTTCCTGGCCAAATACATGCCGCGCGTCGACAACCACCTGCATTACCGCAACGTGGATGTCTCGTCGATTAAAGAGCTCTCGCGACGCTGGTTTCCGCGCGTGTACTTCAACGCGCCAGCCAAGAACGGCGGGCATCGGGCCCTTGCAGACATCCTGGAGTCGATCCGCGAACTGGACTATTACCGCTCAGCGGTGTTCGTTGCGGAACCCGGACCGACCACCGAGGACGTGCAGGCGATCTCCGCCTCCGTGGTCGAGAAGTTCCTGCCGCACCTCTCCCCGACGCGGACGGCTGAAATCCCTCCGCGACTGTAATAAGCTTGCGGAGTTGTGTCGGTCGTGAATAATCGTGGGCGGCACGCATGGTGGTCGTAGCTCAGTTGGTAGAGCGCTGGCTTGTGGAGCCGGATGTCGCGGGTTCGAGCCCCGTCGGTCACCCAGGGAACTGCAGTAATTGCAGCCGAAGAATGGCCTCGTGCTCACGCGGGGCCATTTTTCATCGGTGCCATTCTTCAGATACGAGGTTGAGCCATGAGTGATGTTCTCGAGCAAACGGAGCTCATCGAGTCGACGGTGCTCGATTCTCCCTGGGTGACCATCGTCTGGAACGACCCGGTCAACCTCATGAACTACGTGTCGTGGGTGTTCCGGAGCTACTTCGGGTTCTCGAGAGCAGAGGCAAACGTGCGGATGCTGCAGGTGCATCACGACGGACGTTCCGTGGTTGCCACCGGCAGCCGCGAGGAGATGGAGCGGCACGTGGAGGCAATGCACGACTTCGGCCTGTGGGCCACTCTGGCCAAGGCCGGCGAATGAAGGCCTTCCGACGCTCCCGGCACCAGTTCGTCGCGGTCTTCGATCCGGACGAAGCCGGCACCCTGTCGATTCTCGCATCCCAGGTCATTGCCCTGCTCGACGATCGCGGCTCCCACGATTCAGATCCCGCGCTGCTGCGATTGCTCCCCGATGCCTATCCGGATGACGCAGAAGCCTCCGCGGAGTTCCGCCGCTTCACCGCCGATGACCTCGCGTCTCGCAAGGCGTCCAACGCCCGCCGGATCGTCGCCGACCTCGCAACAGCCGCCGGAGCGAGCTCGGCCACGACGGTGAAGGTGGACGCGCAGGCGGCAGAGGCTTGGCTGCGGTCGCTGACCGACATCCGCCTGACGATCGCGGCGCGACTGGGTATCGAGACCGATGACGATCTCGGGTCGGGAGACTCGGCGCTCGTCGACCTCTACGACTGGCTCGGCTTCGTGCAGGGTTCGCTCGTCGATTGCCTCGATCGCTGATGCACTCGCTGGACGCAGCGGAGTTCGAGAAGCTGGTGGTCGACGAGCTCGATCTCCTGCCCGACGAGATGGTCGACGGGCTCGAGAATGTGGTTTTTGTCACCGAGGACCGCCCCGAAGACGGCTCACTCGACCTTCTCGGCCTCTACGACGGCGTCGACCTCACCCGTCGAGGCAACTATGGTTTCGGGGAACTGCCGGACCGCATCATCCTGTACCGAGAGCCGCTGCTCGCTGTCGCCACCGATCTTGGGGATCTGAAGGACCAGATCCACGTGACCCTCGTGCACGAGATCGCCCACTTCTACGGAATCGACGACGACGAGCTGCACGACCTGGGCTGGGGCTGACGCCTCAGAGCACGCTCTTCGGAAGTCGGTGCAGCGTCACCGCGCCGACGGCGTCGAACGGATGCAGCGGATCCGGCGCCACTGCGCCCGTTGGCCCGCCAAGCCGGGAGTGACCCACCGCGCTCAGGACGGCATAGGCGTCGCCCCGTTCCCAGTGTTGATCATCGACGAGAAAGCCGAAGAGGTCCTCATACCCGCGACGGATGCTCTCCTGCACCGGCTCCCCGAGGCCGACGAAGATCCATTCGTCCGCGGTCTCGATGCGCGGTGCACGAAGCGCCATTCCGGTTACCAGCTCGATGCTGACCACCGCGATTCCCTCGGCTTCGATCGCCACGAACGACGATTCCCCCTCCGCCATGATCGCGTGAATATCGCCGATTGACAGCAGGCCACCCTCGGTCATAACCGGAAGGTAGACGATCGAACCGGGGCGCACCTCCGTGACGTCCATGTTTCCGCCCTGCGGGTAGGAGGGCATGAGGGTGGAGTTCGAGCCCTCTGCCGGCGCCGTGCCGATGCATCCGATCATGGGAAGCGGCGTAAACACGTGACGGTCGGTCACGTGAATCCCTTCGGCGTCGATCGGTACCTTCCGGGTGAACATCTCCTCGCCCATCACATGCTGCAGGGCCCCGGACCCCGGGATGCTGACCGACCAGCCGTAGTCTTTGAGCCGAATCTCATGAATGGTGACCTTGAGCGCGTCCCCGGGTTTCGCGCCCTCGACCCATACCGGTCCGGTCACCGGGTTGATTTGCGCCGTCAAACTGGACATGTCGTGGTGCTCATGGAGTTCCGCGTAGACGGCATCGCTCGTCTCGAAACCGATTCGCTCCCCCGTACCCGGTGTGATGCGCAGCACGGGTGATGCGGATGCCGAGAAGCCCGGTTGACCGTGACTCTTATCGAGAAAGTGCTCCATGGTCTACAGCTCGCCCCGCTCGCCCATGGCGGGCACAGCCTCTGCGGCTTCTTCGCCGAGAGTAGGCGTCGTGCGGCCCGACCAGCGGTAGTACAGGTACACCCCCAGGCCGACGACCAGCCAGACGATTCCGCCGATTTTTGCGGCGTCATTGGCGTTCAACAACACATAGCCGATGATGAGAAATCCGACGACAGGCACAACGAGGTGCAGGAGGTAGTTCTTCGACTTCTTGCGCACGATGTAGTGCACGATCACCGAGACGTGCAGCAGCATGAATCCGAACAGGGCGCCGAAGTTCACGAGGGACGAAATCAGATCGATCTGCCCGACGAAGAACAGCACCAGGATGGCGGACAGCACCGAGACGGTGAGGATCGCGGCCTGCGGAACCTGGCGGCTGTTGATCGTGCTGAGGAATTTCGGTAGTTGGCGGTCCCGACTCATCGAGTACAGCAAGCGCGAAGTCGCCGCCTGCGCCGCCATGGCGTTGGCGATTCCGACGGCAAGCACGTTGACCACGAAGAATGCCGTGGCCCAGCCGCTGTTGGACGCGGCCCTCACGAGATCGAAGAAGGCATTGCCCACCTCGTTGTCGGGGAAAGAGGTGCGCCCGGCAGCGAGGGCACTCGCCAACCAGGTCTCAAGCACGAAGAAGAAGGCCACGATGAACAGGGCGATAATCATGGCCTTGCCGGCCGAATTGCGGCGGCCGGTTGATTCCTCAGCGAGAGTGGAAATTCCGTCGAAGCCGAGAAAACTGAGCACGGCAATCGAGAGGGCTGAGGCGATGAGCGGGCCGGTGACCTTGCTCGAGTCCCAGACGGAAGCGGTACTGAATTCGGCGCCGGGGATGGTGCCGTTGTTGAGGGCGATGACCGCGATGATCACGAAGATCACGATGAACACGACCTCGATGGCCAGAAAGATTCGGTTGAGTATCTTGAGCGACGAGATTCCGAGGAGGTTCACGACGGTATTGATGGCCACGAAGATAAGCGCCCAGATCCAGCGTGCGGATCCGGGGAAGATACCGATCATCGACTCGGCCGCGAAGACGTAGAGCAGAGTCGGCACCAGCAGGTAATCGAGCAGAATTGCCCAGCCCGCGAAGAATCCGAAGGTTGGGTTGATGCCGCGTCCCACATAGGAGAAAACGGATCCGGCGAGCGGGATGGACTTGGCCATCTGGGCGTAGGCGAGGGCGGTGAAGATCATGGCCACGAGACCGATGATGTAGACCAGCGGCACCATCCCGGCGGATGCGTTGTAGACAGTGCCGAAGATAGCCCAGGGCGCGATTGGCACCATGAAGATGAGGCCGTAGATGAGAAGGTCCGTCGTGGAGACGGATCGTTTGAGTTCCTGCTTGTAGCCATAGGACTCGAGCTTCTCCTGCGAGCTGAGCTCGGCAGAGCCCGGGGAATCACTGCGGATAGTCACGACGGACTCTCTTTCTGGAAAGGGGGCAGGACAGGGAACTTCGGATGAGGTGGCGTTACTGCTCGTTCTGGTCCAGGTCGTTCTGGTCCAGGTCGTTCTGGTCCAAAAAGTGGGCGATGATCGCCCGGAACTGTTCGGGCTGTTCGAGATGGGTGCAATGGCTCGCCCCCGTGAAGACATGCGCGACAGCGCCGGGGATGAGGTCGAGGAATGGCTGCCAGGTGGCGGGTGTGGCCTCGTCGAATTCGCCGGCCACCACAAGGGTCGGCACCGCGACGGCGGGCAGTCGGTCGATGAGGCTCCACTCGCGCAGTGTGCCGATCACGTGAAATTCGTTCGGCCCATTCATCGTGTGATAAACCGTCGGCTCCGCTTCCATCTGGTTCTCGCTGTCGACGAGATCCTGGGGAGTCGGAGCGACCCGGCAGACGTGCCGCGCGTAGAAGACCTTCGTCGCCTCCAGGTATTCCGGGTCCGTTAGCGTGTCATCCGCCTCGTGACGATCGAGTGCGTCCTGCACCTTCGCGGGCAGTCGTGACCGCAGTTCGGCGGCGCCCTCGACCCAGAGCTGCATTGAGGCCGGCGAATTGCAGATGGCGAGGCTCTGCAGTTGGGGAATCTGTCGCACCGCGATCTCCGCACCGAGCATCCCGCCCCAGGACTGCCCAAGCACGTGCACCCTGTCGAAGCCGAGGCGGCGCACGAGGTTTTCAAACTCGTCAACGAAGAGCTGAGGAGTCCAGAGTTCCGCTGGAGCGTCGGGCAAATGGGTGCTCAGGCCGCAGCCAAGCTGGTCGTAGTGGATGACTGTGCGCCCCGTCTCGGCGAGCCCAGCAATATTCCGGACGTAGTTATGCGCCATGCCCGGCCCACCGTGCAGCACAACAAGAGGAATGGCACCCGGTCGAGCCTCATCCGGAGTGGTTACCTGAACCCAGGTCTCCCATTCTCGAAACGGAATGGACTGGGTAGATACCGTCGCCATTGAGAAACTCCTTGCGAAAAATAAAGAAGCAGAGGTGATGTCGGGGCTAATGCGAGAAAGCTGTGCCCAGTGTGCTCGCCTAATGGTCTCGGGAAAAGACCATTCAGGAGGAGTTAATGATTTCGTAACACGAGGCACCGCGACCGGTACATCGAGAGTCGGTCGGATCGGCGATACGGTGGGGTTGTGGGAGTCGAAATAGCAGGTGCACTTCAGCGGCCACTCGCGACCCCCTCCCGGGTTGACGAGATCACCGACCGGTTGGTCACAGCCATTGCCATCGGCGAATACCTCCCGGGGTCGCGGCTGCCTTCCGAACGAACCCTCGCCGATTCCCTCCGGGTGGGTCGAATGACCGTGCGGGCAGCTCTCGCCCGTCTGGTTGACCGTGGATTGCTCGAAACCCAGCGCGGACGAGAGGGCGGATCCTTCGTGCGCGAACAGTGGCCCGCATCCTCAAGCGCCTCGGTGCACCGAATACTGACGGCGCGCTGGGAGTCTCTCCGCGACACCAGCGACGCACTGTCTCGCCTCTACGGCGTGATTTCAGGTGCTGCGGCGGAGAACCGCAGCGATGCGGATGTCGTGCTGCTGCGCGAACGGCTCGAGGCGTTCCGCCGGGCTGACTCCGGCATGCCGTCCCAGAGAGCGGACGAACTCCTGCACCTTGCCATCATTGATGCCGCGGGAAACGTCACGCTCCGGGACGTGGTGTTCGAACTCGAATCTCGTATCAGCATCAGCGCTCCGGCTCATCTCTGGGGCTCCCCCGGTGGCATGAGGGCGATGGAGATGCGCGCGCTCGCCGACCACATCAACCTCGTAGAGGCGATTTCGTCCGGTCACGCGGAGCAGGCGAGCGTCATTGGCCGCGAGCACGCCAAGATCGACCTCGAACTGCTCGAGTCGGCCCTGAAACAGTCCGGCCCCTGACCCCCTCTCCCTCATCCCCCTCCCCATCCCCATCGTCCTTTTTTCAAAAACGCAGGAGATTCGCCACGAAACGGCCAGATTCGCGCCGGATGGGGTCGGATCGAGGCGGATCTCCTGCGTTTTGGGTGAGTCGGGGGGCGGGGCGGTCGCCAGCGGGGAGCGAAACGGGTCAGCCGAGCTCGAGCGGCAGCGATTCCTCGGCCGACCACTCCTCAAGCGAGCCGTCGTAAATGCGCACGGCGGTCACGCCGAGCTCGACAAGCGTGAGGGCGTTGGCGGATGCCGAGATGCCTCCGCCGCAATAGAGCAGCACCTCCTCGGCGCCGGTGACCCCCTCCGCGGCGTAGGCCGCACGCAGGAACTCGTCGTCCCTCACCGTGCCGTCGGAGTCGAACAACTCGCGCGAGGAGACATTGACGCTGCCGGGGATGCGGCCACGACGGGCGTACCGGGAGGGGGCAGCGCCGGTGAAGCTGCCAGCGGGCAGTCCGCAGACCAGAGGGCGGGCATCCGATTCGGAGCGTTTTAGCAGCTCGTCTTTCGTGATCCAGGCATCGTGTTCCACCGAAACCGTCCAGGGTGCGACCGGGATAGCCGCGGGCTCATCGCCGATCGATACCGGCGAGCCGGCCGCGATCCAGGTCGAAAGTCCGCCGTCGAGCACCCGCACATCGACGCCGATCCAGCGGAGCAGATACCAGAGCCTGGCCGCAAACAGTCCACCGGTGGTGTCGTAGACCACCACGGTATCCGTTTCTCCGATGCCGATTCGAGCGAGCTCATCCGCAATCGCCGGGGATGTGGGATGGGTGTAGTGCAATGCTGCGGTGCCATCGGAGAACTGAGTCGGTACGTCAACATGTTGAGATCCGGGAATGTGCGCTTCCAGCCAGCGCGGGCGACCCGAGTCACGGCGGTAGTCTCCGTCGAACTTCGCGGGGTGAAGCACGCAACTGGCATCGAGCACAATCGGGGCGGCGGCCGCGGAAAGGAGGGAAGCAAGTTCGGTGACGGTGATGAAAGGGGAGCTCATCCTCACGACGCTAGCCCGTCGATCAGCCCGGTGACATCGTCATCGGTCAGAATCAAGTCGGCGA
This sequence comes from Frigoribacterium sp., assembly GCA_025408445.1. Lineage (GTDB taxonomy): Bacteria > Actinomycetota > Actinomycetes > Actinomycetales > Microbacteriaceae > Lacisediminihabitans. The sequence goes on along the minus strand of JANYIZ010000011.1, from coordinate 13,748 downwards.
TCTCCCACGGTCGCTCACGCTCACCGAACGCCCGCTCCTGGCCCGCCCAGCGATCCCAGTGTGGAGCGTAGGCCTCGCCGTCCCTGGCGAGGGCACGCTGCTTGCGGGTCGGCGCATCGAGCTCGACCCAGACGCCAAAAGTCGCGCGCGCTCGATTGGCCCGGCTGAGGCATCCGGAGCCCTCAATGACGAGCGGGAGCGAGGGATCGATCTCGTGCCATTCCGCGGTGGTCTTAGTCGTCCAGTCCCAGCGTCTCCACCCCGGACTCACCGGGGAAAGGACGTCGTCGCTCACCGCCGCGCTCGCGGATTCGAGCCCGTCCCATCCCGGATAGAAGTCGTCGAGCCGCACCAGCTGGGCGGCGAGAGCCGGCGCGAGAGCTGCCGCGAGGGTGGTCTTGCCCGAGCCAGAGCCGCCGTCGATGAGTACGACCGGGCGGGATGCGAGGCCGAGGCGCGCGAGCAGGTCGAGCGCGTCAGGCCCCGGCAAGGAAGTTCCAGTGACCGGTGAGCACAGAGGTACCGACCGCCGCGAGTGCGACTGCGAACGACATGGCAACGAGCATCCACTCCTTGCCACCGAAGCGGGACTCCCGCGCCCAGCTTCGCGGTATCGACGAGCCGAAGCCGCGGGCTTCCATCGCGGTCGCCAGCTTGCTACCGCGGCGGATCGACAGCACGAGGAGCGCAAAGGCTTGCCCGGCGAAGCGGCGCAGGCGTCCGCTGTCGGCGATTCCCCTGGCTCGACGGGCGAGTTCGAGCGACTTCCAGTCCTCCGCGAACAGTCCGACGAGGCGAAGGCCGCCGAGTGCGCCGAGCACGAACCGGGAGGGCAACCGCAACACCTGGGCGAGCCCGTCAGCGAGATCGGTCGGGTCGACAGTCACGAACAACACGACAGCGGGAAGCCCGATCGCTAAAACCCGCAGCAGCGTGGCGATGGAGAGCTCGATCGATCCGTCGGTGACGTTCACCAGCAGGAACCGCCAATGGCTCGCCCCGGATGCCCGGCCATAGAGCAGAATTGTGGCGGCCGCGAAGACCGCTGCCATCGCCACCGGAAGGGTTCGACGCACGAACCGGCGCGGGCCGAGCCCGGCGAAGAGAAATAGCACGGCCTCACCGGCGAGGGCGACGGACGCCGATACCCAGTCGATCGAGAGCACGAGCGCGATGCCGATGACCGCGGTCGCCGCGAGCTTGGCCACCGGGTTGATGCGGTAGATCGCCCCGGTTCCGGCGGTCGGCGTGAGGATATCGGCGGTCGCCATCACGGAACCCTCGACTCGAGGCGGTGGCCGGCTCGCGACATCCGCAGTTCGGTGTCGGCAAGGGCGTCAACGAGGTGGGTATCGTGAGTGACCGCAATGACGCTGCTGCCCTCGTCCAGAAGCTCGGCGAGGAATGCCACGAGTTCGGCCCAGGTGCGGGAGTCCTGTCCGAAGGTCGGTTCATCCAACACCAGGAGCGGGGGCCGAGTGACGAGCACGGTCGCGACGGAAAGCCGACGCTTCTCGCCGCCCGAAAGAGTGAAGGGATTCGCCTCGGTGAGGTGGCCGAGTCGAAGACGCTCGAGCAGCGGATCGATGCGTCTGGTCGTCTCATCCCTGGACAGCTTGGTCGCCCGCGCTCCAATCGCGAGTTCACCGGCGACGGTGCCGCTCACGAACTGGTGCTCGGGATCCTGGAAGACACTTCCGATGCGGGTGACAAGCTCGCGCGACTTCCAGCGGAGGGGATCGGCACCGAGCCCACGAGACAGCCCACTGGCAACCACCCGACCGCCGATCGCCGGCAACAACCCGCCGAGCGTGAGACCGAGGGTGGTCTTTCCCACCCCGTTCGGACCGGTGAGGGCGATGCACTCCCCCGCTCGCGCGACTAGGTCGATGTCGGAGTGAAGGGACGTCGAGCGCCCGATGGCGAGGGCCTCGGTGTGCAGTTGCACTCCACCCGGCCGGTGCAGCCGGGATGGATGCCGCGGAGGATGCCCCGGAACCCAGACTCCCGAGGCGGCGAGGGCCGCGCCCTCGCCGCGCAGCACGTCATCCGGCGCTCCATCCGCCAGGACTCCCCCGCCGGGAGCGAGCACGATTACCCGATCAACCAGTGGCCACCACACGTCGACACGGTGCTCCACCACTAGGAGCGTGCTGCCAGAGACCTCGAGTACGCGCGCCACGGCATCCCGTACCTCGATCACGCCGTCCGGATCGAGGTTGGCCGTCGGTTCGTCGAGCAGCAGCAGGCCCGGCTGCATGGCGAGCACGCCGGCGAGGGCGAGTCGTTGCTTTTGACCACCGGAGAGCGCGCTGGTGGGGTGCCGAAGGGGGAGGTCGAGGCCGACCGCGCGCAGCGACTGCGTGACGCGGTGCCAGGTCTCCTCGCGCGGGACACCCATGTTCTCGCAGCCGAATGCCACATCGTCGCCGACGCGGGCCAGCACGACCTGCGAATCCGGATCCTGAAGCACGAGACCGACCTGGCCGCGAGCGCGAGCGGCATCGGTGTCTCCGACCCGAAGTCGCCCCTCCGATTCACCCTCTTCGTCACCACCGAGGACACCCGCGAGCGCGTGCACAAGAGTGGATTTGCCTGCTCCGGATGCCCCGAGCAGGAGCACCCTTTCGCCCGGCTCGATGCGCAGGTCGAGCCCGCGCAGCGCCCAGCCCGAGCGGCCGGCATGCCGCCATCCCCACCCGTGCGCGTCGACGGACAGCGGCGTCGCGCGGGTGGGGGAGATAAACGACATTGATCATCCGCTCAGCGCGCGCTAAGCCGGCCGGAGGCGAAGCGGCTGAGGGCGCCGGTGCGGGCGAGTCCTCGAACGATGAACCACGATCCGAGACCGGCGATGACCGCACCGGAGAGGATGCCTGAAACGGTATAGATCGCTTGAAAGGCGGATCCGGAAGCCAGGTAGTACCCGATGATGTCATTGATGGCCATGGCCAGGCCAGCCGCGGCACCGGCGAGCATTGCGACCACCACGTTCCCGCGGTGGTAGAGAAAGAGCAGAAAGATGAGCTCCGCCCCGAGGCCCTGCACAAGCCCGGCCTCGATAGTCAGAAAACCACCCCACTGGGCGCCGAGAAGGGCAGAAACGACGGCGGCCACGAGCTCGGTGAAGAGCGCGGCACCCGGCTTGCGGATCACGAGACCTCCGAGCACGCCGGCGAAGAGCCAGATGCCGTACATCAGGGCCTGCGACCCGGGAAGCAGCGCCTCGAGCGGGGCGGTCACCGGCGCATAGATCTGATTCCAGGCAAAGAACACTAGTGCGCTGGCGACGCCGAGCACGCTCGCGACCACGATATCCACCACCCGCCAGCGCGCATCGATACCGCGAACGATCGGTCGGGAAGATGTTGCGGTTGCGTGCATGGTCGTGCCCCTGTCGGTAGTGAGGGCACGGGTGTGGATCGCCGCGGTTGCGACGACCCGGAGAGAAAATTTGCCTCCCTGCGCTGGCATGATCCAGGTCAGGTTCGACGGTCGGAGCTTGGAGAAGCTCCCTCTCAGCCCGGCATCACCGGACTCCCGTGTTCGTTGAGAGCATACCGCACCCGCACTTTCGGGAGTGTGGCCTCGACCGCCAGAAAATTGCCGGAGTCATCAGGAAGGCCTGCGGGGATAAAGCCAGGCGTAGCGACCGATGCGGGAGGTGCGGTGCCCCCTTCATGCGGCTTCACGCGGCCAAATCCGCAATCCACTTGGTAGACGTTGCGACCTAACCGCGGATTTACCCGCAACAACTACCAAGTCGATCGGGTACGGGGCGGGAAGGAGCACGGGGATGCGGAAACAGAACTGGTGTGACGCTGGTTGGCACACTCGACGCACCTGGATTCAGCCTGATTGCGATGTCGCCCGCCGCGCTAAACCTTCTTGCCGACTTGTCAAGGCTCCCTCTCGGTTCGACCTTCTCAGCACGCGCACGATACGGTAAAAAGCCCTAAGAACCTGCCTGACCGAATTGAGAAAACCCCATGGAAACCTGGCCCGGATCCGCGTATCCACTCGGCGCGACTTTCGACGGCAGCGGCACCAACTTCGCCCTGTTCAGTGAGGTCGCTGAGAAGATCGAGCTGTGCCTGTTCGATGACAACGGTGTCGAGACCAGGGTCGAACTGCTCGAGATCGACGCCTACGTCTGGCATGCCTACCTTCCGCAGGTGCAGCCCGGGCAGCGCTATGGCTACCGCGTCTCTGGCGAATACGATCCGGAGTCGGGTAAGCGCTGCAACCCCAACAAACTGCTCCTCGACCCCTATGCCAAGGCCACCAGCGGTGACTTCGACTGGGATCCGTGCCTGTTCGCCTACAACTTCGGCGACCCGCTCTCGCGCAACGACGAAGACTCGGCCAGCCACACGATGATGGGCATCGTCATCAACCCCTTCTTCGGCTGGGCCGGCGATCGTCACCCGCGAGTGCCCTACAACGACACCGTGATCTACGAGGCCCATGTTAAGGGACTCACGCAGTTGCACCCCGACATCCCGGTCGAGCAGCGCGGCACCTATTCCGGACTCGCTCATCCGGCCGTGATCGAGCACCTGAAGAAGCTCGGCATTACCACCCTCGAGCTCATGCCTGTTCACCAGTTCGTGCAGGATTCGACCCTGCTCGACAAGGGACTTCGCAATTACTGGGGCTACAACACCATCGGATTCTTTGCGCCGCAGAGCAGCTACTCCTCCGCCGGGGATCGCGGACAGCAGGTACAGGAATTCAAGGGCATGGTGCGCTCGATGCACGACGCCGGCATCGAGGTCGTACTCGACGTGGTCTACAACCACACGGCGGAGGGCAACCACCTCGGCCCGACCATCTCGTTCAAGGGAATCGACAACAGGGCGTACTACCGTCTAGTCGATAACGACGAGCAGTTCTACATGGACTACACCGGCACCGGAAACTCGTTCAACGTGCGCCACCCGCACTCGCTGCAGCTCATCATGGACAGCCTGCGCTACTGGGTCACCGAGATGCACGTCGACGGATTCCGATTCGACCTCGCCTCCACCCTCGCCCGAGAGTTCTACGACGTCGATAAGCTCTCCACCTTCTTCGAGCTCGTGCAGCAGGACCCGATCGTCTCGCAGGTGAAGCTCATCGCCGAGCCCTGGGACGTTGGGCCCGGCGGCTACCAGGTGGGCAACTTCCCGCCGCAGTGGACGGAGTGGAACGGCAAGTACCGCGACACCGTGCGCGACTTTTGGCGCGGTGAACCCTCTACTCTCGGCGAGTTCGCGGCGCGCCTCACCGGTTCGGCAGACCTCTACGAGGGCGATGGGCGACGCCCCGTGGCATCCATCAACTTCGTGACCGCGCACGACGGCTTCACCCTGGCCGACCTCGTGTCGTACAACCAGAAGCACAATGACGCGAACGGCGAGGGGAACCACGACGGGGAGTCGGAAAACCGGTCCTGGAACTCCGGTGTGGAGGGCCCGACGGATGATCCGGCCGTGCTCGGCCTTCGCGCCAGACAGCAGCGCAACTTCCTCGCGACGCTGCTGCTCTCGCAGGGGGTGCCGATGATCCTGCATGGCGACGAACTCGGACGCACGCAGCGGGGCAACAACAACACCTACGCCCAGGACTCCGAGATCTCGTGGGTGCACTGGGATGCGGCGGATGCTCCGCTCACCGAGTTCGTGGCCGCCCTCACCCGGCTGCGTAAAGACCACCCCACTTTCCGCCGCAAGAGCTTCTTCGACGGCCGCCCGGTGAAGCGAGGAGCGGGCGAACCGCTCGCGGACATCGTCTGGCTGACCCCCGGTGGCGAGGAGATGGAGCCGGATAACTGGGACTCCGGCTTCGGCCGAGCCATCGGCGTATTCCTCAACGGCAACGGCATTCAGGGGCGTGACCTTCGCGGCCAGCGAATCACCGACCTCAACTTCGCCATCTTTTTCAACGCCGGTGACGATCCAGTGGACTTCACCCTGCCCTCCGAGGAGTTCTCCGGTTCGTGGGAGATCGTGATCGATACTTCGGGCGAGCTGGCCGACACCGAGCCTCGCAGGGCGACGGATGTGCTTCCGGTCGTGGCGAAGTCGCTTGTCGTGCTGCGCGCCTGGGTCGCTCCAGAGGTGGAGATCGACCATTCGGTCGCGGCTTCCCTGAGCGCTCAGGCCGGCACCCAGGCGGCCGCTCCACGCATCCCCGAGGCACACTGATGAGGATTCCCGCCTCCACCTATCGACTGCAGATTCGCGAGTCTTTCGAGTTAAACGCCGCGGCGCGTATCGCGGGCTACATTCACGATCTCGGGGCCGACTGGCTCTACCTCTCCCCCATTCTTAAGGCGGAGGAGGGCTCCGACCATGGCTACGACGTGGTCGATCATTCGCTCGTCGATCCGGCCCGCGGTGGTCGGGAGGGTTTGGATGCCGCCTCCGCCGCCGCCCGGACGCTCGGGCTCGGCGTGCTCGTCGACATCGTTCCGAACCACGTCGGGATGGCCACTCCGAAGCAGAGCGTCTGGTGGTGGGACCTGCTCGCCCACGGGCGACAGTCTCGCTACGCGGAGGCATTCGACGTCGACTGGGAGTTCGGCGGCGGCCGGGTGCGCATCCCGGTGCTCGGTGACGAGCCAGATCCCGAGTTGCAGATCATCGACGGACAGCTCGCCTACTACGACAATCGCTTCCCGATTGCACCGGGCACTGCAGACGACGGGGCCTCGGCTGCCGAGGTGCACTCCCGCCAGAACTACGAGCTGATGAACTGGCGCCGGGCGGATGCCGAGCTCAATTACCGCAGATTCTTCGCCGTGAACACGTTGGCCGGCATCCGCGTCGAAACGCCCTGGGTGTTCGACGAGTCGCATGCGGAAATCATCCGCTGGATCACCTCTGGCCTCGCCGACGGCCTGCGAGTTGACCATCCCGACGGGCTCGCCGACCCGACCGGGTACCTCGACGCACTCGCGGCGGCTACCGACGGTGCTTATGTGCTCGTCGAAAAGATCCTCGAAGGAGACGAACAGCTGCCCACCTCGTGGGCCACCTCGGGAACGACGGGCTATGACGCCCTCGCGGATGTCGACCGGGTGCTCGTGGATCCGGCCGGTCGGCTGGCACTCGACGCGCTGGACTCTGCCCTGCGCGACTCGACCGAGCCGATCTCCTGGACCCGCCTCATCCACGGCACGAAGCGAGCGATCGCCGATGGCATCCTGCGCTCGGAGGTGTTGCGGCTCGAACGCGAGCTTGGCCGCACTGAGCCTCACCAGACTGAGCCTGACGAACAAACGGCGGATGCCCTTGCCGAGCTCCTTGCCTGCTTCCCGGTCTATCGCTCCTACCTTCCTCTCGGCATCGAGCATCTGCACGAAGCGGTGAGACTGGCGAAGGAGTATCGTCCGGGGCTCGCGAAACGCATCGACGAACTGCTTCCGACGCTGAGTGATTCGAGCCATCCGGCGGCGATCCGCTTCCAGCAGACTTCCGGCATGGTGATGGCGAAGGGCGTCGAGGATACCGCGTTCTACCGCTACACCCGGCTCGGCTCGCTCACCGAAGTGGGGGCGGATCCCTCGGAGTTCTCCATCGGTATCGGAGAATTCCACCGCCGCCAGCAGCTGCGCCAAGCGAGCTTCCCGTTGTCTCTCACGACTCTGTCCACCCATGACACCAAGCGGGGCGAAGACGTGCGGGCTCGCATCACTGTGCTCGCCGAGATTCCGACGGAGTGGGCGGCTGCGCTCGGCGAGCTGCGCGACGCGGTGCCGCTCGGTGACGGTCCGCTCGAGTCGCTGCTCTGGGAGGCGATCATCGGTGCCTGGCCGGCCAGCCGCGAGCGGTTGCACTCCTATGCTGAGAAGGCAGCGCGCGAGGCCGGCAACTCCACGAAATGGACCGCACCGAGCGAAGAATTCGAGGCGCGCATGCACAGGCTCGTCGACTCCGCCTTCGACGACGAGCACGTGGTCGGCATCCTCGAGCGTGTGCTCGACGCCGTGCGCCAGCCGGGCTGGTCGAATTCGCTGGCGGCTAAGGTCATCCAACTCACCGCGCCGGGCGTTCCGGATGTCTATCAGGGCAGCGAGCTCTGGGAGACCTCGCTCGTCGACCCCGACAACCGCCGCCCGGTCGACTTCGACGAGCGACGGTTGTACCTCGCCGCCATCGACGCCGGAGCCCACCCGCCGATCGACGAGTCGGGCGCTGCGAAGCTGCTCGTCACCTCCCGGGCGCTTCGGCTTCGGCGGGACCGGCCCGAGCTGTTCAGCCGCTATGCCGCAATCGAAGCCTACGGATCTGCGGCGAAGCATGTCGTGGCCTTCGACCGCGGAGCGGCGCTCACCGTGGCCACACGCCTACCGGTTGGCCTTGCGAGAGCGGGCGGTTGGGGGGACACCACGGTGATCGCCGCCGGGCGTCCTCTCACCGATGTCTTCACCGGTCGCACATTCGAGGGCGGCACCCTGCTGATCTCCGAGGTGCTTGAGCGATACCCTGTCGCACTGCTGATCCCGAGCGAGTAGGCGAACGATGATGATTGCTGACGCACTGAACTTCGACATCTGGGCCCCCGCGGCCTCGACCCTCACGCTACTGCTCGACGGCGAGCGTCACGAGATGACGGCGGCCAGCGGCGGCTGGTGGACGGCACCAAAGGGCGTCTCCGGCACCGACTACGGCTACCTCGTGGATGGCGACGAGACGCCGCTGCCCGATCCACGCAGCAGGCGCCAGCCCGAGTCTGTTCATGGACTCTCTCGCACCTTCACCAGCGAGTTCGAGTGGACCGACACTGCCTGGACCGGTCGCCAGCTCGCCGGCGGCGTGATCTACGAGCTGCACCTCGGCACCTTCACGCCGGAGGGAACGCTCGACTCGGCGATCGACAAGCTCGACCATCTCGTCTCCATCGGGGTCGATTTTGTGGAACTGCTGCCGGTAAACGGGTTCAACGGCGACCACAACTGGGGCTACGACGGGGTGCTCTGGTACACCGTCGATGAGACCTACGGCGGGCCCGCCGCCTACGAACGGTTCGTGGATGCCGCGCACGCGCGCGGTCTCGGCGTGATCCAGGACGTGGTCTACAACCACCTCGGCCCGAGTGGAAACTACCTTCCGCGCTTCGGTCCATACCTGCACGCCGAGGGCTCGAACACCTGGGGTTCCTCCGTCAACCTCGACGAGCCCGCCGTACGGTCGTACGTGATCGAAAACGCGCTGATGTGGTTGCGCGATTTCCACGTCGACGGCCTGCGCCTCGATGCCGTGCACGCTCTCGTGGATAACTCGCCGAAGCACCTCCTGCAGGAGCTCTCCGAGCGCACCGACAGCCTCTCGGCCTTCCTCGGACGCCCACTCACCCTCATCGCCGAGTCCGATCTCAACGATCCGAAACTCATCACGCCGCGCGAGGGCGGCAGCGGAGGCTACGGCCTCCAAGCCCAATGGAGTGACGACTTCCACCATGCACTGCACGTGGCCCTCACCGGCGAAACCAGCGGCTACTACGCCGACTTCGCCCACCTTGACTCGCTCGCCAAGGTGGTCACCCGTGGCTTCTTCCACGACGGCAGCTACTCGTCGTTTCGCGAGCGTGACCACGGGCATCCGATCGACACGGAGCACATGCCGTCCTGGCGCCTCGTCGTCGCCAACCAGAATCACGACCAGATCGGCAATCGGGCCGTTGGTGACCGGCTTTCGGCCAAGCTCGACCACGGCCAACTCGCGATTGCTGCAGTGCTCACCCTCGCCGGTCCGTTCACTCCGATGCTCTTCATGGGCGAGGAGTGGGGCGCCAGCACTCCCTGGCAGTTCTTCACCTCGCATCCCGAGCCCGAGCTCGGCAGGGCGACCGCCGAAGGTCGCATCGCCGAGTTCGCGAAAATGGGCTGGGATCCGACGGTCGTGCCAGACCCCCAGGATCCCGAGACCTTCCTGCGGTCCAAGCTGAACTGGGACGAGGCGACGGATGCCGGCCACTCCGACCTCCTTGCTCTCTATCGGTCGCTCGCGGCTCTTCGCCGTAACCGCGCCGACCTGACCGATCCGCGGATGTCACGGCTCTCGGCCGAGTTCGACGACGACGCGAAATGGTTTGCGCTGCACCGCAAGGATTCGACCGGTGGCGGCACCAGCATCATCGTGAACTTCGCCGACTTTCCGGTCGCGCTGCCCTACGGCGGCACGGTGCTGCTGGCGACCACGGATACCGTGGCGGCGTCATCCACGGAGATCCTGCTCGGCGCGCGTGCGGCGGCGATTCTCGCCTGCTGAGCTGAGGCGTGCCGCGCGCCAGCGATTGGGAAACCCGGTGGTGCCGTTGTCGCCCTGCCCGCTTTCGCTTCCGGACCCGTCACTTGTGGTCAGGGCGTAGGTAATCCATCGGCAGTTGCCAGCAGGGTATTTCTCCAAATATCCGCCCGCAAAAACCCGTTGTGCAACCGGGAACGCGTGCGCGCCCAGTGCCTGCTCAATCTTTTGGCTGCAGCGACCTGAGGAAGCGTACGCTGTCGCCATGGATGAGAAAACTGGCGTCGACGAACGTCGTGCAGGGGAAAAATTCGTCCGTTTTATCGACTGGCTGAATCACAGATTGATCCCCGTGATTGGTCCGCCGGATTTGGGCCCGTACGATGCGGTCCTGGAAAAAGTGGGTGACGCGATGTGCCCGGTGTGCGGCACAGCGCTGACCGAACACAGCATCGATCATTCGGCCGCAAACACGGTTCTCAACTGCCCGGCGCCCCACAAGCCAGCACCGGTTAACGATCAACCGATCAACGAGTTAGGGATGTTAAAGCGAGGTAAGTGACGCCGACGCGATGGCCCTTTTCACAAGGTGCTGGTCTCGACCGTCACTGTATCCATTCTGGCAAACGGCGAAGTGCGAGCAGTTGACAGCTACCGTCTGGCGCCATGCTCACGTCTGCCTCGACGAAGGTCCCAGAAATCGGGCCGAGATGGGTGACCTGATCATGTGCGACGAGTCTCACCGTTCCGGTTCCATCGTCAATCGTGAACCCGATGCCGGTGATGGGGCCGGCGAGGTGTGTTGTGCGGCCCTGGATTGTTCCGGACGCTTCGCCTCGGGGTGCGGCCGAGCGCAGTTCAGCGATTGTCGTCGTCGCACCGAGCGGCAACAGGTCGCTCGATGATGTACCCAACGAACGAAGCCAGGGCTCCGGCGTTCCTTCATCGAACAGCGTGAGGTAGGTCCCCCGCGGCGGATCCGGGAACGTAAAGGATCCGGGGCTGCGCTCCAGCCGGTAGTTGCCGCCGTAACGCAGGCTACCGAGAAGCTGCTCCCTGCGCTGCGAAAGCGATACGGAGGGGTCGACACCGGCGTCACTGAGCGATCCAATCATCGACTCAAGGGAATCGTGCATGCGACACAGCCAGACATCGTGTGTGTCGCCGCTCCACACTGTCGGATCAGTCTCACAGCCCGGTACATCAAGGGTCGCGAAATAGTATTCGGGGCCATCCGTGAATTGCAGCCAGGCGGGTGGACGTTCCAGCGCATGAAGCTGGAATTCTCGATCCCGGATAATCTCCGCGGCCGACAACAGACGCTTGCCGCCGAAAACAGACAGGGCGCTCCCGTCGTGCCATCGGTACAACTGCTCGATCTCCTCACCCAGGTCCAAAGGAGCGACCATGGTTCGAAGTGCGCTGATTCCCTCATCATTCAGCCCAGAACCCATGGACGGGACTGCCTCGGGTACGACCTGAGCAACCACAGCATCGAAACGGACTAGTTCCTGGTGAAACGTCATGTTCATAGCCTTCCCGGGTTGGCGGTTCATTGCCACAACGCTCGGCGCCCCAATTCGGGGCCAGCGCAGCCGAGGCGATGGACGCATCCCGTGCGCTCACGGGTGGTCCCGTGCAAAGTCGTCGGTCTGTCCGGGAGGGGACGTCCGGGAGGGGACGTCCGGGCGGCGACACAGAGATCACCGAATGCCCGGCCGGATGGCCGTCCGTGTGCGGGACTCGCGGTGTGGGAGGTGGATGAGCGCGTGCCAGCATTTTCTGCGGCTGAGGAGTCACTGAAGATCGGTGCCGCGCAAATGCCTAGACGCGAAAGTAGACGGCGAACTTTTTACCGAGCAACTCGTCGCCGCCCAGTAACACCTCGTAGGAAGACACTGCGGTCGCTGGCGCTCTCTCTCCCGCCATGCCTGCGTGAATTGCCGGTGCGGTTGTGAGTGCCAATTGTGCGCCTGGGCACGGACCTGGTTGGGCGCTGAATGCGCCCTCGTTGATCAGTGCATGGAGGACGATCTCGTCACCGACACCATTGCGAAAGCGTGCCGAATTCTTTGCTGCGGCCAACGACCGACCCGCCGGAGAACCTGCGCGCCGACACTCCGGCTTGCTCGCGAGGCTCTACCGTTGGGTCATGATTCCTGACAGCTGGCGTGAGCACCGCCGTGATGACGATAACGAATTGCTCGGCTACATCGACGAACTCGATGGCCGGTTCCAGGCACGAACTCTTTTCGGATTTCCCCTGGGAAAAGCGGGCGACGAGACGATCGCTCAACACCTGCTCGACTCGCTGGGGCTGAGCTATCTTGCCGAGCGGTGGCTGCTGACGATCGACGGTCGCGACGATCCGATCACGGTACAAATCGCTGAAACAAACCCCGAAGTAGCGACCTTGAGGAGTGTCGACTATGGCTACGAGGGCGACTACGGCACCCCATTCACGCTCGTCGTGCCTGCCTCGCCGAGTCAGCTGAGACCGGAACGGCCGATTGCCCGAAATCCGGGAACACGGGGGTCGATTTTCAGGTAGCCGACCGTAATGTCAGCGCAATTCACCGGTGTAGCGCTCTGCGGGGCCTGCGGCATCCGCCATTTCGGGGATTGAAAGAGCAAGGGACGACGCCAGGTGGTGGATTATGGTCGGCCTAATCGGTGCCGTACTGCGTGATTTTCGACCTCTCTATGGAGCGGCTGGACAGCAGTCCGTGATGAATTTTCTACGGGGTCAATCGATGGTGTGCCAAGCCGCACATTGGTGCTCTGCCCCACGCCGTCTCCGAATAGTGCGAATACCCAGTTTCCGCGCACATTGATCTGCTCGAGCATGATGTGAGCCGACCAAATTACACCGGCTTCATCCTCTCTTGCCTACAATGGAAACAGGTTGCTCAACGCGGCCCCGGACGACGGTTCAGTACCCGGAATGCGACAAGACTGGCCGAGGAGTGAACAGCCTTGTCATGGATCATCCTTATTGCCTCCGGGGTTCTTGAAGCGGTCTGGGCCACGGCGCTCGGAAAATCGGAAGGCTTCACCAAGCTCTGGCCAAGCATCATCTTTGGCGGCGCGCTGGCTCTCAGCATGGCTGGCCTTGCCTGGGCCATGCGCGAAATCCCGATCGGAACGGCCTATGCCGTCTGGGTGGGAATCGGCGCCGCTCTCACTGTGACCTGGTCGATGCTCAGTGGGGACACCAGCGTGTCCTGGCTGAAGATCGTTTTACTGCTCGGGCTCATCGGCTGTGTCATCGGGCTCAAGCTCGTCGACGGAAGTCACTGAATCAGGCCACTAACGGTATCCGCGACCGGCGTTCACCGAGCAGCACAACACCAAAGGCGAGGTTACGCTGGCGGCTCGTAGTCAATCCGATGCGCGTTCTGCGCGTCACCCCGCGGAGCATCGACCTTCAGTAGTGACGCCGGCCGAAGCATCCCTCGACCAAAGCGTGCGGTCACCGCGTCGATCGTGTCCTCGGCCTCGCGCCAGCTCTCATCC
>JANYIZ010000010.1 GCA_025408445.1 Frigoribacterium sp. | reverse complement strand
TTCCTGGCCAATGACTCGCTGGTGAAGTGCCTTCTCCATGAAGACGAGACGGCTGGTCTCCTCCTCGGTGAGCTTGAACACCGGGATGCCGGTGGCGGCGGCCAGGACTTCGGCGATGATGCCCTCGTCCACGGTGCCGGTCGAACCGGCCTCTCCGCTCTTCCACTGCTTCTCGAGCCGAAGGCGCTCCCCGAGCAGCTTCTTCTCTTCGTCACGAAGCGAAGCGGCCTTCTCGAAGTCCTGGTCCTCGATGGCGCCCTCTTTGAAGCCACGCACTTCGGCGATTTTGTCGTCGAACTCGCGCAGCTCCGGCGGGGCCGAAAGAATCGACAGGCGCAGACGCGCGCCGGCCTCATCGATCAGGTCGATCGCCTTGTCCGGCAGGAAGCGGTCGGCCACATAGCGGTCGGCCAGGTTCGCTGCGGCAACGATCGCGCCATCCGTGATCGACACCTTGTGGAACGACTCGTACTTGTCGCGGAGTCCCTTGAGGATGTTGATGGTGTGCGCAAGAGACGGCTCGTGCACCTGCACGGGCTGGAAGCGACGTTCGAGCGCAGCATCCTTCTCGAAGTGCTTGCGGTACTCGTCGATCGTGGTGGCACCGATGGTCTGGAGCTCACCGCGCGCGAGCAACGGCTTGAGGATGGATGCGGCGTCGATGGCGCCCTCAGCAGCACCGGCGCCGACGAGGGTGTGGATCTCGTCGATGAAGGTGATGATGTCACCGCGGGTGCGGATCTCCTTCGTGACCTTCTTCAGACGCTCCTCGAAGTCACCGCGGTAGCGGCTTCCGGCGATGAGGGAACCGAGGTCGAGAGTGTAGAGCTGCTTGTCTTTCAGCGTCTCCGGCACATCACCGCGAACGATCGCCTGGGCGAGGCCTTCGACCACGGCAGTCTTGCCGACGCCGGGCTCACCGATCAGCACCGGGTTGTTCTTGGACCGACGGGACAGGATCTGCATGACCCGCTCCATCTCCTTCTCGCGCCCGATGACCGGGTCGAGTTTGCCGTCCCGCGCGGCCTGGGTGAGGTTCCTTCCGAACTGGTCGAGGATCTGGCTTCCGCCCTGCGCGGCCTGGGTGGTCTCGCCGCCGACTGCGACCTGTTCCTTACCCTGGTAGCCGGAGAGCAGCTGGATGACTTGCTGGCGCACACGGTTGAGGTCGGCGCCGAGCTTCACGAGCACCTGGGCTGCGACACCTTCACCCTCGCGGATGAGCCCGAGAAGGATGTGCTCGGTACCGATGTAGTTGTGGCCGAGCTGCAGCGCTTCGCGCAGGCTCAACTCGAGCACCTTCGTCGCACGGGGCGTGAAGGGAATGTGACCGGTCGGCTGCTGCTGGCCCTGGCCGATGATGTCCTGGACCTGCTCGCGCACGGCGTCCAGCGAGATGTTGAGTGATTCGAGCGCCTTGGCAGCGACGCCTTCACCCTCGTGGATGAGACCGAGCAGGATGTGCTCGGTGCCAATGTAATTGTGGTTGAGCATCTTGGCTTCTTCTTGCGCCAAGACGACAACCCGGCGGGCTCTGTCGGTAAATCGTTCGAACATGTTTGCTCCTCTGGCACCTAAGCAGGTGTGGTGCCGTTATAGAGAGAGTAACCAGCGGACCCTGCAAATACTGCCCCTGTTCGCCGTAGGCGTGACGGCATCTATCGCGCCTGTCCGAACGCCCTTCCGAACTGCTTACCGAACGCGCTTCCGAAAACGCAGGAGATTCGCCTGCAAACGGACCGCCCCGCGGCATCCCGAGCCATTTGCTGGCGAATCTCCTGCGTTTTGAGTGCTTGCCCCGCGGGGCTCCGGGCGCTAGGTTAACGATTATCATTGTTATCGATTGTCGGTAGGATCAGGATGTCGCAGACCGATCAACTCGCCGGACGTGGATTCGCCCCCCGCACCCTTCGCCTCGTCGTCTGGCTGTGCCTCGCGGCGGCCATGCTCGTCGGCGGAATCACGCTCGTGGTCGGCGTTACCGAGATCGTGAACGGACTCGTTACCACTAAGACCGAACTGACGCTCATCGCCGACCGGCCTCTGCCCGCCGCTGCCGAGGTGAGCAGCTCCGGTTCGAGGATCATCGAGGGCAACTTCGAGACCGCGCACCTGATCGTCACCGACCTGCCATTTGGGATCAGCGTGCTCGCAGCCGCGGCGGCGCTCGTGGACGTCCTCACCGGGGTCGCGATCCCCACGCTCATTGCGCTGCTCTCTTGGCGGTTGCTGCGCGGAGCCTACTTCGCGCGCTCGCTGAGCCTCGTCGCGGTCGTCGCTGGCGGTGCGTTGCTCATCGGCGGTGTTTTCAGTCAGGGCTTGGGATCGTTCGCCGCCGCGATGGCCGCCGCCGACCTCAACGGTCCGGGCGGCCGCGGATCCTGGCCGCTTGCTGGACGGCTGGACTTCACGACGATCGTCACCGGCCTCATCCTTTTGCTCCTCGGGCTCGCTTTCGAGTACGGCGAGCGCCTGCAGCACGACACCGAGGGGCTCGTCTGATGGAAGAGAAGACCGGTATCCACTGCCGGCTCGACGAGCTGCTCGAGGCGCGCGGAATGACGCTGACGAGGCTCAGCGAGCTGGTGGGGGTGAGCATCGTGAACCTCTCCGTGCTGAAGAACGACCGCGCCCGCGCCATCCGCTATTCGACGCTCGCAGCGATCTGTCGGGCGCTTGAGTGCGAGGTCGGGGAGCTGCTCGTCGTCGCCTGACGTACCCGATTCACTCACGGCTGGCGGGGTGGCGCGCTCGGCCGCGCAAGGGCCCGCCCTTCCGTAGGACGCGAGATGCCACTTTCTGTTGCAAACGCCGCCGGGAAGGACAGTTTTTGGCATCTCGAGGTCGATTGCAGTGGGATTCCCGGGGCATGCCACCACGGAGGATGACGTGCGGGGACTCCGAGAAACCGCGAATCTGTCGCGACCGCACTCGGCGTCTCCCGACAGATGATCAACGCGATCGAGACCGGATGTTGCGATCCTTCGCTGCCTCTCGCGTTCGCTGTTACCCGCTACTTTCATCCCACCACTCAGCGACGCCGACTCCCTCTCTCCATGCCGCACATGGTTCTGGTAGGAGTCGTCATGCTCGGCGCGATTGTCTCGGCCGCCGTTCAATCGTGACTTGACTGCGGCATCCTCATGGTGATCGCCGTGGTCGCCATCGTGCAGGCTCGGCTCGCTCGTCGGCCTAAATCGAGTGATCTCTCTCGCGTCAACAGCTTGGAGGACGGAGATCAGCGCGATCGGCTCCTGGCTAGAGCCGGGTTCTCAGTGGGTGGGGGGTTGGCCCCGATCGTCTCCGTCGTGGATGCATTGGCCGCGCGCATTGTGCGCAGTGTGAACCCGGGATCCGGGCCGAGCCTGGGCTCCTATTGGGTCGCCTCCGCCCAATTGATGCTTTTCATCTGGGTCGGAGCCGCGCGAACCGCGTCGCCGCCCAGCAAAACTGACTCCCGGTGGATTTCGGCATGAGCAACCGCGAGCCGCTGAACGTTCCCTCGGTTGCTCGATCGTGATAATCATGTGCAGCACCCTCCCCCAGCGGCGCTTGGCACTCAGCAACATACGGTGAGGGTCGTCCACCCTAGAGCGGATGTGGTGGTCAAGTCAGCCGGGAGGGTCGCGCCACCGATTTCGAGTAGCAACCGGTGGATCCCGGGCCCGCTCCGCGCCGGAGTGGACGTCAACGGAGGCATCCAATGCCCTGCTGCCGCCGCGCGGGCCGCTTCGGCAGGGTTCGCGGCTACGACGGATGGCCGCTATCTGCGCCCGAGATGCGGAGCGTGCGGCTCAAGGCTCCCGAGGACCGGTGACGGCGTTCTCGGCCTCGAAGCGGGCGCGCTCCTCTGACTCGATCTCGGCGTAGACGCTGCGCTCGGTGCGGTCCGCCCGGACGATCGAGCGCATCACGAGCCAGAAAATCAGCCCAACGAGGATCGTCGGGATCACCGAGTACGCGGCGTTGGCCCAAAAGTTTTCGATCACGTCAACAGGATACGTCTCGCGGCTGGGGGAACGTCAGCCGTGCTGCACGATGCCGATGATGCCCTGGATAATCGAATAAACCCCGATTCCCGCGACCGCGATCCAGAGCACCAGGCGCGTGGTCGTGGGCTTCTTGGGATCCTTCGGTTCCGGCGGGAGGTAGCTCATCACTTGACCAGGGGGAAGAGGATGGTCTCGCGCACGCCGAGGCCAGAGAGCGCCATGAGCAGGCGATCGACGCCCATCCCCATACCCCCGGACGGCGGCATCCCGTATTCGAGGGCGCGCAGGAATTCCTCGTCCAGGCGCATGGCCTCGGGGTCCCCCGCAGCGGCAAGTTTCGCCTGCTCGACGAAACGCTCGCGCTGGATCACGGGGTCGACGAGCTCGGAGTATCCGGTCGCGAGCTCGAAGCCGCGCACGTAGAGATCCCACTTCTCGACCAGACCCGGCTCCGAGCGATGG
>JANYIZ010000009.1 GCA_025408445.1 Frigoribacterium sp. | reverse complement strand
GCGTGGCGACACCGTGCTGGTTCTCGGCCAGGGACTCATCGGCCAAGCCACGGCGATGCTCGCGCGCGACCGCGGCGCATACGTGGTGGTCTCTGAGGTTTCTCCCGAGCGCCGCGCCATTTCCGCAGAGCACTGCGCCGACCGCGTGATCGATGGCTCGGCTGGCTCGCCCTGGTCCCAGCTGCAGCCCGACTTCCCCGACGGGTTCGACATGGTGATCGAATCCACCGGGGTCGCTGCACTCATCGACAGCGCGCTCGAGTGCCTGCGCTTCGAAGGCACGATGGTCTTCGAAGGCGTCTACCCCGACCAGGTCTCCTTTACCTATGAACTCGCCCACGAACGCCAGATCAACGCGGTCTTCCCCTGGTTCATCGGCACCTCGGAGGTGCGACGCACCGTGCTGCGGCGCATCGTCTCCGGCGAGCTCGATTTCGATCCGCTCATCACAAACCAAGTCAACTGGACCGAAGCGGATGCCACCTACCGACGCCTCTTCACCCCGGAGCGCGACCGTCTCAACGGAATCGTCATTGACTGGCGGGGAGTGGAGTAGCAATGCCTCTCGAAGGTGAATATGCACCGAGCACCGTGGACTGGGCCCGCACGCAGGCCGAACTGTTCGAAGCAACCGACGGCGCGAAGGGTGCTGACCTGCGAGGTATGCCCATCATCGTGCTGACCTCCGTTGGCGCGAAGTCGGGTCAGTTGCGTAAGACAGCGCTCATGCGGGTCGAATGCGGGGGCGAGTACGCGGTGGTTGCCTCGCTCGGCGGGGCGCCCAAGAATCCGGTCTGGTATTTCAATCTCGTGAAAAATCCCGATGTTGAACTTCAGGATGGCGCAGTGAAGGCGGACTATCGCGCTCGTGAAGTCACGGGCGATGAAAAGTCCGTGTGGTGGGGGCGAGCCGTCGCGGCTTATCCGCCGTATGCCGACTACCAGGCGGGGACCGACCGTCAGATACCGGTGTTCGTGTTAACCCGAGCGGAAGGCTGAGCTGTCGATGAGTGACACTATCGCGAACCGGCGTCCGCTCCTCATCTGGGACATTGCGGTCTCGATCGCCGTGCTCCTGATCGGCGGTGGATTCCTCGTTGTTGCTGCCGTGATCGACCTGTTCTCGGCTGCGCTCGTGGGACGCTGCCTGGAGGCCACCTGTTCGGCAGGCGCGGCGGTGGCCTCGCTCGGCATCTCCTGGTTTGTAATGTTCCTGTTGCTGATTATGGGGAACGTGATCACGATCGTTTGCCTCGTGAGGCGCCGCCAGGCGTGGTGGATAGCACTCATCACTCTCGTGCTGGTTGTCGCGGTCTGGATCACCGGATTCGTGCTCTACTCCCAGGCGGTGAGCCACGACCGCGTGGCGATCGACGGTGTTGTCACGTGGGGAACATCCCTAGTGGACTGATCGCGCGGGCTATCGGTCGGGCACGCGACCACACCGACGTGCCGCCGCTTGGCAGCGTCTACGCTGGCCTGTTCACCGCGGTGCTGTTCGTGAAAAAGGAGATCACTCGCGAAAGCTCACCAGTCGCTTGGATGGCACAATAATGATGAGGCTTGGGGGAGCGCCGTGCTAGCACGTATAAATGCAGTGTCATTGGTGAGGGGCCTTCGCGCGCGCACGCGATTCTCGGTCATCGCCGGCCTTCTAGCGCTCACCTATGTGCTCGGCCTGGCGGCGGTCGTGCTCACACCTCCCGGTTCCCAGACGGCGGCGTGGTGGCCAGCGGCGGGCGCCAGCGTCGTTGCAGCGCTCTGCGCGCGGAAGCGGCGGTGGGGTGTGGCGCTGCTCGTGGGACTGGTCACGGTCGGGTCGAACTATGCTGCCGGCCGATCCCTCGTCGTCTCCATCGGATTCGGGATAGCCAACTTCAGTGAGACCTGGCTCGTCAGCGCGATCCTCTCCCGGGGCATCGGGGGTGCGGGACTTCGGCGGATGTCCGATGTCGCCCGCCTGCTGATTGCTATCCTTACGGGTTCGATGGTGATCGGCCTGCTTGCTGCAGCGGTCGTCGGGATGCTCCAAGGCGGTCGATTCATCGAGACCCTATTCGCGGTGATGGCGTCCCACGCCGCCGCGGTCATCGTGGTGGTACCGCCAGTGCTTGTCGTTTACGGCGGTGATGTATCGCGCAACCGACTGGAGTTCGTGGCGCAGATCGTCGTCACTTTCGCCGTAGTCGGGTTTGTGTTCTCGCCGACCAACGCCCTGCCCCTGGTCTTCCTCTCGCTCCCGGTACTGTCCTGGGCGGCTTTCAACTTCAGCTACGGCTTTACCATCATCGAGCTGCTCGTGGCCGCCGTGCTCACGGTGGAATTGACGGCGGCCGGTGGCGGGCCATTCGCCGCTTCGGAGGTCGCGGGGGTGAGCGTCACAAACCAGATGCTCCAGCTGTTCCTGATCGCCCAGGCCGGAACGATCATCTTCCTCGGCGCCGGGCGCCTCGAACGGGAGCGTCTCGCCGAGCAGGTGCAGTCGCGGAGCCAACTGCTGCGAGGTGGCCTCGTCGGTGCACAGGTGGGGTTGCTCATCCTTCAGCCGATTCGCTTTCCTGAGGTGCGCGTGCTTCTCGGAAACGATGCCGCCAGCGAGATGCTCGAGTGGCCCGCACTCGGCGGCGAAGTCGAGGATCTTGGCCCGGGAGGCGTCGTGCGGCTCTCTCGCCGTGACCCCGCCGTGCAGATTTTCGACGCCTATTGCCGGAGTGGAGTATCGGAGCAGCGCGGTGAACTAACGACCCGTGCCGGTCGGCGTGTGCAGTATTTCCTCAGTACCCGCAACTCCGAATTCGACCAGGGCGTCATCGCTGCACAGTTTGTGGACATTACGGATCGATACGAAGCACAGGTCGCCAACCAGAAGGCCCTCGAGCACGAGCAGGACCTCGTCGACCAGCTCCGTGATCTCAACCGCCAAAAGGACGACTTCGTCTCGTCGGTGAGCCATGAACTCCGTACTCCGATCACCAGCATCCTGGGGTTCGCGGAGGTGATGGAAGACGCGGTGACGGAGCCGGAGATTCGGGAGTACATCGACGTGATCCAGCGCAACGCCCGCCGATTGGCTGACCTGGTCGAAGACCTTCTCGAGCTCGGAAGCACGAGTTCGCCGACGAAGACCACGAAGGCTGTCGACCTGCACCGGCTCATCCGGGAGTGCGTGCAGGAGCAGTCCACCATGGCGAAGTCGCGCGGGGTGATCGTGTCGACGTCGTTCGACCCGCAATCGCCGTTTGTACCGTCCGTCTCGCACGACCTCACCCGGATCGTCTCAAATATCCTGTCCAATGCGATCAAGTTCTCACTTTCGGACGGCGAGGTGGACATCACCACCTCCTGCACCGACGATGAGGTGCAAGTCGTGATCAGCGACACCGGCCCCGGCATCCCCGCTGAAGACGTCGAGAAGGTGTTTGAACGTTTTTACCGGTCTCCCGCGGAGGCCCTTCGAGTGATCCAAGGCACCGGCCTCGGCCTGCCGATCGTCAAGTCTCTTGTCGAGCGGCACGGTGGTCGAATCGCTCTGAAGAGCGATTATCTGGCAGGCGGAACTACCGTCACTGTAACGATGCCGAGAGCGAAGACAGTCTCCTAGGGAGTCGCGTCAGCCCTTCTGCGAGATGACCGAATCGGTCACGATCTCCTCGGCCGCGAGCTCGCGGCCGTCGTGGGTCACGCTCAGCCGCCGGTCGATGTAGTGCACGCGGAGGTTGTGGTACTTGACCAGCCAGAAGAGGCCGACGAGCGCTGCCAAAACTCCGGATGAAGCGCCCACTCCGAGCGCCCAGCGCGGTCCGAATTCATTCGCGACCCAGCCGACGATGGGTGCCCCGATGGGGGTGCCGCCCATGAAGATTGCCATGTAGATGGCCATCACTCGACCGCGCACCGGAGCGGGGGTAGAGAGCTGAACGGCACCGTTTGCCGTCGTCATCATAGTTTGCGAGGCCAGACCGACCACGGCAAGGGCAATCGCGAATTCCCAGTAGCTCGGCATGACCGCGGCCGTGATGCAGCCAATGCCGAAGACGGCTGATGACACAAAGAGGAACCGCAGCCGCGGCTTCTCGCGTCGGGCCGACAGCAATGCGCCGACGACTGATCCAATGGCCATGACAGAGGAGAGCACACCGAATGCCGCGGCACCCTGGTGGAAGACGCTCGTGGACATTGTCGAGATGAAGATCGGAAAATTGAGACCGAACGTGCCAATGAGGAAGACCATTACCAGAATCACCATGATGTCAGGTCGGGACCGTACGTACCGGAAGCCCTCCGCGAGGTTGCCTTTCTTCGGCTTCGCCCGGGTGGAGCGCTGGAGATCCGCCACCCGAAGGAACACGAGGGAGACCAGCACCGCGCCGAACGAGCCCGCGTTGATGAGGAACACCCAGCCGGCGCCGACCGCGGCGGTGAGCAGTCCCGCGGCGGCTGGTCCGATCAGCCGTGCCGCGCTGAAGGAGGCCGAGTTGAGGGCGACCGCGTTGGAAAGGTTGGCACCACCGACGAGCTGGGAGACAAAGGTCTGGCGGGCCGGCGCGTCGAAGGCGGCGACGCAGCCAAGAAGGGCCGCGAAAACGTAGACATGCCAGAGCTGCACCATGCCAGTGACGGTGAGGATGCCGAGAGCCAGCCCGAGAGTTCCCATCGCGGCCTGCGTGGCCATGAGCACTTTGCGCTGGTCGAAACGATCGGCGACCAGTCCGCTGAGGGGAAGTAGCAGCAGTTGCGGACCGAACTGCAGAGCCATCACAAACCCGACCGCGGCAGCATCGTGGTGGGTCAACTGGGTGAGCACGATCCAGTCCTGCGCGGTGCGTTGCATCCAGGTGCCGACATTGGAGACCAGCGCTCCGGCCGCCCACACCCGATAGTTGAACCCGCCGAGCGAGCGGAACATCGCGCTCAACTGTCGGCCAGGTCGCGCAGGATCGGAGTGACCTCACGCAGCAGCCGACGCTGCTCGGCAGGCAACGCGTCGAGCCGGGTCGTGAACCACGCGTCTCGCCGACGTTGGGTCTCACTAACGAAGGCGTGACCGGTGGACGAGAGGTCGAGGCTCACCTTGCGGGCATCATCCGGCGCGGGCTCTCGGGTCACCAGGCCGAGTTCCACGAGGGCATTGATGGTGCGGTTCATGCTGGGGGGCGTCACCCGTTCGTGCTCGCTCAGTGACGCGAGGGTCTGCGTGCCGTTCTTCGACAGGGCGAACAACACGGCGCGCTGGCCTTCGGTCACGTCGTCGGCCTGCATGGATCGGATGCGGCGGGCGAGGCGCTGAATCGCCAGGCGAAGGTCTTGGTCATCGTGCGGTGATTCATCGCTTGCCATATATCCTTAGCATAGCTTATTAGCGGTGCTAACTATAATGGTTATACGCTACTGCCCCAGCTCGCCCGGTGCAGCTGTCAGTTCTCAAGCAAGTCGAGACTTGTCTCAAGCAGATCGAGACTTATCACCGCCGAATTTGGATTCTTGACTTGCCTGTCCGTGGATTGGAGGGATGGTCGCCCGTTCGACGATGGCCGTTTCATTCAGGCTGTAGTT
>JANYIZ010000008.1 GCA_025408445.1 Frigoribacterium sp. | reverse complement strand
GAAAGGCATAGTCATGGCAAAAAAGGAGCCTTCGACTCCGGACCGGGATCATCTCGAGGGGCGGTACACGGAGGCGGACCCGGAGACGGCGAATCCGCGGACGGTGCACGGCCAGTACACCGTGTCGGAGTCGCACGACGGGCCGGACCCCCTTGAGCAGGGCCATTTCACGAACGTGGAGGGTCACGAACAAGACCGAGATACGTCGGAGCGGGCTGGAAAGTTCACGCGAACCGACGAACCTAAGCAGTAGATGGGGCAGGTCAAGATGTCACCTAACCGCGCAGCAGACCCGAAGGGATTACGTCCCCCGGCCTCGTTGATCGCTATCGGTCTCCGTATGATGAGGGCACTGTGAGGGCACCAATTCGCAGTACAGATTTAGCCTTCAGCAATTTCCTGGAGCACCCAGGAGTTGCCGTCTGGGTCGCTGAAATAGGCGAATTTAACGCCACCCATGTCCTCAACGTCGCTGATGTCGACGCCACGGCTGCGAAGAAGTTCACTGGCTGCATTGATGTTGTCGACAACGAGATGCAAACCGTTGACCGTTCCCGCGTCCGGTGTATTCGAGCGCATCCCCGTGCCGATCACTATTGAGCAGGCGGAGCCTGGAGGAGTGAGCTGGACAATCCGCATTCCGTTTCCGGGTTGGACATCGTGATCCAAGGTGAAGCCCAGCCTCCCAGCGTAGAACGCTTTGCTGCGCTCCAAATCTGCGACCGGCAGCGGAACGAGTTCAAGTTTCATATCCATAGGGGTACCTTCCGATTTGGGTGAGAGCTAGGGCTGGGTAGATTGTGTGCGTTGCGAAGATGGATCCGTGACTGCGGACTTATCGCCGACCAGCTGTACTACCTTGGGACGTTGATTGAATCGATGTGACGACTCGCTGTAGGTGTTGGCGTTTGGGCGAGGGCCTCCGGGGCGACAGTGGAGTTGCTTAGAGAGCCGCTTACGACAGGACGGCCCTCATGTCTCACGCTAATGCAGCTCTGACTCCAACTCACCGTCTCCGGATAGGGGTGTGCTGTCGTTTCGGTTGAGTCTGACGAGTCACCTGACTCGACAGCAGTCGGCCGATCTTCTGGGTGAGCGTTACTGGCAAAGGCCCGTTTTGCGGAGACCGCCATGCCCCGACTACCTGGGGTCCAGACCTAAGTTGAGCCAACAGCTCTGCGGCAGACAGAGTGAATTGGGCTGCCATGGGGATTTTGGACAGCGGAATTAACAGACCGCGCGGGCGAGTTTTCGGCCCGACCACGTATGCTCGAGCCTCCATCACCCTGTCACGCGAAGGACGAATCCATGAGCCGATCACACGGCCGCGGCTGGCGGCTGGCGCTCGGTGCAGTGGTGATGTTCTCGGTTCTGGTCGCCCCCACCGCCGCCGCATCCGCCGCCTCAGTCGCTGAAGTAACGGGACCGTCCCAGACCTTTCGCGTCGCCGTGCCAGCGGCACCGGGATCTGCTGCGACCATCAGCCTGGACGTCGACCTGTACCTGCCAGCGACATCCCGACCCGCCCCGGCTGTGCTTCTTGCCCACGGATTCGGCGGATCCAAGCGTTCGGTCGCGAAAGATGCCGAGCGGATGCGCCGCGAGGGCTACGTCGTAATGGCATACTCCGCACGCGGATTCGGTCGTTCCGGCGGACGGATCTCCCTCGACTCCCTCGACTACGAGGTCGCCGATGCGAAACGGCTCGTCGATGTGTTGGCCAGCCGCCCTGAGGTCGAGACGCGAGACGGCAACCCGGTCATCGGCGTCGTCGGAGCCTCCTACGGGGGCGCGCTCGCGCTCCTTCTCGGCGCGACAGACCCGCGCATTGTTACGGTCGTCGCGGCCATCACCTGGACTGACCTCGCGCAAGCGCTTGTGCCCCAATCGGCGGCAGCGGATGGCGCGGCGCCAGCGCCCGGCGTCTTCAAGCAGGCCTGGGCGACCCAGCTTTTCGGCGCCGCGGCATCGCCGTTCTATGGAGCCTGCGGGCGCTTCACCGCCGAGCTCTGTACCCTTTATACGAAACTCGTCGGTGGCGGGCAGCTCGATGACGCGGATCGCACGCTCCTTGAGGCATCCTCTCCCGCCTCGGTGCTCTCAGGCATGACCGCGCCCACCCTGCTTCTGCAGGGCAGGCAGGACACGCTCTTCGGACTCGACCAAGCCGACGCGAACGAGCGCGCGATCGCAGCGGCGGGCGCACCGGTAACGGTGTCCTGGTTCGCCGGAGGGCATGACGGAGGCCAGACGGTCGGCACGACCGGCGCCGTCGACGAGTGGCTCTCCGCCCACCTGCGTGGCAGGTCCCCTCGACACGCTTCGTCAGAACCCTTCTCATTCACCGTGCCGACCTCGGCCCGCGGATTCGCCGAGACCCGTGTCGCCGCGCGGTATACGGGGCTGAATGGTGGCAGCCTCAGAAAGCTGCCGTTGAATGGTCGCTTCGGCATCGTCGTGAATCCCCCCGGAGGGCTCCCTGCGACGATCTCGTCGCTGCCCGGAATCGGCGCGGTGGACTCGGTTATCGGGGGCATCGGGGGCAGCGGCAGCGGAATCGCCGGTACTGTCGCGCAGCCCGCACAACAGGCGAAATTTGCCACCGGACCTATCAGCACTCCCTTTGTACTCGCCGGCTCCCCGACCGTGACGGTCGACGTGCGGCTGCCGCGCTTCCGCGGAGAGGTGCGTGTTCCCTCGCGATCCGGCGCCCCGGTCGAGGTGCTGCTGTTCGCCCAGCTGCGGGTCTCCTCGGGAGACTCCGACATCGCGGTCGGTGGTGGTGTCGCGCCGATGCGCGTTTCCCTCCCCGCGGACGGCTCGGCGACCCGGGTGCGGTTGACCCTGCCGGCAACGACCTGGCGCTTCGAGCGCGGCGACAGGATCGCCCTCTCGCTTCGTACGACGGATGCGGGCTACCAGGGCTCCGCCACATCCGCGACCTTCGTCGTGAACACCGAGGGCACCCTCTCCTTGCCCACTGTTGCCACAGCGGACCCTGCCGTCGGTGGCGGTGCGCCGTCGACGGCGGCGCTCATCGGTATCCCAATCGTTATCTTGCTCGGCCTTATCCTCGCGGCGATCGCGGCGATCGCCGATCGACGCCGGGATCACCCTGGGCCAGTCGTCGGGCCAGTCGTTGGGCCACCAGTTGGGCGAGCGGATGACGCGCCTCCGCTGGTGATCCGTGGCCTCACCAAGACCTATGGCGCCGGGTTCCGCGCGGTGGACGACCTCTCGTTCACGGTGCAGCAGGGCCAGGTACTCGGCCTTCTCGGCCCAAACGGTGCGGGCAAGACCACCGCGCTCCGTATGGTCACCGGACTGCTTCGACCCGACGCGGGCGAGATCGAGATCTTCGGCGAGAAGGTCTCCCCGGGATCCCGGGTGCTGACGAGGGTCGGCTGCTTCATCGAAGGACCGGGGTTCCTCGCTCACCTCTCCGGCCGACGCAATCTCCAGCTGTTCTGGGCCGCGTCGGGGCGTCCTCGCGCGGACGCGCGCCTGGCCGAGGTGCTGGATATCGCCGACCTCGGCTCGGCGGTGAAACGACGCGTTGGCGGCTACAGCCAGGGCATGAAACAGCGCCTGGCCATTGCACAGGCGATGCTCGGGATGCCAGAACTTCTCATTCTCGACGAGCCGACCAACGGACTCGACCCGCCCCAGATCTTCGCTCTGCGCGGGGTGCTTCGTCGTTACGCCGAGACCGGACGCACCGTCATCGTGTCGTCGCACCTCCTCGGTGAGGTCGAACAGACCTGCTCCGACGTCGTAGTGATGGCCCGCGGCCGCCTGCTCGCCGCGGGACCTGTCGCAGAACTCGCCGGAGAGTCAACCGAGCTCACCATCGAGGTGACGGATGTCGAAGCCGCCCTGCATGCCGTCCATCGACTCGACGGCGCTGAGGCGCTCATGACCGCCCCCGGTACCATCCGCGTGCTGCCGGCGGGGAACGGCCCGGAGGCCGTCGTGGCCGCGATCACGGAGCTCGGGATCGGCATCCGCTCGGTCACCCGCGGGCGGCATCTCGAGGAGACTTTCCTCGAGATGGTTGGCACGGAAGGGATCATCTAATGAGCGCGACAGAAATGCCTTCCTCGATCCCGGCTCCCGCCTCGGCGGCGACCTCGGCTCCGACGTCGTCTCCGTGGGGCCCCGGCCGAATCCCCGGGGCCGCCGTCTCCGTTCGCCGCACCATGCCGATCCGGATCGAATTTGCCCGGCAGATCAGCCAGTGGCGCGTCCGGGTCGTGCTCATCATCTTCGCTCTGCTTCCGGTGGTCGTGCGCCTCGCCTTCCTCATCGGTGGAGCCGGGGGTCCCGCGGCCGGACGGACCGACCTCGCCGCGTTTGCGCAGGCGAGCGGCACGACGTTCACGGCGTTCATCCTCGTAATCACCGCCGGATTCCTGCTGACCCTCGTCGTGGCACTGCTTTTCGGTGACATGATCGCAGGCGAGGCGTCGAGATCCACGCTGAAGTACCTGCTCACGATTCCCGTGGGGCGCACCCGGCTGCTGTTCGTGAAGGTGCTGGTGTCGTGGACCGTTCTCGTGGTCGGCATCCTGCTGCTCACCGGCATGTCGCTGCTGGTCGGAACGATCTCCTACGGCGGTGGCGGCATCCAGATCCCCGTCGGACCGCAGCTCGGGATGGGCGAATCCCTCCTGCGAATCCTGGCGGCGGTGGCGATCATCTGCCTCCACCTGTCATGGGCGGCCGCACTCGGAACGATGTTCACCGTTCTCGCGGAGGCCCCGCTCGCGGCGGCGGGAGGGGTCGTGATCACGTCCATCCTGTCAAGCATCCTCGAGCGCATTCCGGATCTGGGGGAGGTACGCCACTACCTGCCTACGTGGAACACGGATGCCTTCCGCGAGTTCTTCAACGCCCGCATCGACTATGCCCCAATCGCCGACTCCGTGCTGTCGGCCGCGATCTACGCCCTGCTCTTCACCACTGCGGCGGTCTTGTGGTTCCGCCGCAAAGACATCTCGAGCTGAACGAGGCGGACGTGCGTGGTGCTTCTGCGCCGTGCGTGATGCTCCTGTAGTTGCTAATTGTTGTTTTGGCGCTGGCCGTCCCCTCACTTCGTTCAGCCGTCCGAAAACCGGATGATCTCGACTTCGTCCACCGCATCTCCGTCCTCGCTGCCGGGGCAGGTCAAGGTACTGAGTAAATGCTCAAGTCCACACGCTGCAGTAACCGGGGGGACTTGAGCCATCGATACCAGGGACCGTGTCAAAATCCAATCGAGGTGAACCTTCGACCATAGGGGCGAGATCGATTAGCCTCCGAGCCCGTTCACAAACGCGACGCTCCCGGCGGCAATCTTCGCGCGAGCCTGATTGTGACTGATGGTGGGTGTGCCATCCCCAGCCTGAGGCCCGTAGTCCCCAAAAAAGGCGTGAACCCCACCCTTCACCACGAGGTAGCGGGTAGAGGCTGGGAGCGTCGGCTTGGCGGCTGCGACCTTCTCTGGTGTGGACAGGCCATCGTTCGACCCCGAGATCGATAACACTGAGACCTTCACCTGAGATATGTTCGACGCCGGATAGGAGGCGAAGAAGAGCAGCCCGACGACTTGATCGCGCGCGGCTCCGGCAAAAGTTTCCGCGTCTGTCGCCGCCACCAGCCCCCCGAGGGAGTGACCTCCAACAATCCAGCGAATGACCGGAAGATGCGCGGCCCGGGCGCTCGCGAACGCTCCGGTGGCCAGAAACGCGATCCCCAGGGGTTGCTTGGTGATGACCACGAGATGCCCCGACTCGGCCAGTGGTCGAAGAATCGCGGAATAAGCGCGAGCGTCGACTCGAGCTCCGGGCTGGAAGAACACTCCCACGGGGCTTTCCACACCCGTCGGCGCCATCACGATTTCGGTCGCGTCCTCCGTCACCGTGACGGAGGAGTCGGACTTCATGGCACCCAGTGCCGGCGCTTGAGCCGATTGGGGCACCAGCCAGGCAACCGCCGCGATCACCAGAGAGCTCGCTACAAGCAGCACCGCCTGAACCACCCTGCGCCCACGACGGACGGGATTGCGCGGTGCGCGTGGCAACCACGACCGTGCGGCGACAGCCAAGCTAACGACGAGCGTCACCCCGAGCAAAATGATGTACGCCGGATGCCCGTGAATCAGCATCGGACCGGTTGCAAAGGCGGCCCAGGCGGTGACTACCACCCCAAGAATCGCCACAATACGCGTGACCCACCGATACCCGAGATCACTTTTCGTCAACGGCATCATGTGCAGATCCTACCGACGACCAGGTCTGTGATCAGCGCGAGAACGATACGCATCTTGTTCAGGATTCCCGCATTCCGCACCGCAGCAAGAAAAGAAGTCCATCCCAAGCGCTGGGCGTGCCAGCGCAGAGATGATTCTGAGAAATCGTGCCGCAAATTGCGAGGAGTCTCGGTGATGCGGGATCGATCGCGCGCTAAATCCGCAACACTCGAGTGAAACCGCATGTTTCATAACTCATGGGTTGCGGGGCGGTCTCATGATCAATCGCGACGTCCCTGTGAGTGTGGTTTCGGCTTCTTGAGGGTTGCTCGTCAAGCGGTTGATCGAGTACCAGTTGTTCCTGGCTCCCCGACACTCCTGCGGGGGCGGGGAGGCTTTTTTCGGGCGTTCGCTAGTTCCGTGTAAGGCTGACGTTGTCGGCAGAAAGCCACGATCCGGCCGTTCCGTTTACATAAATCGCAATCTCGGCATTGCCGTTGGTCACTGTAAAAGTTATTGACTTCGTGGTCCAGCCAGAACCGGCAGCGATGAGACTGGTGTTGACCTCTGCGCTTCCGAAATTCTTCGCCACCAACAGGGCCGAGGATTGATTGCCTGAACCTTCCACTTGGACAGACAAGGTGTAAGTTCCGTTGGCCAGACCATTCAGCGTTTGGTAGTCGTAGGTTTGAAAAGCGGAGGAGGCCCAGAAAGTCAGGCGGTCATCCGTCACCCCTCCACTTTCCGTGTACGACGCGTCGGCATTGCCGTACTCCTGCCATCCAGTGGGCGTTTGAGTCGGTCCCTCATTATCAAATCTCGCATGAGCGGCCACATTGCCGCCGAGGTCCCCGGTCGAAACGTTGATCGTCAGGTCGGAGTAGCCGTGAAGGGTGGGAGTGTCTCCAGTGAAGGTCAGCGGCATCCAAGCATTTCGACCACTTCCGGTAGGAGCTGGATACCCCTGGCCTTGGAAATTCGTGTATCGATCTCCAGCGTAAATGTAGGACGTTCCTGAGGATCCCTGCACCGGCAAAATGAAATCGAACTGCGTGTTGAAGGAATCACCTGATGCGGGGGTTGTAGCCAAGTCAGACCAGGCTGGCCAGCTGGTGAGGCTGGGAGACACTCGATGTTTTGTTGCTGTCGAGGCCCACCAGTTGGTTCCTGAGGTAAACCAGTGGTAAGTGGATCCCACCTTGAGGATGAACGGCGCCTCATGCCCACCGTTTGGCTCGGAGAAGATCGCCGGTTGCACCGAGGTCCAGGTGTTTGATAGCGGTGCTATGTTCATCGTCACGTTGGGGACTGCCCCGAGTTCAGTTGACTCGGTGGGTTAGTGGTTTTATGCGGCGTTGAGGACCATGTTTTTTGTCTCAAACTCGATCGGGGTGAGCTTACCGAGGCGGCGTTGTCGACGCTTCCGGTGGTAGGTCTTCTCGATCCAGATCACGATCGCGAGGCGTAGTTCTTCCCGGGTCGACCATCGTTGCCGGTCGAGGACGTTCTTCT
>JANYIZ010000007.1 GCA_025408445.1 Frigoribacterium sp. | reverse complement strand
AGGCTACCGAGCACCGACGGTTTACTCTCTCGCCGAATCTCGAAAGATCCCAACTTCTTTAGTTCAATAGACTCGACAGCACATCGCGCACCGAAGGAGATTTCCATGCCCATTGCGACCCCCGAGCAGTACGCCGCCATGCTCGACACGGCGAAGACCAAGAGTTTTGCCTACCCGGCCTTCAACGTGTCGTCATCGCAGACGATCAATGCCGTGCTGCAGGGACTCACCGAAGCGCGTTCTGACGGGATCATCCAGGTGACCACCGGTGGCGCCGACTACTTCGCCGGCCACACGGTGAAGAATCGCGCTTCCGGTGCGCTCGCATTCGCGGCCTTCATCCACGAAGCGGCGAAAAACTACCCGATCACCGTTGCGCTGCACACCGACCACTGCCCGAAGGATGCCCTTGCCGGTTTTGTGCTGCCGCTGATCGAAGCATCCGAGGCCGAGGTGAAAGCCGGTCGCAACCCGATCTTCCAGTCGCACATGTGGGACGGCTCGGCCGTGCCGCTCGACGAGAACCTCGCCCTTGCGAAGGAATTACTGCCCCGTATGCGTGCAATCCACGCGATCCTCGAGGTGGAGATCGGCGTCGTCGGCGGCGAAGAGGATGGCGTGAGCCACGACATCAACGAGCACCTCTACACGACGATCGATGATGCCATCGCGACCGTGGAGGCGCTCGGTCTCGGGGAAAATGGCCGCTATATGGCTGCCCTCACCTTCGGCAACGTGCACGGCGTCTACAAGCCGGGCAACGTGAAGCTGCGTCCAGAGCTGCTTGGCGAGATCCAGGCCGGCCTCCAGGCGAAGTACGGCACCGGAGCGAAGCCCCTCGACCTCGTTTTCCACGGCGGATCGGGTTCGAGCGACGAGGAGATCTCGACGGCCGTGACGAACGGCGTCGTGAAGATGAACGTCGATACCGACACCCAATACGCCTTCAGCCGCTCGATCGCCGACACGGTGCTCAAGAACTATGACGGCTTCCTCAAGGTGGATGGCGAGGTCGGCAACAAGAAGATCTATGACCCGCGCGCCTGGGGCAAGATCGCCGAGACCGCGATGGCCGCTCGCGTGATCCAGGCAACCCAGCAGCTCGGATCGGCTGGTCACTCAGGCGTTTAGCGCCGCACCGCCCGGCCCGTTTTCGTGAGCAATGACGAAACATCGAGGGTGCTAGTGCCGCGCCCCGTTGAGGTGGGCGGTAAACATGGGGTCCGACTGAAGCAGGATCACCACAAACACCAGCGCCACGGTGGTCGCGGCAACTCCCCCGACTATTGGCACCCAGAATGCGACGCGGCCCCGGCGCAGCATCCAGGTGGTCGCGAGCACGGTGACGACGAACAGCGCGAGGGTGACGATGTTGAGTACGTTTCCGAGGGTCGTCGTGAGCGTGGTTGGCGTGTAAACACCGATCCCCTGAGCGACGAAAAACTGCGTGACAATAGTCGCGAGCGTGTCGCGCGACACCAGCTGCGCGATCACGTTGACGCTGGCGTAGCCGAGGAATACGGCCGTGAGGACCAGGTCCCAGCGGCGAGTTCGACGCGGGGTAGCGGGGCGCACCGGTGCATTCGCGCTGACCCTGGTCGCGGCATCCGGAGGCCGATGACCGCTTCCGCCACCTGTCAGGGGTCGGGCTGTTGGGGGTCGGGCTGGCGGGGGCACCAGCAGCTCAGACACCGGGGGAAGCGAATCCGCGATGATCTTCGCCTGCTCCTGCGGGGTGGCGTATTCGCCGTACTGCGGCCGCGGGCGTCGTTCCCCGTATTGCGGCAGCTCTGGCTCGTCGTCTTTCGAGCGGTCGGTCACGGCCGCTGCCAGTCGAGTTGGCGGATGCGACCCCCGAGCCCGCGAACGTCCTCCCGGCCGCTCGCGTCCTTGCGCAACTCCTTCGGGAGAGAGAACATAAGGTCCTCCTCCGCCGTCACGACCTGGCTCACATCGTTGTAGCCGGCATCGGCGAGATCGTCGAGCACCTCCTGCACGAGCACTTCGGGAACGGATGCTCCGGAGGTGACGCCGACGGTAGCGACGCCGTCCAGCCAGTCTTGCTGGATCTCGCTCGCGTAATCGACGCGGTAGGCGGCCTTCGCGCCGTTCTCGAGGGCGACATCCACCAGACGGACGGTGTTCGAGCTGTTCGCGGAACCGACCACGATCACGAGCTCCGCTGATTCGGCGACCTTCTTGATGGCGACCTGGCGGTTCTGGGTGGCGTAGCAGATGTCGTCGCTTGGCGGATTGTGCAGGTGCGGGAAGCGCTCGCGGAGCAAGCGAACCGTCTCCATCGTCTCGTCGACACTCAGGGTGGTCTGTGAGAGCCAGACCAGATTTTCCGTGTCCGCGACCTCGAGCGTCGCGACATCCGCCGGGCTGTTCACGAGGGTGGTGCGCTCCGGGGCGTGCCCCATGGTGCCCTCGACCTCTTCGTGACCGGCGTGCCCGATCAGCAGGATGTGGAAGTCGTCGCGCGCAAACCGCACTGCTTCCCGATGCACCTTGGTGACGAGCGGGCAGGTGGCATCGATGGCCTCGAGCTTGCGCTCGGCTGCCGCCGCGACAACCGCCGGCGAGACGCCGTGCGCGGAAAACACGATGTGGGCACCCTCCGGTACTTCTCCGACCTCGTCGACGAAGATGGCGCCCTTCTTCTCGAGGGTGGAGACGACGTGGATGTTGTGCACGATCTGTTTGCGCACGTACACCGGCGAGCCGTAGTGCTCCAGGGCCTTTTCCACCGCGATGACCGCGCGGTCCACTCCTGCACAGTAGCCTCTCGGGGCCGCGAGCAGCACACGCTTCACGCCAGGGACAGGGTTGTCCCGTAGCCTGTTACGTACCGCGGGAACCCGCGGAATTCCGAGGCTGGCCGCCGCGCCGTTGGTTATTGTGCTCACCCAAGGATTCTACGTGGAGAGGCAGAAGGGCAGCTGATGACAATCGAAACCGCGCCCTCGACTGTCGATGCACCCTGGCCCGTCGCGCTGCTCTCGGCGAAGATCAAGGGCTGGATCGATCGCCTCGGGGCGGTCTGGGTGGAGGGCGAGATCACCCAATGGGGTCTCTCGGGTGGCAATGTCTACGGCAAGCTCAAAGACCTGGACGCCGATGTGACCGTCGGGTTCACCGTCTGGTCGTCGGTGAAGGCCAAACTGCCAGACGATCTCAAGCAGGGTGACCGGGTCGTCGCCCTCGTTAAGCCAAACTACTGGGTCAAGGGCGGCTCCCTCACGATGCAGGTCTTCGAGATGCGCCATGTGGGCCTCGGCGACCTGCTCGAGCGACTCGAGCGACTCCGTCAGGCCCTGCGTGCCGAGGGCCTCTTCGACCTCGACCGCAAGACGCCGTTGCCGTTCCTGCCCGGCTGCATCGGACTCATCACCGGCAAGGATTCGGATGCCGAGAAGGACGTGCTACGCAACGCCCAATTGCGCTGGCCCGCCGTCGAGTTCCGCGTGGTTCACACCGCCGTGCAGGGCGACCGCGCCAGTGGCGAGGTGACCGCGGCTCTTCGCACACTGGACGCCGACCCCGACGTCGATGTGATTATCGTGGCACGCGGCGGCGGCGACTTCCAGAATCTGCTGGTTTTCAGCGACGAGACACTCGTGCGTACCGCTGCCGCCTGTGTCACCCCGATCGTGAGCGCGATCGGGCACGAAGCCGACCGACCGCTGCTCGATGACGTCGCCGACCTGAGGGCATCCACCCCCACGGATGCGGCGAAGCGCGTCGTTCCGGATGTCGCGGACGAACTTGCCCGCGTGCAGCAGGCCCGCGCCCGCATCGGCAACCGTATGACGGCCCAGGTGCGCACCGAGATCGATCGGCTCGAACAGCTGAGGTCTCGCCCGGTGCTCACCGCATCCGCCTGGATCGTCGACTCGCGCGCCGAGGAGCTTGGTCGCTATGTGAGCCGCAGCGCAGAGCTGATCGAGCGGCTAATCGACCGCTCGCAGACGAGCGTGCTCGACTTGCGTTCGCAACTGCGCGCGCTCTCTCCCCAGCGCACCCTTGATCGCGGGTATGCCATCGCCCAGCTGCCCGGCGGTGCCGTGCTGAGGAGTTCGGCGGATGCCGTTCCCGGCACTCCCCTCCTCCTCACCCTCGCCGACGGCTCGGCTTCCGCGACGGTCACCGCCCCACCGGATGCCGACACCGGGGCCGGGTAGAATCACGAACGTGGCATCAACCCCTCCCTCCCCCGCAGCGTCATCCGGCGGCAGCTCGACCGCTGGCGTAGCCGAACTGTCGTACGAGCAGGCGCGGGATGAGCTCATCAGGGTCGTGAACGAGCTCGAGCAGGGGTCGTCCACGCTCGAGCAGTCCCTCGCGCTGTGGGAGCGCGGCGAAGCCCTTGCTCGGCGCTGCGAGGAATGGCTTATCGGCGCGAAGGCGCGCCTCGATGCGGCCCGGTCTGCTGCGGCACCCCGCTCAGACACCCTCCCTGACAGTGCGTCCTGAGCCCACCCTGTGGAAGCGCCCTGTGAAAACGATTAGCGAAACCATGGAATTGTAAGATTATGGCAGCCTCACCGAACCGTCCGCCCCGCGTCGTCGCGGAGCTCGGCCGCCCCGAGACGCCGGACGAGACCGCCGCCCGCAAGGCGGAGAATTCCCGCAAACACCGGGCAAACCAGACACTGCGCAATCTCGTGCTCGCCCTTCTCGCCTCGCTGGCCGTGGTGCTGGTGCTCGTGCTCGTGGTGGTGCGCCCGGATGGCGCGCCGCGGCAGGCGGTGGACTACCGTGCTGATGCAGCGAACTCGCAACAGCAAGCCGGCCAGACGCTCGCCGCCCCTCCGCTTCCCACCGGCTGGAGCGCGAACGACGACGGCCTGTCAACGGGCTCGGATTCCGTCGTGGCCTGGAGCGTTGGCTTCATTACCCCCTCCACCCAATACATCGGGCTCGTACAGGGTATTGACGCGAACCCCACCTGGGTCGCGAACGAACTCAAAAACACGCGAGCGACCGGCACGACATCGATCGGGGGCCACGACTGGAGTGTGCACGATCGTCGCACCGACCAGGACCCGGGTAACTATGCCTACGCCCTCAGCACGGTGATCGGTTCCAGCAGCATCGTGCTGCACGGCACGGCATCCCGCACCGAATTCGAGGCCCTCGCCACGGCGATCGCCACCCAACTAGACAGGCGCACCGAATGAACGCGACGGCAGAACTACCCGGTGAGCGCGCCCTCGCCGCGCGCACTCCTGCACACGCCTGGGCTGAGCTGCAGCAGGGCAACCTGAGGTTCGTTTCTGGAGAGCCGGGGCATCCGCGGCAGGACGTCGAGCGGCGAGAGCAACTGCTGGAAAAACAGATGCCGCAGGCCGCGCTCTTCGGCTGCAGCGACTCCCGGCTCGCGGCCGAGATCATCTTCGACCTCGGCCTCGGGGACCTTTTCGTCGTGCGCAACGCTGGGCAAGTCATCTCTGATTCAGTGATCGGTTCCCTCGAATACGCCGTCGCCGTGCTGGAGGTGCCGCTGATAGTCGTGCTCGGACACGACGAATGCGGAGCCGTGAGAGCCGCCATCGACTCCCAGTCACCGGATGCCGTGCCCCTGCCCCCGCACATCCACCAACTGATTCAAAAGATCATTCCGGCGGTCAAGCGAACCACTGCCGCTTCCGCGGCCGACGGCGCTGACGCTGTGGTACCCGACTCGACAGAGGTGGGACGCGAACACCTCCGCGACACTGTCGCCGAGCTCCTCGAAACCTCCGAATTGATCAGCAACGCGATCGCCGCCGGTACGCTGGCTATCGTTGGAGCGAATTATCGACTGCTCGAGGGCAGGGCCGTTCCCGACATCATCGTCGGCACCGTTTAGGGCCACACCGTCCGAATACACCTCAACTGCAAGGGACGCACACCGCCGTGACTGAATCCGACTATCGCATCGAACACGACACGATGGGCGAAGTCCGCGTGCCGGTATCGGCCCTCTATGGAGCCCAGACGCAGCGCGCCGTCGAGAACTTCCCGATCTCCGGAAGTGGCCTCGAGTCGGCCCAGATCGTGGCACTCGCTCGCATCAAGCGGGCCGCTGCGATGGTCAACCTCGAGCTCGGTATTCTCGAGGCACCGGTGTCGCAGGCTGTGGTGCTGGCCGCCGACGAACTCATTGCCGGTCGTCACCACAACCAGTTCCCGGTCGATACCTACCAGACGGGCAGCGGCACCTCGTCGAACATGAACATCAACGAGGTCATCGCGACCCTCGCCACACAGTTTGCGGGCACTCCGGTGCACCCGAATGACCATGTCAACGCCTCGCAGTCCTCGAACGACGTCTTCCCCACCTCCGTGCACCTCGCCGTGACCGGAGCGCTCCTCGGCGACCTCGTTCCCGCCCTCGACCACCTCGCCACTGCCCTCGAGGCGAAGGCTGAGCTGTGGAAGACGGTGGTCAAGTCGGGACGCACCCACTTGATGGACGCCACCCCGGTGACCCTCGGCCAGGAGTTCGCGGGCTACGCGGCCCAGGTGCGCTACGGCATCGATCGGGTGCGCTCCACCATCGTGCGCGTCGCGGAGGTGCCACTCGGCGGCACTGCCGTCGGCACCGGGATCAACACTCCGGCCGGCTTCTCACAGAAAGTCATCGCGCTGCTGGCCTCGGACTCCGGACTGCCGCTCACCGAGGCGCGCGACCACTTCGAGGCCCAGGGTGCGCGGGATGGCCTGGTCGAGGCATCCGGAGCGCTGCGGGTGATCGCCGTCAGCCTCACCAAGATCTGCAACGACCTGCGCTGGATGGGATCCGGACCGAACACCGGTCTCGGCGAACTGAACATTCCCGATCTCCAGCCCGGTTCGTCGATCATGCCGGGCAAGGTCAACCCGGTGATTCCGGAGGCCGTGCTCATGGTGGCTGCTCGCGTAATCGGCAACGATGCCACGATCGCCTGGGCGGGGGCATCCGGATCTTTCGAACTCAATGTGGCGATTCCCGTGATGGGTACCGCGCTGCTCGAGTCGATCCGCCTTCTCGCCAACTCGAGTGTCGCGCTTGCGGACAAGACCGTTGACGGCCTCACAGCCAATGTTGAGCACGCGCGGGACCTCGCCGAGTCGTCGCCCTCGATTGTCACTCCGCTCAACCGCGTGATCGGCTACGAGTCTGCGGCGAAGGTGGCGAAGAATGCGGTTGCCAAGTCGATCACGGTGCGCGAATCGGTGATCGATCTCGGTTTCGTCGAGCGAGGCGAGGTTACCCTCGAACTTCTCGACAGCGCTCTCGATGTGCTCGCGATGACCCGGCCACCCGCCCGCTCCTAAGTGGGATCAGCCTGTGAGATCGGCGTTCCCTCGAG
Source organism: Frigoribacterium sp. (assembly GCA_025408445.1). Taxonomy (GTDB): domain Bacteria; phylum Actinomycetota; class Actinomycetes; order Actinomycetales; family Microbacteriaceae; genus Lacisediminihabitans. The sequence continues at coordinate 2,293 of JANYIZ010000007.1, read as the reverse complement.
GGTGAGCACCGCCCGCTGTGCGACAGCGGCGCCCAGTGCGATGGGGATGAGCACCGACGAGGCCTTGTCGCCGGCCGCTTTTGGATTGCACGGAGCGGCGAGGGCTTTCGTATCGAGGGGCTCCCCTGCGGGACGACCGTAATAGACGGCGATGACGATGGTGGTACCCGACTCGACGACGAGCACCTGCTGCGGAGTGCAGCGACTGTCGGCGCGCACCTGAACGACGATATCCGCGGTATCGAGCGCGGACAGCCCGATCGTGGGATCCGCGCCGAGATAGCCGTCGGTCCTGCTGGCGTGCGGGCGGGCATAGTCCGCGAGGCTGAACAGGTAACCGGGGCTCCGGTGCTTCGCACTGACCGCCTGGAATCTCAAGGTCGGCTCTCGCACCAGGCCGGCCGGTGCGGTGTTCACCGGCACGAAGACACGGTTGACAACCGAGGGATCCGGGCTTCCCCAGATCACTCTCACGGGATCGGTGATGACGCGAACCCCAGCATGGGCGGTCGGGTCAAAGAGCCCGCCCACCATGGACAATCCTCCCACCGCGAGCCCTACCAGCGCGATGCCCGCCACCAGACGATGGATCCCGACGATCACTGCTCCCGGTTCGCCTCCGGTCGACTCTCGGTGACTCCAGCCGGTAAGCATGCGCCACTGGGAGCGCGGGGCCAGGAATCCCCAGAACGTGAGAATGGTGAGCCCGCCGAGCACGATGACGAGGGGTAGGTTCACTCTTAGAGCCTAAGCTGCCTACCCCGCGTCATCACGACCACCCAGGTCAAATTTTGCTCTTCTCCCGGGCGGTTTGATCCACTAAGTCACTTCGTTCGATTCGAGCATCTCGGTGACGAGGGCGGCGATCGCTGAGCGCTCCGACCGGGTCAGAGTGATGTGTCCGAAGAGTGAATGTCCCTTCAGCGTCTCGATCACCGACGCGACCCCGTCATGTCGGCCGACCCGGAGGTTATCGCGCTGGGCCACATCGTGGGTAAGCACGACCCGCGAGTTCTGGCCGATCCGGCTGAGAACGGTGAGCAACACATTCCGTTCAAGCGACTGCGCCTCATCCACGATCACGAACGCATCGTGAAGAGAGCGCCCACGGATGTGTGTGAGCGGCAGCACCTCGAGCATCCCGCGCTCCACGACCTCATCGAGCACGTTCTGCGAGACGACGGACCCGAGCGTGTCGAAGACGGCCTGAGCCCAGGGGTTCATCTTCTCCGAGGCATCCCCGGGCAGGAAGCCGAGTTCCTGGCCGCCCACGGCGTACAGCGGACGGAACACCATGATTTTCTTGTGCTGCTGCTTCTCGAGCACCGCCTCGAGGCCGGCGCAGAGCGCAAGGGCCGACTTGCCGGTTCCAGCCCGACCGCCGAGCGAGACGATTCCGATCTCCGGGTCGAGCAACATATCGATGGCGAGGCGCTGTTCGGCTGATCGTCCGTGCAATCCGAAAATGTCACGATCGCCGCGCACGAGTCGCATCTCTCCGCGCGCAGTGACACGACCCAGTGCAGAACCACGATCCGAATGGATGACAAGACCGGTGTTGATCGGAGTGTCACCGATCTGGCGGGTGGTGAGCTTCTCCGTGTCGTAGAGCTTCGCCATCTGCTCGGAGCCCAGCGTGACATCCTCCATCCCGGTCCAGCCGGAATCGACCGCCAGTTCTGCGCGATACTCCTCCGCTGCGAGACCGATTGAGGCGGCCTTTACCCTGAGCGGGAGATCTTTCGAGACGACCGTCACATTCAGTCCGTCATTCGAAAGGTTGAGAGCGACGGCCAGAATGCGTGAGTCGTTGTCGTTGAGCTGAAGGCCGGACGGCAATACCGACATGTTCGAGTGATTGAGTTCGACCCGCAAAGAGCCACCATCGCCCACAGTGATGGGAAAGTCGAGCCGTTCGTGCTTCACCCGCAACTCGTCGAGGTTGCGCAGCGCCTGACGCGCGAAATATCCGATCTCCGGATCGTTTCGTTTACCCTCAAGCTCCGAGATCACCACCACCGGAAGAACGACCGCGTGTTCAGAGAAGCGGAAGATCGCCTTCGGATCGGACAACAGCACCGAAGTGTCGAGCACATAGGTGCGCTCGGCTTGCTTGGCGTTGGCGTCTGTCGCCCCATTATTCTGGGAACGGCGTGCGGGGCTGGTCTTGTCGAAAGCGGCCACGTGAGCTCCATCCCCGGATGCATTCAGCATCCGGAACTAGTCCTCGTGACGGCCACCACACGTTTCGAGACGAACTTGCGTGGCCGTCTCGATCAGGCGCCATACCTGA
>JANYIZ010000006.1 GCA_025408445.1 Frigoribacterium sp. | reverse complement strand
GCGATTGCCTGCACCTCCACACCGCGGCCGGTACTCTTCGACAGTTGCCGGCTCAGGGCGCCGACAAGACCGATCTGATGGGTCAAGACACCAAACCCCGCAGAGGTATGGCCTCCCAGAAGCAGAATACGGTCCAACCCGTCACCGGCCTGGACGGCGTGGGGGGCGTCGATTGCGTGAGCGACGTTCGTCCACCCGTCTCGAACCCATAAGTACCACACCGCCATCAGCGGTCGAAGTGCGGCGAAGACCATCGATCCCCCGATAGTCATCCCCGTCTTACCCCCACCAGTCCCTGCGTGCGAAACGCACAGCTGCCCTCCGGTCCAAAACTCGCATGCGAACAGGACACCCACCGACGCGAGCGCCCACTTCCCCCCGAAAGCAGGGAATCCCCCTGCAAACCTCGGCCAGGGGCGGGTGAAGGCCACAACACCTGACATGTTCCCCATCTCACGTGGCGCGAGAGGCAGCAGTACCCGGTGAAGTCATTTTCCGGCGCCCACCGAAATACCGGCGACAACCTGGCGCTGTAAAACCAGGAACACGACGAACAGCGGAATAACGCCCAGCACCAACGTCGGGAGCAGCTGAGCCGTGCTGAGTTGGCGAAGGTGTCAACCACATCGACAGCAGACCCCACCTAAGTCGTGGCAATGCAGGGAAAACTATAATTGCCAGTAGTCCGTATCTTGATATCTGGTTGGGCGTCAAACGGAACAAAAGCTGCCCGTCGACGTCGATCGGTACGACCGTGTCTCCTCCGCGCGGCGAGGCATCTACCCGTTCGACAAATCGGTTTCTGTATCCACTCGACGGGTGAGTCGCCAGAGCAGGGCATCCTCTCTAGCCGTGGCACGGATGCCCGTTGGAGTCGACGACAAAACAAATGGCGCGCGAGTGCCGTCAGCCCTCATTGGTAAGTACTCGGCCGCGTCCGCATCGGCCTCGAAGTGCAACCAGTCCCCGGCCCGCACGCGGACGACGAGTGTCTCGGCACGGGAAGCCTCGCGTCCGTCAGTGTGCTCGAAGACGTTTGTTTCTTCCGCTCGCGGCTCGAGATACTCGATCGACACGGGGTCGTTGGCTCTGATGGTTTCGAGCGGATGCCCGAATGCGACCTGGTATCCGTTATCTCGGTAGCTGAATGCCCATGCGGGCATCAACGCTGGCTCGAATCCGAGAAGGGCGTTCAAAATGTCCTGTTGCCAGCGGCAGTTCTCCAGGCGCATGTTGTTGAGAAGTTCGGCGAGAATCCGGGCCGCACGGTCCGGTTCCACTGCCCTACCGCCGTGAGCTCGGTCTCGAATGAGTTCCCACCCCTCGGGGGCCGCGATCGAGGCGGGTGAGGTGTAAGTGTCGATTTTCTTCCATGGCCAGAAGTTCCAGCCGATGTTCTGCGACTCATACAGGCGAAACGCGGCGTACAGCCAACCGAGGTTGTTCTCGCCCCCCTCCCCCATATAGATCGGGAGTCCGAGGCGATCACGAGCGTCGAGGAACTTCTGGATGCTTGGCAGGTCGGGCGAGGACCAGTATTTGTGAAACTGTAACATCGAGTTCTCGTCCCACACCTCGGTGAAGACGTCCCAGTTTGTGGCCCAATGGGAGCCTTCGTAGACGATGAGGTGGTCGTTGTCTACCTCACGGATGACGCGGGTGAGGTCGATGTACAGCTCTGCCAGCTCGCTCCCGTAGGTGTACTGCCACTCGTTGGGAATCGGCTCGTTGAGCAGGTCGTAGCCCAACACGACGGTTTCCGCGGCGTATCGCGTTGCGATCGCTCGCCAGAGAGCGAGCGTCTGGTCGCGGTATCCGTCGTCCATGAAGAGCTCTGGCCTGTTGTTGGGCGAGTCGTCGATATTGGTTCCGGTCTGTCCTCCGGGGGCCCCATGGAGGTCGAGGAGCACCCACAGGCGGTGTTCGCGACACCAGTTGATTACCTTGTCGATGAGGAGAAATCCCTCCTCGATCAGCTGTCCGGCCTCGTCCATAATGACGCGCGAGTTGATGGGAAGTCGAATGTGATCGAAGCCGTGTCGGGCGATGGCCGCGATGTCTGCTTCATTGAAGAATGCCTCGCGAAAGTCACGCCAGAACTGTCGGGCCGCATCAGAGCCCACCAGATCGGTGATGAGTCCCTCTATCTCGCGGGGCGATTCCGCACCCGGACCGAACATCCACATATATCCCTCGGGCAGCAGCCAGTTGCCAATTCCGACTCCACGAAGCAGCAGCTCGGTGCCGCCGCCGTCGACCAGCCGGGGGCCGTTCGCGTGCACGAAGCCGTCGAAATTAGCTGGGCGTCTGGGAATGGATGCCACGGTGGAAATCTCCTTCGGTCGGGGTTACTTCAGACCAGACAGGGCGAAGCCCTGAATCACGTAGCGCTGCAGGACGATGAACACTATAAGGATCGGAACGACCATGACCGACGCAGCCGCCATCTGCAGCGAAGGGTTCACCGCGATTTGCTTGTTGAGCAGTGACAGGCCGACGGAGAGCGTATAGAGCCTCTGATCGCTCGCGATGATGAGCGGCCAAAGGAAGCTGTTCCAGCCGGCGATGAAGGTGAGGACGGCCTGCACCGCCAGGATCGGCTTCGAAAGCGGCAGCACGATCTGCAAGAAGGTGCGAAATTCGCCCGCCCCGTCGAGTCGGGCGGCCTCCAGCATCTCGGTCGGTATGGTCGACATGAACTGACGGAACAGAAAGATTCCAAATCCGCTGACGAGCGTTGGCAGCGCTATCCCCACGAGAGTGTTGGTCAGGTGCATGCTGTTGAGGATGAGGTAGGTCGGGATCATGGTGACTTGCACCGGAATCATGAGCGTGGCGAGAACGAGGAAGAACATCCACCTCTTTCCCCGAAACTCGAACTTGGAGAACGCATATCCGGCCATCGACATGAACAGCAGCCCGACGAACCCGATGAGCACGACGATGATCGTATTGACCAGGTAGGTGCCGAAGTCGAGTTCGACAAACAGGCTCATGAAGTACTTGAGCGTTGGCACCCGGGGGAAGATGCTCGGCGGGTAGGTGAGCGATTCGCTCTGAGGCTTGACGGAGGAGGCGATCATCCAAATGAATGGAAACGCGGTAATGAGCGCACCGACGGTTAGCACGACGCCGATGAGCGCCGTGACGGCTCGACCGCTCGCGTTCCAGGAACGGCGGTGCGACGTCGTGAGGCTAGTACTCAATGTCGGCCCTTCTCGACCGCAGTTGAATCACGGTGATGATCGCAATGATCGCGAACAAAACCAGCGAACCGGCGCCCGCGTAACCGAATTGGTTCAACTTGAAGCCCTCCTTATACAGGAACAGTGATACGGATGTCGTCGCGCCCAAGGGGCCGCCGCCCGTTAGCACGAAGGCCTCGTCGAAGAACTGCAGCCAGGAGATGATCGTGGTGACGGTGACGAAGAAGATCGAAAATCGCAGGAGGGGGATCATGACGGAGCGGATCTTGCGCCACTCTCCCGCGCCGTCGAGCGACGCGGCCTCGAGGTATTCGGTCGGTACCCCTTGAAGGGCGGCAAGAAAGATGATGATGTTCAGTCCGGTGCCGCGCCAGATCGCCACGAGCGCGACCGAGAACTTCGAGAGCACGGGGTCGGACAGCCATTGCACATGGTCGACTCCGACAAGCGAAAGCAGCCAGTTAAAGAGACCGAACTGGGTGTTGTAAAGATAGCCCCAGACCAGGGAAATCGCGACAATGGCAGTGATCGCCGGGATGAAGTAGAAGGCACGCAAGGCGCGGAAGAACCAGTGGGTGCTGCGGCCGAGCAGGAGGGCGACGGCGAGAGAGAGCAGCACAACGGAAGGCACGCCGATGATTGCGAAGAATGCCGTGTTGCCGATCGCCTGCCAGAAGTCGGAGTCGCCAAAGAGTTTCTGATAGTTCTGGATGCCGATGACATGGACATTGCTCCAGTTCGCCAGGCCGGAGATGTTCATGTCGGTGAGGCTGATTGCCGCGGCGACGAGGATCGGGAAGATCCCAAAGGCCGAGAGAAGCAGCAGTGCGGGAGAGACGAAGATGTACGGTGCCAGGCGTGAGCGACCGTGCACGCGGCGGGGTCTCGCGCGTTCGGCTACCGCCGCAGTTCGAATCGTTTCGCTGATTGCCACGCTGAGTCCAATTTTGGGTGCTGGTGGGCCGCCACGGATGACGGCCCACCGTTGATGGTGCGAGGCTACTGTCCGGCGGTCGACTTGTAGAACGCGTCGAGG
>JANYIZ010000005.1 GCA_025408445.1 Frigoribacterium sp. | reverse complement strand
CCCGAAGCCCTGGAGAAGTTCGTGCGCAATCTCACACCGCTCGGATTCGACATCACCGTCGCCACGAGCGCTGCGGATGCCGTGACCGGCGCCGACATCATCACCACCTGCACCGCCGACAAGGCCCTTGCGACAGTGCTGACGAGCGACCTCGTCGCGCCGGGCGTGCACATCAATGCGATCGGCGGCGACTGCCCAGGCAAGACCGAGCTCGAGGCCGCAATCCTCGCTCGGGCATCCGTCTTCGTCGAATACCCGCCACAGACCCGCGTCGAAGGAGAGATCCAGCAGATGGCGTCCGACTTTCCCGTCACCGAACTCTGGAGGGTGATCGTCGGCACCGAGCCCGGCCGCACCTCCGCCGAACAGATCACACTCTTCGATTCCGTCGGATTCGCCATCGAGGACTTCTCCGCCCTGCGCTACCTGCGCGATTCCGTGGCCGACACCGACTTTTTCGATGAGATCGACCTTGTCGCGGCTCCGGAAAATCCGAAGGACCTCTTTGGCTTGATCGGCGCACTCTCCCCCGTCGGCAGCTGAGCCCACCCGTGTCGATCCAGGCGCCCTCGGCGGTCGTGCTCGTGCGACCGCTCCACTTCCGACCCAATCCGCTCACGGCCAACGACAACGTCTTTCAGGCAACTGGAGCTTCGACGGAGTCTTCCCGAATCGCGACTGCGGCCTACGAGGAAGTGACGCGGGCGGCCGCGGCTCTCCACGCCGCCGGCATCCGTGTGCACCTCTTCGACGACGAGAGCCACGATCGACCAGACAGCGTGTTTCCCAATAACTGGCTGTCAACCCATCCGGGCGGGCACGTCGCGCTCTATCCGATGTACGCCACGAATCGACGCGGAGAGCGACGATCCGACGTGATCGAGATGCTGAAGAACGAGTACCGGGTGCAGGATGTGATCGACTATTCCGGGCTCGAGCTCGACGACGTATTCCTCGAGGGAACCGGCGCGATCGTGCTCGATAACGTCTCGCGAATCGCCTACGTAGCCCGGTCGAATCGAGCCGATCCGATCGCGCTCGAGCGATTCTGCACGAACTTCGGCTACGAGCCGATGGTGTTCGATGCTGTCGATCCATCCGGCGTGCCGATCTATCACACGAACGTGATGATGGGGGTCGCCACGGACTTTGCGCTGGTCGGCTTGAACCTCATCCAGTCGCCCGCGCGCCGGGCCCAAGTGATGGACCGGCTCACCGCCCACGGTCGCATCCTCATCGATCTCGACTTCGAGCAGGTGTGCAACTTCGCCGGCAATGCAATCGAACTGCATGCGCCCAGTGGTTTTCAGGAGCACGGTGGCCGCATCCTCGCCCTCTCGCGCCGAGCGGCCAACAGCCTTCGGCCCGACCAGCTCGCGATCATCGAGCGGTCGTGCACTCTCCTGCCCCTCGACATTCCGACCATCGAGCTCGCCGGTGGGTCGGTGCGCTGCATGATCGCGGGTATCCACCTCGACCCGCGTCCCGTCGTAATAGCGGCCTGAAGCGGAGCGGCCCTCGCAAAGCCTCCCGCAGAGCATTTGGTTCGCGGAGCAGTGGAGCCCCACCCCCGCAGACTCGGGTCCTTCAGGACGAAGTCCTGCACAACGGCAAGGCTGCCAGCCCCCGCCACTAATACGCAGCACCCATTTTCACCGGAGTTGTCCAAGACGGAAGAATCCGATGCTCCTGACGGTCGCCGAAGCAACATGATCGAGGCCGTAAGTTGTTGCATATGAGGTACGCGGGATTCTCTTGATCGAAGCAACACCTTTTTTCAGGTGGTTCGTTCATGTTTTTGACGCCTTCGTCTTCAGCAGCACTGAGGTTCTTCGCGTCGATCAAGGACGGCCGTGGTCTCAAACCATCCGCCCGGGATGCTGGCATTGATAAAGAAGTCGGGTATCGGTGGCTTCGGGAGAAATATCTCAAGTCCCGGCGGGATGGGATATCGGCTTCTGAAACGATCGCCGAGTTGGGTTTCACCACATCGCGTCTGATGGGGTGGGAGGCTGAAGTCGAGAGGCCACACGAGCGCAATCATCTTCGAGTGGACGCAGATCAAGAAGTCGTGTTCTGGGCGGCGATTGATCGTGGCCAGCGGATGGAGACCGCCGCAATCGTTGCAGGGGTGGCTCGGTCGACCGCGTATCGGTGGGCCGAGAAACGTTTCGTGGAGTTGCGGCGATCGGGCATGATAGTTCGCCGGTGCACCATTTTGTTGCAGCTGACGGGACCCCGCGTTGCGGCCCTGGAGCGCCGACGGTTAGCGTCGGTGCGGAAAGCTGCTGCTGCGGCCACCGCGGCGCAAAAGAAAGCGGTAGCGTCGTCGAGTCGATATGCGGACCGCGTCCTCCTCGACGTTGCAACGGAGGGCCAGAAGCTTTTTCGGTCACGCAGGGCACAGTATTGGCAGCTGATGCGCGACGGTCTCAGTAACGCGGACGCTTGCAGACTATTGGGCATGCATCCACACAATGGGACGTTGCTTCGCGAAGCTGCGAAGTTCCAGATCCCGTCCCTTAATCCGAAACCCGAGCCGAGTGGTCGTTACCTGGATGCGCGAGAACGGTTACAGATTGCTGACTTGCTGCGACTGAAGCGTTCATCGCGGAAAATAGCGGTCGAGCTGGGATGGCATCCATCCACAATTTCGCGGGAATTGAAACGGCATCGCCGGCCAAGTGGGGACTCTCTACCCGCAAGCGCTCAGCATGATGCCCGGCAGCAACGTGCTCGCCCGAAAACGCGAAAGCTGGTTGCGAACTCCCCTCTTCGGATTCTCGTGCAACGAAGACTCAACCGATTCTGGTCTCCGGATGAAATAAGCGGCTGGTTGAGAAAAGGGTATCCCGATGATCTATCGATGCGAATCTGTCCGGAAACGATCTACCGGGCGTTGCTGCTGCGAGACGGCGAAGGGCTCCATAAACGTTTCGCTCTCAAGTGCGCACCGGGCGACGGATTCGTAAAACGCGATGGCAGAGACGACTCGGACGAGGATCCCGAATCATCAACATGACGATGATTGACCAACGCCCAGCTGAGGTAGAAAACCGGGAGCAAGTCGGCCACTGGGAGGCGGACCTCATCGTTGGTCTCGGATCGGTTTCTGCGATGATGACGCTTCGGGAACGGAAGACCCAGTACGGCATCATCGTGAACTTGCCCCAAGACCACACTGCCGCCAGCGTCAACGCGGCAGCCATCGCCGTGTACAAACAGTTCCCATCCCACCTGAAAAGAACCCTCACCTGGGACCAAGGGGTCGAGATGTCCTCGCACGACAAAAAAACTGACCCAGGCCAGCGGGGTTCCGGTCTACTTCGCGGAACGTTCCAGCCCCTGGCAACGCGGCGCGAACGAGAACTTCAACGGCCTCGCCCGCCAATACTTTGCCAATGGCACGGACCTCGCCATTCACAGTGCACAACACGTCGCGCAGGTCACTCGAGAGCTCAACGAGCCACCACGAAATGCTTTAGGCTACGACACCCCCGCCGCCCGCCTGAAAGCGGAACGCAACGCGCCAACCACCGCCGTGGGATAACCTCCAAATACAGGCAAAACGCCTTACAAATTTCCTCGACTGTTGCGTCGACCATTGGAATCCGCCCTCCCCTACGACGCACCGAACCAAGCGGCGTGGCAGCAGGACGGCGTAAACGGCTATGCCGCCCACGCAGTGGCGAACACTGTCAAGATCCACGACGCGTGGGGCCTGGGCAGCTACATCTTCACCAACACCGACCCCACCCTCCACGCGACCCAGTCATTCGAGGTCCCGAACACACCTGGCGTCGTGATGCACGACCTCACCACGGTCGCGCTGAACAGCAACGCCGGAACGATCGACCACGTCATCGACGGGCAGGGTCCCGCAGCCACGAGCGTCAACACTGGCCATGGACAAACCGTAACCACGTACACCAACGGCACGGCAAACTATCCGCGTCATCCCACCACGAAATCTGTGGCCCGCGGCGGATACCCCGGGCCGCAGGTCTCTCGCCTTCCCACAGACCCTCATCAGAATGAACGGGTCTGTCTCGTTGCGGGTGTTTCCGGCATTTACGAGGCAGAGACTCTGCAACGCGCATTGCGCGGCAGGCAGGTGATCTCGTGTCCCGACCGCAACGGATTCCGCTTACGAGCGGCCGACCCTGTCGAGAAGTGTTCTCTAGGGCCCCTCGAGAAGGTACGCAATACTGCTCTCTGATCGTTCGTCTTGCGGACAATTTTTTAGAAGCTGTCACGCTTGGAGCCACGCCCACGGGTGTCACGAACGACGTCATCACGGAACTCTCGGGGATAAGGCTTACGCACAACAACATCCTCCCAAGCCACTTCAGATCAGTGCCACCTATCCGTGCAGCAGAACCTATTAGTGCCGCTGACGGCTCGTAGTAGACGCACCAAGCGTGGAAGCGCCACCCCTGTGTCGAGGCGGGGCTTGATTGAAAAAGCGGTTGTAGAGCACGTCGAATAATCACCACTGTTCTGGTGCAAGCGTGTGGTAAGTAAACATAAACACCACCCTAAAGTAATAGAATCGTGGTTATGCAATTCGATGTCACCAATCCGACCTGGCCTGCGCACGGGGTTGAGACTCTGCCTTGGTGTCAGCAGGTGCGCGGTGGCACGCGCGAAGACCGGATGTTCACCTCGGTCGACGCGACAATTCCACCACTGATCAGGACGCTCGACT
>JANYIZ010000004.1 GCA_025408445.1 Frigoribacterium sp. | reverse complement strand
CAAGCGACGGCGCACAGCATCCTGGTCGCCGCTCAGGTGCTTCACCGCCAGACAGCGACGGAAATGAGCCTGCACGCGCACCACGTTTGCAATGTCGCGGCGCAGGCGCGCGCGCTCCAACAAGGCACGCACATGGCTCTGAATCTTCGTGGCTGCCACTACCGCACGATCGGCCAAGAAGCGCAGCCACTTGCGACGCTAGACGAGGGGAGTTTCGCCACGGTGTCGCTATTGTTTCGTGCATGTTACGTCGAGGCTGCGAACGTAGGATCGGAAAATGGTCGAGCCGCGAACATCCGCCCCACCCAGCGATTGGCCCGGTCGACACTTCGGTCTACCGGCTGCCGGACCTCGGTCCATCGCCCGGTTCGGCCGCCGACTCGCCGCATTCGCCATTGATATCGCCCTCGGTGCGTTTATCTCCCTCGCGTTCTTCAAATATGACATCTGGGCGAGCATTGCCATTTTCGCAGTAACGCAAATAGTATTTTTGATTCTCGTCAGCGGAAGCGTCGGGCATCTCTTGTTGGGGATGCGCGTGGTTCCCCTGAAACCGGCATGGATCGGCGTCTGGCGGCCGATCGTGCGCACGGTGTTGCTTGCTCTGTTCGTTCCTGCGCTGATCACTGATCGCGACCGGCGCGGAATCCACGACCGCCTGGCGGGCACGGTGTTGGTGCGCCGTTGACAGCGCGCCCTCCCGGAAAACCGATCAGCGGGGGCGTGGCCCGCGTGCTCGTAGCGGGTCGACGCCCTTCGGAATCGGAAGCTGGTTCTTACCGAGGGAGGCGAGACGATTGCCGACGGCGTGAATCTCGGACTTGTTGAGCGATCGCTTGAAACGCGCCATGCGGCCCGCGAGTTTGTGGAGCGGCACGGCGTCACTGTCTGGTCCGACATGCAGCATGTGAACGATGACGTTCGGAAGAATACGCGTCACACGACGACGCTCTTCGTCGAGCATCTTCTGCGTGCGGCTCTTCGGGCCTTCACCGATCAGTACGACGCCGCCGTTACCGACTGCTCGATAGACCGCGTCCTGGGTTTTGGGGCTCACGGCAACCGGCATTTCGCTCGCGGTCCAGCCGCGACGGAGCGAACTCTTCAGCACTGCTCCGACGGCACCCGGCTGGCCTTCTATCTGCGAATATGCGGCGCGCTCCGCAAGCCGGCCAAGCACGATGAGGAAGAGCAGCAGACCACCGAGCACTCCCGCGACGATCCACAGCACGAATCCAAAAATATTGTCGACGCCGGAGATGAGGAGACCTGCGAGGATGCCTGCCAGAATCGGTGCGAGAAAGGCGAGGAGAAACCACCAGATTGCGTTGGCGTCGTAGCGCCGAGTCATTTGGAAGACCTGGTACATCTGCTTGAGACGACCGGGCTCTTTCGCTGCCTTCGGAGCCGAAGTTTGGGTGCGTGCCATGGGACAAGGATACGACCTGTCCGTGGCCATCTGCTCCCTCACCCTTCGGGCCGGCCTTCTCTGTCCACCATTCCGCCCGGCACGGGGCGGTGGATGCCTCTGGCCCCTGATACTCGCATCATGGAGACCGTCGGAGGCTATCGACTCGTGCGCAAACTCGGCGCGGGAGACCGCGCGGAGATTCACCTCGGGCATGCCGGGTCGAGAGAGCCGCCGACCGGTGATCGGATCGCCGCGATCAAGATCTTCCGGCCGTCCACAGACGAGATGAGCGTAGACCGCGAAATCGAGGCGCTCGCGCGCGCGTCGTCCCGCCATCTTCTGGAATTGAAAGACCTCGCGACGGGCCGGGACGGGCGGCCATGCCTCATCCTTCCAAGACTCGGATCGGGCAATCTGGGGCGGCTGTTGGCCGTTCGAGACGACCTGGAGGCCGGAGAGGCGGTCAGTATCCTGGTTCCGCTGGTCGAAGCGGTACGGGAACTTCATCGGGTCGGTGTCGCCCATGGGGCGGTGGCCCCAGGATCGGTGCTCTTCGATGACCAGGGTGCGCCGGTGCTCGCGCGATTCGGCGGAGTCAGCCTGATCGGTGACTTTCCGGCGACCGACGGCGGGCACAGCCTCACCTCGGCGCGCCTGGATGAGGAACGACACGCCGCCGCTGACCGGGTCGGGCTGCGGGATCTCGTCGGCACCGTGCTCGATCGGCTCAGTGGCGGAGCGAACCCCCAGTCGCTCGCAACGCTTCGGGACAGCGTGAGCGGGCCGCCGGGGACAGACCGGGAACTTTTGCTACTCATCGACCTTCTATTCGACCTCGCACCGGCGCTACCGATCCGCCTCGATCACCACCTGACACGGCAGGAGTCGGAATTGCGGTCATCCAATCGGGTGGACGGGTATCCGAACGGCGCGAGGGAAAATCTCTGGCTGAACAACGAGACCACAGCGGCAGCACTGCCGACTGACGTCCTGCCCTCGGTCACTCTGCCGTCAAACAAGCAGCAAACAGGAGTGACCGATCGGGACAAGCATCCGCTGGCGAAGCTTCGTTCGTGGGTCGCTGCGATCCTCTCGCCGGTTCGTACCCCGATCTGGATCGCAGGCGGTGCCGGGCTTGGTGCGCTGGTCGTCGCGCTCACAGTGATCCCGGCCGCTCACTCAGAGACTGCAATCGAGCCGTTTGCGAGCAACACACCGCTGGCGACGCGGACCACAAACGCATCCGACCGCCCGACCGAAATTGCGCGGTCGAAGCGGGCGACGCCCTCTTCGACTTCGGCTTCGGCCATCGAAGGGGAGGACCCGATTGCCGCCGCGCGGGCACTTCTCACCGCACGTGCCCGGTGCTTGACCGCGAAATCGACGGCCTGTTTCGACGCAGTCGACCAAGCCGGATCAGCTGTGATCGAGGCAGATCGCGATCTAGTCCGTCGCCTGAAAAAAGGGGTGCCGCTGCCCTCGGACGCCGCACTAGAGGGTTTCGCGCCCCGCCTCATCCAGCAGCTCGGCGACTCCGCAATCATCCAACTGGTCGCCGCTGATGGTAGCCCGATGACCGAAAAAAACCCGGCCCCCTTTCTCTTGGTGAGAAACGAGGCCGGATGGCGTATTCGGGATATCGCGCTCGGCCAGTAGTACTTAGTCAGAAAGGGCTCGTTGGATACAAGTCATCCCCAGCTTTGCCGACATGGGCTCTGCCCGTTTTTGGCACACAGAGCGAACCGCAGATTGTGCGCTCTTGAGTAGTCTTGCCCGAAATTAGATCACCTCTGACCTGATCATCACCCGCTGAAATTATCTGCTTCGTCTCGCAGGAAGCCTTGCTACGCGCACAGTGAAGAGGGCATAGCTTTTCCGTGTCGTGCGAGGAGGCGGTCGGCCAACGACGATGGGTCGGGCGGTGGCAGAACTCGGCCGGATCGCGAAAACCCGCTACCCTCCCTCGACGCCGTCTCGGACGAGCTCCGCGGGGAAGGGCAACGGTCGGCCGACGATGTGAAAGTCTTGTCGCCCCCGGCCATGAACTCGCCAACTTACTCGGGCGATGCCAATTCAGCGTGCCATAGCTTCCGCCCCACCGACTTCACCCGCTGCGCGTTCCGAACAGCCAAGACCCTACGACCGATCCCGCGCCGTACGCGTTCGTTCCACTGCCACAGGGACCGCGAGCTGTTCCGTCGTGGCGGGCTGCTATCCAGCGATGTAGCCGAGGTCGCAGTAGCCGAGGTCGCAGTAGCCGAGGTCTCAGTAGCCGAGATTGGCAGCGAAGTCGCCGCCCTCCAGCCGAGCCTTCACTGCGACGAGGAATCGGGCCGCATCCGCACCGTCGACGATGCGGTGATCGTACGAGAGCGCGAGGTACACCATTGAGCGGATCGCGATGGCATCGAGGCCGCCACTCGAGACGACGACCGGCTTCTTGGCAACGATTCCCGTTCCGAGGATCGCGGACTGGGGCAGGAAGACAATCGGAGTATCGAACAGAGCGCCACGTGAACCGGTATTGGTCAGAGTGAAGGTGCCTCCGGCCAGTTCGTCCGGCTTGAGCTTATTGTCGCGGGTGCGGGCGGCCAGATCGGCAATCTGCGCGGCCAGGCCGGCAAGATCGAGTGAACCGGCATCCCGGATCACCGGAGTCAGTAGCCCACGCTCCGTGTCGACAGCGATAGCCATGTTTTCCTGCGACGGGTACACGATCGAGTCCCCATCGATCGTCGCGTTGATAATCGGGAAAGCCCTGAGGGCCTCGGCGGCGGCCAGCGCGAAGAACGGCAGGAACGACAGCTTCTGGCCAGTCTTGGCCAGAAACTCCGCCTTCACTGCATCGCGGAAGTTGGCGACGAGCGTGACGTCAACCTCGACCACCGAGGTGAGCTGTGCCGAGGACTGCATTGAGATCACGGCTCGTTCCGCGATTACCTTGCGGAGACGCGACATCGGAACGCTTGTGCCGCGGAGAGGTGAGGTCTCGAGGGCCGCCGCCGGAGCTACTGGTGCCACATCGGCAGAGCCGACAGCGGTGGCGATCTCACTCTGGACGGCGAGCAGGTCCTCCTTGCGGATGCGCCCCCCAACGCCAGAACCGGTGATAGTGGAAAGGTCGATGCCCTTCTCGTTGGCGAGTTTGCGCACCAGAGGGGTGAAGTAGCCCGGTTTTGAGTCGAGGGCCGGAGCGGCCGGTGCTGGGGTAGCCGGTGCTGGAGCAGCCGGTACTGGGGTAGCCGGTGCCTCCGGTGCGGTGGTGGCGGCAGGCGGCAAAGCGACGGGGGCGACTGCGACGGGGGCGACTGCGACGGGAGCCGCTGGCGCGTGTTGTTCGGGCGCAGGGGCGTATGGGGACGGCGCTTGAGCTACCGGCTCGGCGGCTGCAACCGGCGGCTCCTGTGGAGGATCGGGGATCTGCTCAGGGAGGGCAACGGGAGCTGCCGCGGGTTCAACAGTGGCTGGTATGGCTGGGGCTGGAACGGCGGGGGCGGGCGCTACCTCTGCGGCGGGCTGGGCATCCTCCGGGAGAGTGGGTGTGACAGCCTCGGTGGCATCTGCCGCCGGTACCTCCGGGGTCGCATCCGTGGAACCGGATCCATCGCCGATGGTCACGAGGGGAGTACCCACCTCGACGGTCTCGTCCTCGGCCACAAGAATGGCTTCGATCACACCGGCGATTGGCGAAGGGATTTCGGTGTCGACCTTATCGGTAGAGACTTCGAGCAGCGGCTCGTCCACCTCGACGCGGTCGCCCACGTTCTTCAACCAGCGGGTTACCGTGCCCTCGGTGACACTCTCTCCGAGTGCCGGGAGGTTGACGGATTCGCTCATCAGTGATGCTCCTTTAGACCAGTTCTATTTACTTAGCTTAGTTTGAGTACAGTGCGCTCCTCGGAGCGACTCTTACATCGCGTGAAGCGGTTTTCCGGCAAGCGCCAGGAAGGCTTCCCCGAGCGCCTCGTCCTGCGTGGGATGTGCGTGCAGCAGCGGAGCCAGATCTTCCGGGTAAGCCTCCCAGTTGACCACAAGCTGGGCTTCACCGATGAGTTCGCCGACGCGGGCTCCGATCATGTGCATACCAACAATCGGCCCATCGTTCACCCGTACGACTTTGATCGAACCAGAGGTGCCAATGATGTGACTCTTGCCGTTGCCGGCGAGGTTGTAGTCGTAGGTGGTCACTTTCTCGGCGCCGTACTTCTCCTGTGCCTTGGCTTCGGAGAAGCCGACCGAAGCGACCTCTGGGTCTGAGTAGGTGACCTTGGGAATATTGAGGTCGTCGATCACGATCGGGTTGAGTCCGGCGATCTCTTCGGCCACGAAAATGCCGTGTTGGAAGCCGCGATGAGCGAGCTGAAGGCCGGGAACGATGTCTCCCACGGCATACACATGGGGAACGCTCGTCAACAGTCGGTCATTGGTTATGACGAAACCGCGATCTATCGTGACGCCGACTTCTTCGTATCCGAGGTTTGCGGTCGCGGGCCCCCGACCGACGGCCACGAGCAAAAGCTCGGCGGCGAAAGTCTGACCGTCTTCGAGCGTTACGACGACCCCGTCGTCGTTCTGGGTCACACTGGCAAAGCGGATCCCGAGGCTGAAGCTGATCCCGCGCTTACGGAACGCGCGCTCGAACTGCTTGCTGATCGACTCGTCCTCATTGGGAACAAGGTGCGGGAGTGCCTCGATAATTTGAACGTCGGTACCCCAGGACTTCCAGACGCTCGCGAACTCGACGCCAATCACGCCGCCGCCGAGCACGAGCACCTTTTTCGGCACAAAGTCCAGTTCCAGCGCCTGTTCAGAGGTGATGACGCGGCCCCCGATCTCGAGACCGGGCAGTGTACGCGAGTAAGACCCGGTAGCGAGGACCACGTTTTTGCCGACGATGGTGTCGTCGCCGACCGTGACGGTGTTGGCAGCGGTGAGACGACCTTCACCCTCAACTACCGTGATGCCGCGAGCCTTGATCAAGCCCTGGAGTCCTTTGTATTTACTGGCGACGATTCCCTCGCGGTAGGTCGTGACCGCGGCGATGTCAATACCCTCGAACGTGGAGGTGACCCCGTATTTCGCGGAATCGCGGGTAACATCCGCAACTTCGGCGGAGTGGAGCAGCGCTTTGGTCGGGATGCAACCGACATGCAGGCACGTACCGCCAACCTTGCCCTTCTCGACAAGGGCTACCGACAACCCCAATTGGCTTGCTCGCAGTGCGGCGGCATATCCGCCGCTTCCCGCTCCGAGGATGACTACGTCGAAGTTTTGCTCAGGCACCCGGCGACTCCCTTGGGTCTCTTTGGCTTTTGCGTTGGTCCGGCTCACGAAGGTGGGCTGCGGACTTGTGCAGACCGATTATTTTCCGGCCATAAAGACCTTACTACGAGAGCGAAATCTCCTCGGCCAGCGCGATCAGTGTTCGCACAGCCACACCGCTTGGACCTGGGCCAACGAAGCCGTAGCCGCCGCCAGCATTGTGGGCCGGCCCGGCGATATCGATATGCGCCCACGGGATACGTCCGGCTGTGGCATCAGCGCGTGGCCCGATGAATTCCTGCAAAAAGACCCCCGCGATCAACATTCCCGCAGCAGTGTTCCCGATCTTCGCATTCGCGATGTCCGCGACATCCGATTTCAGCATTGCTCGAAGTTCTCCGGGCAGGGGCATCGCCCAGAATTGCTCACCGACGGCGCGCGCCGTCGCTGTCACCTGGCCGACGAGACTCTCGTCCCCCATCACTCCTGAATACCGGTCGCCGAGTGCAACGCGCTGGGCCCCGGTGAGGGTAGCGATGTCGATGATCGCATCCGGAAACTCCTCACTCGCCGCAACGAGGCCGTCTGCCATCACGAGACGCCCTTCCGCATCGGTATTGAGCACTTCCACCGTCGTTCCACCGCGAATCGTGAGTACGTCGTTGGGGCGCACGGCAGAGCCCGACGGCATGTTTTCTGCGAGACAGAGCCAGGCGGTGAGGCGGATGTCGAGGCCGAGCCGCGCGGCAGCGAAGACTACGGCCATCACAGTGGCCGCCCCGGTCATGTCGTACTTCATGCCGACCATGCTGGCCGGCGGCTTGAGCGACAGCCCGCCGGTGTCGAAGGTGATGCCTTTGCCCACCAGGGCGAGGTGTTGGCGCGCGGTAGCAGGGGAGTAGCTGATCTTCACCAGCCGGGGGCCACGGCTGGAGCCCTGACCGACGCCGAGAATACCGCCGAATCCTCCTGCAAGAAGTTCGTCATCCGCAAGCACATCGATGTCGACGGGAATGTCCTCGGCGAGTTCGAGCACCGCGTCGGCGAAGGTCTCGGGGTAGAGGTCCGAGGGCGGCGCGTTGACAAGATCGCGTACCGAGTGGATGGCGCCAGCAACAATTGCGGCGCGGGCGACCAACTCGTCGTCTAATTCGATTCCGGCCGCAAAGGTTGTCTCGCTGGCAATGGTGATCTCGGGAGCCGGCAGCTTTGTCTTCCCGAGGGACGTTGACCGATACGTCGTGTAGGCATATCCGCCGATCGCCGCGCCTTCCAGCACGGCAAGAAGCTCTGCGGATGACGTCGTGGGCAGAGCGATCACGAGAGAGGAGACGCCTGTAATGCGACGAGCAGCCGTGCCTGCGGCGTAACGCAGGGTGTCGGCTCCGGGTACGGAGCTGCCGAGCCCGACGAGCGCGATGCTGCGAGCGTTGCCGATTGACGTGGGTAGGCGCACCAGTTCGTCTGCGCCACCGGTAACGCCGATCGCAGCGAGACTCGACGCGAGCTCGGTAAACGTAGCGTCAGCCCAGAGCAGCTTGGGGCCGTCATCCGTGTCACGAACCCCCAAAACGAGCACATCTGTGTCGAGGGAGAGAGGAGATTTGCGAGCGATCGAGAGGAAGGGAACCGTCATTTTGCCATCGTATCCGCCGACCTCGCCGCTCGACGCCTCGTCCCGGTTGTGGTGTTCGCTACGGGCACCAAGCCAGGAGGGCGCCGTCCGCTCTGCCGCGCGCACGCGGCGATTAGAGTTAATGCATGCAGAATTCCGACGGTCTTTACGAGCTGAATGCGGCCGTTGACGACGTTCCGGAAGGGCTTCATCTCGTCGCGGGCCTCACTGGGTTTGCCGACGCAGGTTCGGCTGTCACCCAGTTGAGCGAATATCTCGTGACCAGGGTGGATCACCGGGAGCTCGCGACCTTCGACGCCGACATTCTCTTGGACTATCGCGCTCGTCGTCCCACGGTCTATTTCGATCAGGACCACCTCGCTGACTACCGGCCCCCTAAACTCGCGCTCTATCTCGCGACCGACGAGATCGGCCAGCCTTTTCTCTTCCTCACCGGGTTTGAACCCGATTTTCAGTGGGAGCGATTCAGCGCGGCGGTGATACAACTCGTCGCGCGCTACAAGGTCAAGACCACGACCTGGGTACACGCCATCCCGATGCCTGTGCCCCACACCCGCCCCATTGGCGTGACCGTGAGCGGAAACCGCACCGAACTCATCGACGCGATGTCGATCTGGAAGCCGCGCACCCAGGTACCGGCCAATGCTTTGCACCTGGTGGAGTTCCGTCTGCAGCAACAGTTGCACCCCATCGCGGGTTTCGTCTTGTTGATTCCCCATTACCTCGCTGATACGGAGTTTCCGGATGCCGCGGTGAAGGCCTTGGAGACGATCAGCGCCGCCACCGGGCTCATCTTCCCCACTGATTCCCTTCGCGAGGACGGCCGTGATTTCCTCTCCAAGATCGACAGCCAGGTCGAGATTAATCCGGAGCTCGCGCGCCTGGTGGGAAGTCTCGAAGAGAGACACGACTCCTATATGGAGGGCAATCCGTTACGGTCGCCACTCACCGACATTGACGGCGAACTGCCCTCGGCCGACGAGATCGCTGCGGAACTCGAAAACTTCCTCGCCGCCCGCCACAACGGCGAAGACAACGAGCCGTTTTCTCGCTAGCGTGCGCTCCGCCGGAGGGTGAAGTACCCCGGGCTACAGTGGACAGGTGAATTCGCGGCGGTCCTGGCTTGTTTGGAGCATCGCGGTTTTCGCGTACATCGTTGCGGTGATGCAGCGGACCTCCCTTGGTGTCTCCGGCATAGAGGCCGCTCATCGCTTCGATATCTCTGCGTCGGCGCTGTCGAGTCTCACCGTGGTGCAGCTGGTGGTCTATGCCGGTCTTCAAATCCCCACCGGAGTCCTGCTTGATCGTGTCGGGCCCAAGGCGTTGATCTCTGTCGGTGCGGTGTTGATGCTCGGCGGTCAGCTCACGCTCGCCGTCGCACCGTCGATCGGCGTCGCTATTTTCGGACGCATCCTTGTGGGTGCGGGCGACGCGCTCACTTTCATCTCCGTGATCCGTTTGCTTGCTTCCTGGTTCCACGGCAGACTCCTTCCCCAGGTCTCCCAGTGGACCGGAAATATCGGCCAGCTTGGCCAGGTGCTCTCCGCAATTCCGCTTTCCCTCCTGCTGCACCAATACGGGTGGACGCCAGCCTTCCTGTCTGCGGCAGCCCTGTCTCTCATCGCTGCGGTGCTCGTCATCATGCTCCTGTCCAATGGCCGCGTCCCCATCCGAGTCGCGGAGGAGGCTGGATCCGACCGCGCCGCCAGCTGGCCGGCAGCCTTTCGACAGTTGCGTGAATCCCTCGCTCGCCCGGGCACGCAGCTCGGCTTCTGGTCGCACTTCGTCACCCAGTCGTCGGGAACCGTGTTCTCCCTGCTCTGGGGATTCCCAATGCTCACCGCCGGGCTCGGCTACTCGCCGGGCTCGGCGTCGGGGCTGCTCACCCTCATCGTCGCGGCCGGAGTGGTGAGCGGGCCGATCCTGGGCATACTCACCGCTCGTTATCCCCTGCGCCGCTCCAATTTGGTGCTCGGCATCGTGTCGATGATCGGGATTGTTTGGTCGACGGTGCTGCTCTGGCCGGGTCATCCTCCCGGGTGGCTTGTGGCCACGCTCGTCATCGTGCTCGGCATCGGGGGTCCCGGTTCTCTCATCGGTTTCGATTTTGCGCGCACATTTAATCCGATGCGCAGTCTTGGCTCGGCGAGTGGAGTTGTCAACGTCGGTGGCTTCCTCGCGAGCTTCGTGATGATGTACCTGATCGGGCTTGTTCTCGACATAGCGGATACTGCACGGGTCTCTGGGGGTGGTGCGAGCGACGTCTTCGCCTGGGACTCCTTCCGAATCGCGCTGCTCGTGCAGTACCTCGTGATCGGCGCCGGAACGGTGTTTCTCATCCGGGCGCGGCGACGCACGCGCCTCCAATTGCACGCCGACGAGGGAATAGAAGTGGCCCCGTTGTGGGTTTCACTCGCAAGGTCGTGGACACGCCGCACCCGAAAAGGTCGCTCTATATAGCGACCTGGTCGAATTGGCAAGGGTGATCGTGAATCCGTGCAATAATTGCGGTAAGGCCCGTTCAGATTCTTACACTTCGTAGCCAGTTGCAATGTGCGAAGCGCAAAGACTTGACATGGGTCTTAGTGCTGCCCGAAAAACCCGTTGGATCAGCGCAATGGGCGAGAGTAGTCCTACCAGTGATGGGCGTGTAACGCCTAAAAAGAAACTAGTGAAAGGTGTCCAGATGGCCACCCAAACCAAAACCTCCGCGGTTGCGGAAGCGGAAATCACCACTGAGGTCAATGTCGACCTCGCCAGCATCGCCGTCGCGCCCGGAAAGAAGACGGCGACGCCCGTGAAGAAAGCGGCGCTCAAGACCGCCGCTGCGAAGGCCCCGGCGGCGGCAAAGGCCGCGGTCAAGAAGGCGCCGGTCAAGCGTGGAACGAAAATAGCGGCACCCGAGGACGAAGAGGGTGGCCCCGACGACGAAGCAGAAGCAGAGGTCGTCGTCGTCGAAGACTCCAAGGGTGACGATTCCAAGGACGACACAGCTGAGGATGTGGACGACGAAAAGGAAGCCGCATCAGCCGAAGTGCTGCCGTCGGGTGCGCTCGTACTGTCCCTAGTGGACGACGAAGACGAGGTACCGGTCTACTCGTCCGCCATCACCGGCGCGACTGCCGACCCGGTCAAGGACTACCTAAAGCAGATCGGTAAGGTCGCGCTGCTCAACGCTGCGGAAGAGGTCGAGCTCGCCATGCGTATCGAGGCCGGACTATTCGCCGAAGACAAACTTGCCGACATGACGCCAGCAGAGCTCAAGTCGCAACTCGGTCGCGAACTCTCGTGGGTTGCCAAGGACGGGCAGCGCGCCAAGAGCCATCTGCTCGGTGCAAACCTCCGGCTGGTTGTCTCGCTCGCCAAGCGTTATACCGGCCGCGGAATGCAATTCCTCGACCTCATCCAGGAGGGCAACCTCGGTCTCATCCGTGCCGTGGAGAAGTTCGACTACACCAAGGGCTTCAAATTCTCGACCTATGCCACGTGGTGGATCCGACAGGCCATCACCCGCGCCATGGCGGACCAGGCCCGCACCATCCGTATCCCGGTGCACATGGTCGAGGTCATCAACAAGCTCGCGCGCGTCCAACGCCAGATGCTTCAGGATCTGGGTCGCGAACCCACTCCTGAAGAGTTGAGTCGCGAGCTCGACATGACCCCGGAGAAGGTCATCGAGGTCCAGAAGTACGGTCGCGAGCCGATCTCCCTCCACACGCCTCTCGGCGAAGATGGCGACAGCGAGTTCGGTGACCTCATTGAGGACACCGAGGCGGTCGTTCCCGCGGACGCCGTTGGCTTCACGATGCTGCAGAAACAGCTCGAGTCCTTGCTCGACTCGCTCTCCGAGCGTGAGGCCGGCGTGATCCGCATGCGCTTCGGACTCGGGGACGGCATGCCGAAGACGCTCGACCAGATCGGCGACACATTTGGGGTCACGCGCGAGCGTATCCGTCAGATCGAGTCCAAGACAATGGCGAAACTTCGGCACCCCTCACGGTCGCAGTCACTGCGCGATTACCTCGAGTAAACCGCGCTGTGAGCCAGTCACAATCGAGTACGGCACGGCAGCGTGTACCCAACGGGCTGAAGTACTTCCTTCCGGTTGTCGCGGGGAAGGCGGTGCGCGGCCTCGCGAAGCTTCGCGGTGGTGGGTCCGCCTTTCCCGGCTACGTCACGACGAAGCTCGCGCCGCACTTCCTCCGGGATGTTACGAGCCAGTTTCGTTACGGCATCGTCTACGTCCTCGGCAGCAACGGCAAATCCACGACGACTCATATGCTGACCGAGGTACTGCGTTGGCACGGTCTGAAGGTCTTCACCAATCCCTCCGGGGCTAACCTTCCGCAGGGCATCGCGTCCTCGATCCTCGGGGAATCCAGCGTGCTCGGTCGGCTCGATGCCGACATCGGAGTGCTCGAGGTGGATGAGGCGTTTGCTCTTGAGTTCGCCGCCGTTGTGCCTCCGTCCACCGTGTTGGTGCTCAATACCCAGGTCGACCAGCTCTACCGGTTCTATGAGACCGAGCGCGTCGCTGACATGATGCTCGACACGGCCCAGCAGGCATCTCTGCACGTCGTGACCAATCGCGAAGATCCCTATCTTTCGAAGATCGCTCGACGCTACTCCGACGGGGACGAAACAACCGCGCCGGACATCACCTACTTTGGGGCGTCGCGGGAGGTCATCGCAAGTGCGCCCCATGGCCTGTTCAACGCCACGGATTACCGCGATGCCACCGTCGCGCCCGAGTCTCATCATGCGCTGGCAGAACTGGTGGCTACCGATCGCGCGGGAGCGAAAATCATCGTCGACGGCACACCGGTCGACGTGACCCTTCCGGCCAAGGGCCTCCACTACGCGATCGACGCGGCGGCGGCGCTGGCCACGGCGGCGGTCATCCTCGGAGATCGTTTTGATGGTGCGTCCTCGGCCGCGGCGTTCGCCGCGATGAAGCCCGCTTACGGCCGGGGCGAGCTGCTCGACTTCAGAAACCGCGATGGCGTCAACGAACAGGTCGAATTCGTGATGTTCAAGAACGCCGCGAGCCTCCAGCTCAACCTTGATGCGCTTCCAGAGCCTCCGCAACAGGTGCTGCTCGCCATCGACGAGGGGACCCCTGACATCTCCTGGATCTACGACATCGACTTCGCCGCGCTCGACCACGTCGACGTGATTACCGGTGCGAAGGCCTGGCAGATCGCCCTACGTCTTGAGCACGAAGGAATCGCCATCGGCGCTGTCGAACCCGACCTCAAAAAGGCGATCGACATCATGCGTGCGCTTGCTCGGCCGTCAACGGGGCTCAAGACCTGGATCGTCAACTATGAGATTATGATGCTTGCGCGAAAGCAGATCGGTTTCCTCGAACTGGAAAACCAGCGATGAGCGACTTGACAATCGTGCAGCTTTATCCCGACGAGCTCGGCGTGGCCGGTGACCGGGGCAATGTCATGGCATTGACAGCCCGACTCACGCACGCTGGGCATTCCGTTACTGTCGTCGCCCACGAGGTTGGATCTAAACTCCCGACGGATGTAGACCTTGTCATCGTCGGTAACGGACCGCTGTCGGCGATGCGAAACATCCATGCCGACCTGCTGGCGAACGGTGACCGGCTTCGCGCGCTCCGCGCGAGCGGCGTGTCGGTGTTCGCTTACGGTTCCGGTGCCGAGCTACTCAGCCATTCGATCACTCTCATCGATGGCACCTCGCTCGAGGGGCTCGGTATCCTGCCTTTCTGCGTGACACGCATTTCCACTCGTGCGGTCGGCTATGTGATCGTCGGTTCGCCGTTCGGCCAGATCGTCGGGTTCGAAGACAATGCCTCTCGCTGGACACTTGATACCGGCGCAAAGCCCCTCGGCATTCTCGACGCCGGAAGCGGCAATGGCGAGGGTTCGATCGAGGGCGTCCTCGACACGGGTACCGTCGGCACCGTAGCGAGCGGCACGATCGCAATCGGTACGCAGGTCGGTGGGCCGGTATTGCCCCTCAATCCGCTGATCACCGATGCGATCATCGCGTCGATCGGTAAGCGCCGTGGATTCACCGTTGTTCGGTCAGAGCTCAACGAAAGCCTCGAGCACTACGCCACGCGGGCCCGAGAAGTGATCATCGCCCACGCGAAGCACGTATTCTCAAGGATCTAGGTTCTCGAGCATCGTTTGTTCAGCCCGAAAGGTGACGATACTGCCCGTTTCACGCATTCACAGTGCGAGCATCGATCTCTTGGCGATCCGCGACAACGCGGCCGTGCTCGTTCGCCGGGCCGGTTCTCGAATCGTCGTGGCCGACGTCAGGGCGGATGCCTACGGTCATGGCCTCACTGCGGTGATTGGCGCCGCCGTCGATGGTGGTGCCTGTGCACCTGACATCGATTCCGCCGCGTCGTTGGGCCCCGATGCGAAGTTCGTTTCTGCGGGTTCGGCTCTCTATGGACTTTTGCCGGATCTCGAGCTGAAGCCGGCGATGCGGGTCAGCGCTTTGGTGGTGGGCACAAAGACCATCGACGCCGGCGAAAGCGTTTCTTACGGATATACCTGGACCGCGATCTCGCGCACCAATCTCGCGCTCGTGGGAATCGGCTACGCCGATGGCCTGGATCGCATCGCGAGCAACAGAGGATCCCTCCGACTCCGTGGGGCGCTGCGTCGCATCGTCGGTCGCGTGGCGATGAACGCCCTTGTGCTCGATCTCGGGCAGGACTCGGCACTGATCGGTGACGAGGCGGTCGTTTTCGGGGACCCTTCCACTGGCGAGCCTGCCGTCTGGGACTGGGCGAGTAGCCTCGGACGCCCGAGTGCGGAGATCGTCTCCGTCTTCGGCAGTCACCTGCCTCGGGTGTATCGATGAATGGGCCAACGGCCACGATCGACCTCTCCGCCTACCGACGTAACCTCGCTCGGCTCGCGGAGAGGGTCGCTCCGGCCGCCCTGATGGCCGTCGTCAAAGCGGATGCTTATGGGCACGGTCTCCTGCCGGTTGCGCGCGCGGCCGTCGCGGCCGGGGTCGCTTGGATCGGTACCCTCGACATTGAAACCGGCCTCGAGTTGCGGGAGAACGGTATCCCGCGCGATGTGGCCGTGTTCACCTGGCTACTCGGGCCCAACGAGGACTACGGCAGGGCGATCGAGGCCGAGCTTGACTTCGGGGTCTCGACACTCAGCCAGTTGGAGGCGATTGCGCGGGCCAGCGTGTCCGGTCGGGCGCGGGTGCACCTCAAGATCGACACCGGCCTTCACCGAAACGGCGCCAGCATCGAGGACTGGCCCGGCCTGGTGACTCGCTCGCTCGCGTTATCTGACCGCATCGAGCTCGTCGGTATCTGGACTCATATCGCGGAGGCATCCGACGGCGACGACACCGTGGCGATTGAGCGGTTCCGCTCGGCGATCGCGGTCGCAGAGAGACTCGGAGCGAGCGTCACCGTGCGGCATCTTGCGGCCAGTGCCGCCGCGTTCGGTCGCGCCGATTCTCGGTTTGACCTGGTGCGAATCGGCGCCTTCTCCTACGGAATCTCGCCTGGCGGGGGGGTCAGCCCGTCTTCGCTCCGGCTCGAACCGGTAATGACGCTTACCGCACCGGTAATCGCGAAGGAGGAGGGCCTAGCGACCCTCGGAATTGGTTACGGTGACGGAATCCCCAGCTCGGCTGTGGGTACGGTGCAGGTCTCGATTGACGGAGCGCGATTCGAGGTCGTCTCGGTGCAACTGGACCGGCTGACGGTGGACACAGGGGATTCCCCCATTCAACTCGGTGATACTGCAGTGCTCTTCGGTAGCGGCACGGCCGCTGAGCCGACGCTACAGGAGTGGGCAGACCAACTCGGCACGATCGGCGAGGAGATCGTCACCCGCCTGAGTCCGCGCATCCGCCGCCGCTTCCTCGAGTGACGTCGCATTCGCTAAGCGGAGACAACACAGCGCCCCCGGTATAACCGAGGGCGCTGAAAGATCACGGGCGGAAAATGGAATCAGGAGCGGTTGCCCTGAAGCAGGCGGTCCGACTCGTCGTGCCAGTTGCTGGCGATGGTCGCTAGCTTTTCCTGGTACTTCTTGCCGTGGTGGGCGCAGAACAACAGTTCGCTTGAACCGATGGCGACTCGGATGTACGCCTGCGCGCCACAGCTGTCGCAACGGTCCGATGCGGTGAGCTGGTGGTTCGCGTCGAGCATTTCCACCGCTGTCGTGTCGGGTGCACTCTGAGTCATGAGTTGCTCCTCGTTTCCTATCAATAACTTGTTCTCCCTATACAAACACGGCTGTGTTGAATCATGAAGACAAAACCTGCGTATTTCGCTGTACGCGTACGCACCCAGTCGTGGGGGTGTCGGATGCCGGCGAGCGCATCCGCTGTCATTAGTGTTGAACCCGGCCCGGCCACCAACCATTCCCTGCTCTGACGATGACGGCGGCGCCACGAAGGAGATTCACGTGGCGAGCTCAGACTATTCCGCACGACACCTGTCGGTGCTCGAGGGACTCGAGGCCGTACGCAAGCGTCCCGGCATGTACATAGGATCCACCGACTCGCGGGGCCTGATGCATTGCCTGTGGGAAATCATTGACAATTCTGTCGACGAGGCGCTTGGAGGCAGCGGCGACAAAATAAGCGTCGTCCTGCACAATGACAACAGTGTAGAAGTGCGTGATCGCGCCCGGGGTATTCCGGTTGATATCGAGCCGAAAACCGGACTTTCTGGAGTCGAGGTGGTGTTCACCAAACTCCACGCCGGCGGCAAGTTCGGCAGCGGTTCGTATGGCGCCTCCGGGGGCTTGCACGGCGTCGGTGCATCCGTCGTCAATGCTCTCTCAGAGCGCCTGGATGTCGAAGTTGACCGCGATGGCAAGACTTGGGCGATGTCATTTCACCGTGGTGAGCCCGGCATCTTTGCCGACTCCGCCGAGGGGCCGAGAGTGGACGCGGTGTTCACCCCGTTCGAGAACAAGAGCGAATTGCGCGCGGTCGGCAAGGTAGCTCGCGGTGTCACCGGCACCCGGATCCGCTACTGGGCGGATCCGCAAATATTCAGCCGCGGTACGACCTTCCAAACGGAGGAGCTCGCGGCCCGTGCGCGTCAGACCGCATTCCTGGTGCGTGGCCTCGGCATCGACATCACCGACGAGCGTGGCGCCGAGCCCACCCATGAACTGTTTCGCTTCGACGGTGGCATCGCTGAGTACGTCGACTTCCTCGCCCCGGACAGTGCCCTCACCGAGACCTGGCGAATGACCGGCTCCGGCACGTTCCACGAGACCGTTCCCGTGCTCGACGACAAGGGCCACATGGTCGCAACCGAGCTTGAGCGCGAGTGCGAGGTCGATATTGCCCTCCGCTGGGGCACCGGGTACGAGACGGTGTTCCGAAGCTACGTGAATATCATCGCCACCCCGAAGGGCGGCACTCACCAAGCCGGTTTCGAAGCGGGAATGCTCAAGTTTCTCCGCGCGCAGGTCGAACAGAACGCGCGACGGCTCAAGGTCGGTACGGGCGCGAACAGCACCGAGAAGATCGAGAAGGACGATGTGCTTGCCGGCCTCACGGCGGTGTTGACCGTGCGCCTTCCTGAGCCACAGTTTGAGGGGCAGACGAAGGAGATACTCGGAACTCCCGCGGTTCGAAACCTGGTCGCCGCAGTGGTGGCAAAGACCATGGCGGAGAAGTTCGGCTCATCGAAGCGCGACGACAAGACGCAGTCGGCTCTCGTGCTCGACAAGATTGTTGCGGAGATGAAGTCCCGCATCTCGGCGCGCGCGCACAAGGAAACCCAGCGACGCAAGAATGCCCTCGAGAACTCGTCCCTTCCGGCGAAGCTCGTTGACTGCCGAAGCTCGGATGTCGCCAATAGTGAGCTCTTCATCGTGGAGGGCGACTCGGCGCTCGGAACGGCGAAGCTGGCCCGCGACAGCGAATACCAGGCCTTGCTCCCGATCCGGGGAAAGATCCTGAACGTGCAGAAGGCCACCGTGTCGGACATGCTCGGAAATGCCGAGTGCGCCTCGATCATCCAGGTGATTGGCGCCGGCTCCGGTCGCAGCTTCGACCTCGCGACCGCGCGGTACGGCAAGGTGATCATCATGAGCGATGCGGATGTCGATGGCGCGCACATTCGCACGCTGCTGCTCACTCTGTTCTTCCGTTACATGCCCGACATGATCCGCGACGGACGCGTCTACGCCGCGGTGCCGCCACTGCACCGGGTGATCGTGATGAATCCGGGTACGAAGCCGAATGAGACGATCTATACCTATTCCGAAGCCGAGCTCAACGGGGTGCTCGCCGGACTCAAGAAGGCGAACAAGCACTACCAGGATCCGATCCAGCGTTACAAGGGTCTCGGCGAGATGGATGCCGACCAGTTGGCAACCACCACCATGGACCGGCATCACCGCACGCTCCGTCGCGTGCAAATCACCGACGCTGTCAACGCCGAGCGAGTATTCGAGCTGCTCATGGGCAACGATGTCGCCCCCCGCAAGGACTTCATCATTGCGGGGTCGGACGGGCTGTCACGCGAACGCATCGACGTGTAGCCGGCGACGCATCCGTAAGGCTTGCCAATCGATCGGCCCCCGATTCGGTGTGCAGACCGGATTGTCCAGCGGATGGCGCTGTTGCGCGTGCAGGTTTCCGCACCTGTTGCGCGCAGCCCTGTTGCGCATCCAGCCCTGTTCGAAATGCAGGATCGGGTGTGACGGGTGTTGCGGATGAGGCCCTCCCGTCACTCCTGTCACGCAGAGTCCTGCATTTCGCGCGGCTCTGTTCACCGCACCAGCCAGTCGTGCCTACCTGTGTTCAGCGCGTCAGTCAGTTGTGCGTACCTGTGTTCAGCGCGCCAGCAGGTTGTGCGTGCAGCCCTGTTGCGCATCCAGCCCTGTTCGAAATGCAGGATCGGGTGTGACGGGTGTTGCGGATGAGGCCCTCCCGTCACTCCTGTCACGCAGAGTCCTGCATTTCGCGCAGGAGACGGCACCGGAGTTCGTACCGCGGGAAGTCACGATCGACGCAGCGCTCAACGGATCGGGGCGCCGATCGACTCGACGATACTCTCGAGCGGCGTGCCCGATGCGTCGCGCTTGGCACCGGCATCCGGAAGAGTCCGCACCCCGCCATCAGTTCCCACAGCGAGCGCTGGGGACGGCCCTGCCCACGCCACGGAGAGCATATCTTCGCCTCTGAGAAAGGCGTGGGCTCGCACACCACCGGTCGCCCGCCCCTTGCCAGGGAACTCGGACAGCATCGAGACCTTCGCCCGTCCGGAGTCCATCCCGGCGATAGTCGCGCTGCTGCTCGACACTGTCGCGACGGCGACCTCGGCTGTGGGGTCGACCGAGCCGAAGAAGATTACGGTGGCCTTTGCGCCAAGATTGATGCCAGCCATTCCACCGGCGGAGCGCCCCTGCGGTCTCACCGTCGATGCGGGAAAATGCAGGAGTTGCGCCTCCGAGGTGATGAAGAGCAAATCATCCGTCTCCGCGGACTGGCGCGCCCCAACCACCGCGTCCCCCGGCTTCAGCGCGATCAGCTCGAACTCGGGCCGGTTGGCCCAGTCTCCGGGAGTTACCCGCTTGACCACGCCCTGCCGGGTACCGATAGCGATCGCGTCAGAGGATGTGAGCGAGACAAGCGCGAGCACCCGTTCCTTCTTGGCGTCGATTGCGAGGTAGTCCGAGATCCGCGTGCCTGCGGCGAGCTGGATCGAGTTCTCCGGTACGACCGGCAGGTCGACAGGCGTGAGACGGATGAGCCGCCCGAGCGAAGTGACCGCGCCGATCTCTGACCGGCTGGTCGTCACGATCGACGACAGGATCGCATCGTGCTTGGTGCGCCGGGCAGCGCGCTCCGGCAACTCCGAGGCACCATCGAACAGGTCGACACGGATGGCCCGCCCGGTCGTCGACAGGAACACCAGGCAGGGCGTGTCCGCGATCTCCAGCACGGCCGCGGCAGCCCGGGCGGCGACTGTTGTCCCGACCGGCGGTCGCGCCTCGGTGAGAAGTGTGCGGCGTGGGGTACCGAAGCGCTCGGAGACCTCCTCCAGCTCGTCGGAGACCAGCTGGCGCACGCGCTCTGGGCCGGTGAGCAGTTGTTCAAGGGCCGCGATCTCGGCGAGCAATTGGTCGCGCTCCGCCTCGAGTTCGATTCGAGAGAATTTGGTGAGTCGACGCAATCGCAGTTCGAGGATGTACTCGGCCTGGATCTGGCTGAGGTCGAAGACATCCATCAGCCGCACTCGGGCCTGCTCGCCGTCATCGCTCGCGCGGATCACCTGGATTACCTCGTCGATATCGAGGATGGCCACGAGCAGGCCTTCGACGAGATGCAGCCGCTCGTTCTTGCGCGCCAGGCGGAACTGGCTGCGTCTGGTGACGACGGAGATGCGGTGGTCGACATAGACCTGAAGCAGTTCACGAAGGCCAAGAGTCTTCGGCCCTCCATCCACGAGGGCGACGTTGTTAATGTTGAACGAATCCTCGAGCGGGGTGAAGCGATAGAGCTGCTCGAGCACGGCATCCGGGCTGAATCCGGTCTTGATGCCCACCACGAGGCGCAGGCCGTGTTTTCGGTCGGTAAGGTCCGTGACATCCGAGATGCCGTTGAGCTTCTTGGAGTTGACTCCGTCCTTGATCTTCTCGATCACCCTCTCCGCGCCGACCATGTAGGGCAGCTCGGTGATGATGAGTCCTGCCTTGCGTGTGGTGATGTTCTCGACGGATACTCGCGCCCGAGTGCGAAAACTGCCGCGCCCCGTCTCGTAGGCGTCGCGGATTCCGGAGAGGCCGATGATCGTGCCTCCGGTCGGCAAGTCGGGGCCGGGCACGAACGACATGAGGTCGTCGAGCGAGGCGTCCGGGTGCGCAATCAGGTGTCGTGCTGCGCCCACGACCTCGATGAGGTTGTGCGGTGCCATGTTGGTCGCCATACCGACTGCGATTCCGGATGCGCCGTTGACCAGCAGATTGGGGAAGGCCGACGGCAGCACCTCCGGTTGGGTCAACTGATTATCATAGTTGGGCACGAAGTTGACCACGTCTTCGTCGAGGTCCTCGGTCATGGCCATTGCGGCGGCGGTAAGGCGGGCTTCGGTGTAGCGCGGCGCAGCCGGCCCGTCGTCCAGGGTGCCGAAGTTGCCATGCCCATCGATCAGCGGAACACGCAGGATGAAGCTCTGGGCGAGCCTCACCATCGCGTCGTAGATCGAAGCATCGCCGTGCGGATGCAGCTTGCCCATGACTTCGCCGGTGACCCGCGCCGACTTGACATGCCCACGATCGGGGCGCAAGCCCATTTCGGTCATCTGGTAGAGGATGCGACGCTGCACTGGCTTCAGGCCGTCGCGTGCGTCCGGAAGGGCCCGGGAGTAGATCACGGAGTACGCGTATTCGAGGAACGACCCCTCCATCTCGGTGGAGACGTCGACGATATCGATGCGTTCCCCACGGGGCTCTGCGGTGGGGATTTCGGGAGTAGTCATAGGATTGCCCCCATGCTACCGGCCACCAAATCGCACCGGTTCAGCCTTGCCGATGTCGTTCCAAGTTCTCTTCTCGCAATTTCTCACGAGGCGAACCCCCTGTCTCTCCCGCCGGTCGAAAAGGCGATCGTACTGCTCGTGGACGGCCTCGGAGCATCCGCTCTCACTGCCCGCGCCGGTCACGCCCGCACCCTTGCTCCGATGCTCACCGCGGCGTCCACGATCGGTGCGCGCTTTCCGTCAACCACTGCATCGGCGCTTGCCTCGCTCACCACGGGCGAGACCCCTGGGATCCACGGGCTCGTCGGGTATCGTGTGCTCGACGCGGTCAATGACCGCATCGTGAACCAGCTGAGCGGATGGGACGACCGCCTCGATCCGGCGACCTGGCAGCGGGTGCCAACGCTGTTCGAGAAAGCTCGGGATGCCGGTATCCCGAGTTTCGCGATAGGCGCCGAGCGCTACCGGTCTTCCGGATTCACCCGCGCGGTGTTGCGGGGGGCCGAGTATCGCAGTGGAGGGACGATGTCCGAGCGTTTCGACGAGGCGCGTCGTGTTCTCGACGAGATCGATCGCGGACTGATCTACCTGTACGTGCCCGAGTTGGACCAGGCCGGCCATTCCGCTGGCTGGCAGTCCCCGCTCTGGACGACTGCGCTGGAAGAACTTGACCGGTCTGTTCGCTCTTTCGTGCCGATGCTCGGCCGGGGTGAGGGGATGCTCTTAACAGCCGACCATGGGGTGCTCGATGTGTCGGAGCATTCCCAGGTGCTGTTCGACTCCGAGCCACGTCTCATCGACGGTATTCGTTTTATTGGCGGTGAACCCCGGGCACTGCAGCTTTACTTCGAGCCCGACGCCACGAGCGATCATCGCGCGACAGTGCTCGCCTCCTGGCGGGAGATCGAGGGCTCACGATCCTGGATCGTGTCGCGCGCTGAGGCGATTGAGTCCGGATGGTTCGGGCCGACGGTGGATTTTGAGGTGATTCCTCGAATCGGCGACATCATCGTCGCGGCACGCAAAAGCATCGCGTACTACGACTCGAGAGTTGTAACCAACACCGGCCGGAGCATGGTCGGCCAACACGGGTCCTGGTCCTCAGAGGAACTCGCGATTCCCCTGTTGCGATTCGGCGCGTTCGCCGCAGCACAGGGGGTGAGAGCTTAGAGGTCGTCGTCCGACCGCGCACCAAAGACAATCTCATCCCAGCTCGGCATTGCCGCTCGGCCCTTCCGTGAGGAGGCACGAGGCTGGAAGACATTCGGCTGGGGTGCGGTGTTGCCGGGGCGATCGTCGTTCTCGTCTCCGAACACATCGAGAGGCACGTCGACGAGGCGGATAGTGCCAGTAGACGGATGCGCAAACTTGGAATCCGAGCCCGAAGTTTCGTTACCGAAGCCAGCCGATTCGCGTTCCCCGCGTCGACGCCGGAGCGCCTCCAGCAGGTCTGCGGTCTGGTTGGACTCGGGCTCGTCGGTGACCGGCGCGCGGTTGATAGCCGCATCGGAGACGGCGGCGGGCGCGTCATCGAGGCGGCCGTAGGGAACTGCTTCGAGACGGGACACTCCCTCGCGACGGCCGCCGAGCGGGGCCGGCTCCTGCTGGGCAAGCTCCTCGTTGGTGAACGCGCCACTGTCGAAGCGTGACTGGTCGGGCTGGCGTTCTTCATCCCCGACGGCGCGCAGTCGGGGCACAAGGGCTCCGGAGGGGTCTCCCTGTTGGGAGAGGGTGATGGCTTCGTTATTGAGCGGGGAGAGCGCGGCTTTCTTTGGGTCGAAGCGCCAGCGGGCATCCCGCTCGGTCTGCTCGGTGTTGAAAGCGAGTTTCACGACCCAGCCTCCGCCGACCTCTTTCCAGCTTGCCCACCGCTCATCGATCGCCCCGAGATCGTAGAGACGCTCTCGGATTACGGTGCCGAAGGTTGACCCATCGCCGAGGGGGTCAGTTTCCATAGCGGTGTGCACCGCCACACCGAGAGCAGAGTTGACGACGAACTCGCGCTCGGCGAGCACCGGTCCCTCGAACTTCCGGATGTAGTCGACCGGAACACCGGTGATGGATGCGACGTCCTGCGCCGACATCCCTGACCGGATGTGGGCCTGGATTTCGCGCGGCGCCAGCTTCCGCCCGGACCCTGGGTCCGGGATCGACTGTCGAAGTTTGGACTGCATCACTTCGTCGATGGCGATGCGGTACTTGGTACCTTCGTCGGATGCGACGAGGAGTGCGCCGTTCTCCACTCCGATGACTCTCAGGTCTTGCATACTGAACGCCTCTCGCGGTCATTTACCGTCTATAGAGTCGCACGGCCAGTCTCTAAATCCGGGGAATATCCCGGGCGTGCCGCAAGTTGCACAGAAGTCGGATTCACGGTTATTTGGTAGTGGTTTGCTATTCGCAAACTAATGATGCAAACTATGGCCGCCGATTGAGACCAATCGATATTTTCAAGAACTGGATGAGCATGGCAACCGACTACGACGCACCTCGTAAGACCGACGACGACTCTGAGTCGATCGAGGCTCTGAAGGAGCGCGTCCCGGACAAGATGTCCGGCGTGGTCGACGTCGATGACGCCGACAACCCCGGAGGGTTCGAACTCCCGGGCGCAGACCTCTCAGACCTCGATCTCGACGTCGTGGTGCTGCCACCGCAGGCCGACGAATTCACCTGTGTGAGCTGCTTCCTCGTGAAGCATCGCTCCCAGCTGGACCACGAAGAGAAGCTTGGCTTGATTTGCCAGGAATGCGCGGCCTGACCCCGCTTCGGTGCCTCTAGGGCGCCTTCGCTGTCGAAACCGCGGCAACGAGCGCATCGGGAGTCCGGGTGGACACGATCCAGTACGGAGTCGGGTCGTTCTCGTCGGAGAGTTCAATCTTCACGACGGGAGACACCCAGCCGCGGATCAGAAGCCAGGCTCGAGCGTCGAGCATACGGCCGCGCTGGAGGGTCGCCTCTTCGCCGTCGAACGCTGTAACTGTGCTGATGAGATCGACCGGCACGCGCGCCCGACCAGCGACAAGCTCATTGAGTGAGACCGAGATCACCGGGGACGTTGCCACGAGAACCAACACGATCGCCCCGTAGAGCGTGATGGCGACGATCACGCCAGCGAGAAGGTTGATCGGGAGGAAGACCAGCAAGCTGGCAGGGATGACGAGAGCGGTCGAGAGGAACACCCAGGGCGATGGCCAAATTCGTTCGCGATAAAATGTGCGGATCGTCTTCGGGCCGTCATGGCTGTTCACCGTCATGGCCCTATTCGATCAGACTTTCCGGTGCTCAGACAGCGCGGTCGTTCTGCACTACCCTCGTGAGGTGGCTCAAACCGTGGAAGTACTGATCGTCGCTGATCGGATGCCCGCCTATTCGCACCCCGGGGACGCTGGTGCCGACCTCACCGCGGCTGTGGCCGTGCAACTCGCGCCCGGGGAGCGCGCCACCGTTGCGACCGGTGTTGCGATCGCCCTCCCTGATGGCTATGTCGCGTTCGTCGTTCCGCGCAGCGGGCTCGCGGCGAAGCACGGAATCACCATCGTAAACAGCCCGGGTACAGTGGACGCCGGCTTTCGGGGGGAGATCAGCGTCACTCTCCTGAATACAGACAGCTCCGTGCCGTACTCTGTCGCGGTCGGTGATCGGATTGCCCAGCTTGTGATTATGCCGGTGACGAAGGCGCGGTTCATCCCCGTCTCCACGCTGCCCGGTAGCCAGCGAGGAGGGTCCGGCTTCGGGTCGACCGGCTACACGACTATCGTCAGTGAATCACTTAACGACGACCCAAAAGGAGAGCTCCTGTGAGCGACACCAATTCGCCGTCAGGCGATATCGAGCCGATCGATAGCACCGAGTCGAGTCTTTCGGATGAGCAGCGGAAGTCGGCTCCGGCCGATCGCGAGTCGGAAGGTCCGCTCGACGAGTCCGAAGCAAACCCTGTGCGGCCCTATGTCGACCTTGGCGGGGTCAAAATCCTGCCGAGGGAGGGGCTCCAGTTGCGGCTGGAGGTGGAGGAAGGCAGCCAGCGGGTGGTGGCAGTCGGGCTGGATTATGCCGGTTCGACCCTGCAGGTGCAGCCTTTTGCCGCACCGCGGAGCTCGGGTCTCTGGCACGAGATCCGCGACCAGATCGCCGATCAGATCGCGAAGCAGGGCGGGACCACGCGTTTGTCGGTCGGTCCATTCGGACCGGAGCTGCTTGCGGAGATCCCCGCGACGATGCCAGGCCAACCCGATTCGACCCGCCTCGCTCGCTTCATCGGAGTCGATGGGCCACGGTGGTTCCTCCGTGGCGTGATCGCCGGCGATGGCGCCGTCGACCAGGAGGCCGCGTCGAAGATAGAGGATCTCTTCCGAAGCGTGGTTGTCGTGCGTGGGAAGACCCCGATGCCGCCCCGCGACCTCATCCCCCTTCACATGCCCAAGACGGCTGCTCCCGCCGACGACCTGCCCTTCTCGCCGGGCGCCTGAGTCTGTTGGCAGTCGACGACGAGTCCCCGCCGACAGGATTCCGCGACGCGTTCGCGGACGCCATGCGCAAGAGCGGTCTCGGCCAGGTCGCGCCGGGTGAAGTGCCGACCGCTGGGTCGCTTCTGAGAGCGGTTGGGGGCCTGCGCGGGCTGGTCGAATCGATCCTCCCGGGGCTTGGGTTCCTGATCATCTATACCCTCACGAAGAGCCTTATTTTCTCCGTTCTCGCGCCGGTCACTCTCGCCGTCGTGTTTGTGTTCGTGCGTCTGGCGACGAAATCGCCGGTCACGCAGGCTCTCGCCGGGATCGCGGGAATCGTGCTGTCCGCACTACTCGCGCTCATCACCGGCAGAGCAGAAGCAAACTTCATCCCCGGGATCGTCATCAACGTCGTGAGCCTCACCGTGCTGCTGGTGAGCATCCTGATTCGGTTGCCGCTCATCGGGGTCATTTTCGGTTTTCTCACGAATGACAGTTTCGGGTGGCGGAAGGCGAAGGCCAAGCGGCGGGTGCTCTATCTGACGACCTGGCTCTGGGCGGCACTGTTCGCGCTTCGTCTCGCGGTGGAGGTCCCGCTCTATCTGGCACAAAATGCCGAGTTGCTCGCCGGCGCGAAGCTGATCCTCGGGGTGCCGCTCTACGCGGGAATGCTCTGGGTGACCTGGCTTCTCGTGCGGGCCGTGTACGGGCGTCTTCCAGACGACGGGTCCGAGACCGCTCGCTAGGCACTGATACGACTGCCCCGATGTGACTGCCCCTGCATGCTAAACTATCTTGACATCAAGACAGTTTTGATGTTGGTGCGATACCTCGAAGAAGCGCTCAAGACTTAGGCTTGCCGAGAGGGCACCCGCGGTGGTCGAGATTCAGGATGAGGTCCGAGCACCTGGTGCAGATCAGGTCGTTCAGCACGGTACGACTTGGTTCAGCACAGCACAGCTTGGTTCAGTCCAGCAAGGGAGTCGCGCAATGTCGCAGGTCAACAGCTTCGGTTCGAAGGACATCCTGACGGTCGGTTCCACCGACTACGAGATCTTCCGGGTGGACCGCGTACCCGGGTACGAGAAGCTCCCCTACAGTCTCAAAGTGCTGCTGGAGAATCTCCTGCGCACCGAAGATGGCGCGAACGTCACGAAGTCGCAGATCGAGGCACTCGGGTCCTGGGAGCCGACAGCGGAGCCTGACACCGAGATCCAGTTCACCCCCGCCCGTGTGATTATGCAGGACTTCACCGGCGTGCCCTGCATTGTCGATCTCGCCACCATGCGCGAGGCTGTCTCTGCCCTCGGAGGAGACCCCAAGAAGATCAATCCGCTGGCTCCGGCCGAACTCGTGATTGACCACTCCGTGATTGCCGACCTGTTCGGCTCTGAGAACGCTCTCGAGCGCAATGTTGAAATCGAGTACGAGCGCAACGGTGAGCGATACCAGTTCCTGCGCTGGGGCCAGACCGCCTTCGACGACTTTAAAGTCGTGCCCCCGGGAACCGGAATCGTGCACCAGGTCAACATCGAGTACCTTGCCCGCGTCACGATGACACGTATGGTGGGCGGAGCGCTGCAGGCCTATCCGGACACCTGCGTCGGCACCGACTCGCACACCACCATGGTCAATGGCCTCGGTGTGCTCGGCTGGGGCGTCGGCGGTATCGAGGCCGAGGCGGCAATGCTCGGCCAACCCGTCTCCATGCTCATTCCCAAGGTCGTCGGTTTCAAGCTCACCGGAATCATCCCCACCGGTGTGACCGCAACGGATGTCGTTCTGACGATCACGGAACAATTGCGCAAGCACGGCGTGGTCGGCAAGTTCGTCGAGTTCTACGGGGCGGGAGTCGCTGCAGTGCCCCTGGCCAACCGCGCCACCATCGGAAATATGAGTCCAGAGTTCGGTTCAACGGCCGCCATGTTCCCGATCGACGATGTCACCCTCGACTACCTGCGCCTCACCGGACGCAGCGATGAGCAGGTCGCTCTGGTCGAGGCTTATGCCAAGCTCCAGACCCTCTGGCACAATGCGGACTCTGAGCCCGCCTTCAGCGAATACCTCGAACTTGACCTCTCCACGGTTGTTCCCTCGATCGCGGGACCGAAGCGGCCTCAGGATCGGGTCATTCTCTCGTCGGCCAAGGCGCAGTTCGCGAAGGACCTTACGAGCTACGCCGAGATCGATCACGACCTGGTCGACCTTGGCATCTGCGAGTCTTTCCCGGCTTCCGATCCGCCGAGCAATCAGCCGGAGGATGACCACAGCCACCACCATCACACCCACGTCAGTCGCGCGCCGTCGTCCGTCTCCCGCCCCACCGACGTCACCACAAAATCCGGCCAGTCTTATGTCCTTGACCACGGAGCCGTCGCGGTCGCCGCCATTACCTCCTGCACCAACACCTCGAATCCCTCGGTCATGATCGCGGCCGGTCTCCTGGCTCGCAACGCCGTCAAGAGGGGCCTCACGTCCAAGCCGTGGGTCAAGACGACCCTGGCTCCCGGCTCAAAAGTGGTCACCGACTACTACGCAAAGGCCGGACTCACCGACGACCTCGAGGCACTCGGTTTCTACACGGTCGGCTACGGCTGCACCGTCTGCATCGGCAACACCGGTCCGCTGATCGAAGAGGTCACCGACGCGATCAATAAGAACGATCTTGCCGTCACCGCAGTGCTCTCCGGCAACCGCAACTTCGAAGGCCGGATCAGCCCCGACGTGAAGATGAACTATCTCGCAAGCCCGCCGCTGGTCATCGCGTACGCTCTTGCCGGTTCGATGAACTTCGACTTCGAGACCGACTCTCTCGGCACCGGAAGTGACGGCACCGAGGTCTACCTCAAGGACATCTGGCCGGATGCCGCCGAAGTGCAGTCCACCATCGACTCCTCGATCGACACCGCGATGTTCACAAAGGAATACGGCGAGGTCTTTGACGGAGACGAGCGGTGGCGCTCGCTCCCGACTCCGGACAGCGAGGTCTTCGAGTGGGACAGCGAGTCGACCTATGTTCGCAAGCCCCCGTACTTCGACGGCATGACTCTTGAGACCACCCCGGTCGGCGACATCGCTGGAGCCCGCGTGCTGGCAACGCTTGGCGACTCGGTCACCACCGATCACATCAGTCCGGCTGGCAACATCAAGGCCGACAGCCCGGCGGGGAAGTACCTGGCCGACCGCGGAGTCGACCGCAACGATTTCAACTCCTACGGGTCGCGCCGCGGAAACCACGAGGTGATGATCCGCGGTACTTTCGCGAATATCCGCCTGCGTAACCAACTCCTCGCCGATGCCAACAATGGATCCGGTGTCGAGGGCGGATTCACCCGCGACTTCACCCAAGCGGATGCGCCTCAGTCGTTCATCTATGACGCCAGTCAGAACTACGAGGCCGCAGGTACGCCGCTCGTGATCTTCGGAGGTAAGGAGTACGGCTCCGGTTCGTCGCGCGACTGGGCAGCCAAGGGCACGAGCCTTCTCGGTGTCAAGGCGGTCATTGTGGAGAGTTTTGAGCGCATCCACCGGTCGAACCTGATCGGGATGGGCGTCGTTCCGCTGCAGTTCCCGGCCGGAGAAAGCTGGGCGAGCCTCGGTCTCGACGGCACGGAGGTCGTGAGTATCTCTGGTCTCGATGAACTGAACGGGGGAACCACGCCGAAGACGGTCCACGTTACTGCGGCCCCGACCGAGCACTCCGCGGCGGGCAAGCAGACCGTTGAATTCGACGCGGTCGTGCGCATCGACACCCCCGGTGAGGCAGACTACTACCGCAACGGCGGCATCCTCCAGTTCGTTCTGAGATCGCTGGTTTAGGCTGCCATCATGAGTCTTCTACAGAGTATCCATGGCCCTCGAGACCTGGACCGACTCTCGCAGAAGCAACTCGTGGAGCTCGCAGCTGAGATCCGCGAATTCCTGATCGGTGAAGTCTCAAAAACGGGGGGCCATCTTGGCCCGAACCTCGGTGTCGTCGAGTTGACGATGGCTATCCATCGGGTATTTGACTCACCCCACGATGCCATCGTCTTTGACACCGGGCACCAGTCATACGTGCACAAGCTCCTCACCGGTCGGCAGGACTTCAGTCATCTGCGTGAGCGGGGGGGACTGGCCGGCTACCCGCAACGATCGGAATCCGAGCACGACATAGTCGAGTCTTCCCATGCCTCCAGCTCGCTGAGCTGGGCGGACGGCATCTCTCGAGCCTTCCAAATGACCGGACAAAAGGAACGTCATGTAGTCGCAATCGTCGGAGACGGCGCTCTCACCGGCGGAATGACCTGGGAAGCCCTCAACAACATCAGTGACGACAATTCGCGCAACCTCGTGATCGTGGTGAATGACAATGGGCGCTCTTACGCGCCGACTATCGGCGGGATGGCCCGTTTCCTCAACGATGTGCGCACCCGTCGCTCCTACCGCAGTCTGTACGCCTCAAGCCGCCGGTTCTTCGATCTCTTCGGTGGTCCGGGGCGCGCCCTCTATCGCGGCATCCGCGGGGGTACCCATGGGTTCCTCAGCCGCTTCTCCAACAATGAGGCGCTGTACTCAAACCTCGATATCAAGTACATCGGTCCGATCGACGGCCACGACCTGCGCGCGATGCAAGAGGCGCTGACCCAGGGAAAGAACTACGGTGCGCCGGTGATCGTGCATGCCATCACCCAGAAGGGCAAGGGATTCGAACCCGCGGTGATGGATGCAGCGGACCAATTCCACGCCGTGGGGCACATCGATCCCGAGACCGGGGAGCCGATCGGCGCTTCGGATAAGCAGTCCTGGACGTCGGTCTTCGCAGAAGAGCTGGTCGTTCTCGCCGACAGCAACCCCACGATCGTGGGTATCACCGCCGCCATGCTCCGTCCCACCGGCCTGCAGCCCCTCGCTTCCAAGTATCCGTACCGGGTGTTTGACGTCGGTATCGCTGAGCAGCACGCAGTGACTTCCGCTGCGGGACTCGCCTTCGGAGGCCTGCACCCCGTTGTCGCTCTGTACGCGACATTCATCAACCGGGCCTTCGACCAGGTGCTTATGGATGTCGCGCTGCACAAAGCCGGCGTCACCTTCGTGCTCGACCGGGCCGGGGTCACGGGTCCGGACGGACCGAGCCATCACGGCATCTGGGACCTCGCGATCCTCCAGGTGATTCCGCACATCCGGCTGAGCGCGCCGCGCGATGCGATTCGGTTGCGCGAGGAACTGGGGGAGGCCGTGGCAGTCAAGGACGCGCCAACCGTTGTTCGTTTCCCCAAGGGCGCTGTGGGTGGCGAAATAGCCGCTGTGCGCCGCCTGCCCGACGGTGTGGATGTTCTGAGCGAAACGCCGCACAAAGACGTGCTGATTGTCACCGTCGGATCGATGGCCGAGATCGGTCTCGAGGTGGCCGTCAGGCTAGCAGATCAGGGAATCGGAGCCACCGTCATCGATCCGCGCTGGGTGGTGCCGGTGCCGAAGAGCGTGATCGAACTGGCGGCAGAGCACCGTCTCGTCGTGACCATCGAGGACGGCATCCGGGTTGGTGGAATCGGAACACGCATCCGCCAGGAGCTTCGGGCCGCTGGGGTGGACACTGCGCTAACGGAACTCGGTGTGCCTGATGAGTTTCTCGAGCACGGATCTCGCGCCCAAATTCTCGAGGAAGCCGGCCTCACCCCGCAGCAAATCGCCCGCGATGTGGTGGAGCAGGTGCTCGGTAGCAAGATCCCGGTGGCACGACCGCTCACCGATGTCGCGCACCAGGAGCGTTCGCTTGGGTCGGACCGCAGCTAGCTTCGAGCCTGACCCGCTCAACCGGTAGGTACGCGATCGAGTGAACCACCCACGGGCCGTTCGAGATCCGTAAGGGTCTCGAACGGCCCGGGTGCTTGTTCCTCGGACGCCGACGGTCCCTACTGCACGCCGCGCAGGATCGGGTGGTGGAAAGTATCGTGGAACACCCGCTCTGAAGCCCCTACGCGGTCGAGATACGGCGTCACACCACCCATCTGGAAGGGATAGCCCGCCCCGAGAATAAGGCAGAGATCGATATCCTCCGCCGCCTCGACCACCTTGCTTTCGAGCATTCGATGCACTTCGTCGGCAAGGCCGTCTTCAATGCGGATGCGAAGCTCCTCCGCGGTCATCGGAGTCGTACCGCCAGCAACGATGGCACGCGCTTTTTTGTCGATGCCAGTGACCTTGCCGTGTGAATCTCGCTCGAAGATGTGACCGAGTTCGGCGAGCTTATGCAGGTTCTCGCTCTCGAAGAAGCGCTCGGGGAAGGCGGCGTGGTGGGTGTCGAGCACGTGCGCACCGACCTTGAGCCCGACAAGCTCAAGCAACTCGAACGGGGTCATCGGAAGCCCGAAAGGCTTCGTGGACTCCTCCACGGTTTCGAAGGGTGTTCCGGTGTCGACGGCGTTCATGGCTTCGCCGAGCACTTTGGCGAGAATGCGGTTGACCACGAAACCCGGCGTGTCTGTCGTGATCACCGCGTTCTTGAAGAGCTTGGCGGCCGTGACCATAGCGGTGGAGAGGGTTGCGTCATCTGTCTGCGGGGTGTTCACGACCTCCACGAGCGGCATCACGGCGACCGGGTTGAAGAAGTGGAAGCCAACAAGACGTTCCGGGTGCTTCAACTTCGCACCGATCTGCTCTACCGAAAGAGACGACGTATTCGTCGCGAGTACGGCGGTCTCGGAGAGGTACTGTTCCACGTCGGCGAAGACCTCCTGCTTCACACCAAGTTCCTCGAACACGGCCTCGATCACCCAATCGCACTCGGCGAAGTCGGCCTTGTCGATGGTGCCGGAGACGAGAGCTTTCAAACGGTTCGACTCATCCGGGGAGATGCGCTTCTTCTCGAGAAGCGTGTCGATCTCGGTATGGATGTAGGCCACCCCCTTGTCGACCCGTGTCTGGTCCAGGTCCGTGATGATCACGGGCACCTTGAGGCGCCGTACGAAAAGCAGTG
This sequence comes from Frigoribacterium sp., assembly GCA_025408445.1. Classification (GTDB taxonomy): domain Bacteria; phylum Actinomycetota; class Actinomycetes; order Actinomycetales; family Microbacteriaceae; genus Lacisediminihabitans. The sequence goes on along the minus strand of JANYIZ010000004.1, from coordinate 45,059 downwards.
CGAACTGGCTGGCCATGAGACCCGCACCGATCACACCGACCTGAGTGACCGGCTTCGCGAGCTTCTTGTCCGGCGCACCGGCGGGGCGCTTGGTCCTCTTCTGCACGAGGTTGAACGCGTAGATGCTGGCCTTGAACTGGTCGCCCGAAATGAGCTCGGCAAGGGCTTCGTCCTCGGCGGCGAAACCGGTCGCACGATCGGTGTTCTTCGCGGCTTTGAGGAGCTCGAGGGCCTTGTAGGGAGACTTCGCGACCCGCCCGATACGATTCTCGAGCATTTTCGTGGCGACACCGATTGCGATATCCCATTTCACCGCCCGCTCGATCTTGCCGGGAGTATTCGCTCGCTTCACCTTCGTGGTGCCGGCGATGACTCCATCAGCCCAGGCGATGGAGTGTTCAAGGAACGACACCGAGTCGAAGATCGCGTCAGCGATACCGAGGGTGAAGGCCTCCTGGCCTGTGAGCATCCGGTTATTCTTCAGAGGATTCTCGATGACCACCTTGAGAGCATTCTCGATGCCGATGAGGTTCGGCACAAGCCAAGCGCCTCCCCAGCCGGGGATGATGCCGAGGAATACTTCGGGGAGCGCAACGCCCGGTGTGTTGCGGTCAATCGTGCGGTAGTCGGCATTGAGGCCGATCTCGAGTCCGCCACCGAGCGCGAGCCCGTTGATGAAAACGAATGACGGCACTCCGAGCTCGCTGAGCTTGCCGAGAGCGTAATGACCCAGCTCAGCCATTTGCTTTCCGATAGCCCGGCTCGAGATCGACCCCACCTGGGAAAGGTCGGCACCGGCTGCGAGAAAGAACGGCTTGCCGGTGACAGCGACACCGGCGATCTCTCGGCGCGCCGCACGCTCCTTGAGCGTGTCGAGTGTCGCAGCGAATTCGACGAGAGCGACCGGGCCGAGCGTCGTCGGGCGGGTATGGTCCCGACCGTTGTCGAGTGTTACCAGTGCGAGTGTGCGGCCCGCAGAAATGGGAACATCACGCACGAACGAGTGAGTGACGACCTCGTCGTCGGATGCCGCGATGAGTTCCGCAAATCGGTTCTGTTCGACGACGTTCGTCATTTCTTCTTCTTCTTTCCATCGAAGTACGGGTTCTCCCAGATGACCGAGCCGCCCTGGCCGAGGCCGACACACATTGCGGTGAGGCCGTAGCGCACATCCGGGCGCTCCTTAAACTGTGCGGCGAGTTGGATCATCAACCGCACGCCTGAGGAGGCGAGAGGGTGTCCCATCGCTATTGCGCCACCCCACTGGTTGACGCGCGGGTCGTCGTCGGCGATACCGAAGTGGTCGAGCAGGGAAAGGACCTGAACCGCGAAAGCCTCGTTGAGCTCGAAGAGCCCGATGTCGGTGATCGACAGCCCGGCCTTTTTGAGCGCCTTCTCGGTCGACGGCACGGGGCCGATACCCATAATCTCGGGTTCCACCCCGGCGAATGCAAAGCTCACGAGCTTCATCTTCGCGGTGAGGCCGAGCTCCTCTGCTGCGGCCTCGCTTGCGAGCAGGCTAATGGTGGCGCCGTCGTTGAGTCCGGAGGCATTACCCGCGGTCACCCGGCCGTGGGGCCGAAATGGTGTTTTGAGGCCCGCAAGCCCCTCGAGTGTGGTTTCTGGGCGTAACGCCTCATCCCGCGTAGCGAGCCCCCAACCGGATTCGGAGCGGATCGAGACGGGGATCAGATCGGGCTGGAGCTTGCCGTTCTCATAGGCAGCGGCGGCCTTCTGCTGGCTGGCCAGCGCGTAGCGGTCGGACCGCTCCTTCGTGAGTTCGGGGAAACGATCATGGATTCGCTCAGCGGTTGAACCCATATTGAGCGCTTCAGCGCTCACGAGCTTCTCCGAGAGAAAACGTGGGTTGGGGTCCGCGCCGAAGCCCATCGGATGACGGCCCATGTGCTCGACGCCGCCCGCGAGGGTGAGATCGTAGGCTCCAAAAGCAATGCCTCCGGCCAGCGTGGTGACCGAAGTCATCGCTCCCGCACACATACGGTCGATCGCGAAGCCGGGCACAGACTTTGGCAGGCCGGCGAGTAGAGCGGCCGTGCGTCCGAGAGTGAGCCCCTGGTCGCCCTGCTGTGTGGTCGCGGCAATCGCGACTTCGTCGATCCGGTCCTGTGGCAGATCCGGGTTGCGCTCTAGCAGGCCGACGATGGCCTTGACGATCAGGTCGTCTGCTCGGGTGTTCCAGTACATTCCCTTTTCGCCAGCGCGTCCGAACGGGGTACGAACCCCATCGACGAACACGACTTCATGTCTCTCGGCCACAATGCCTCTTTTCGCTTATCGGTAATAGCAAAGAGCCTAAACGGGCAAAAAACCCCCTGAGAATCGTTTGACTGTTCCTACGAAACCGGCTCGACACCCGGTTCGATAATTTGGTCGCCATCGACAAAGGCATCGAGGATCACCTGTGCGATAGCGTCAACCTGCCATTGCCGCGCGCCGAACCCGATGAGGTCGGAACGAACGCTGCCGATCTCGAGCGGCTCGGGTGGAGTCCAGGCGAGACGTCGCAGCAACTCCGGCGTCAAGAGGTTCTCGACCGGGATTCTCGTCTCGATCGAGACGACAGTGATTGCGGCGCGCGCCGCCTTGAGGCGCTTATCTGCCTCCGGATTGCGGTCGCTCCAGACTCGGGGCGGGGGCATCGCCTCACTCGTCACTCGCAGAGCGGGCAAGTCCTCGGTCGTGCGGCCCACCTCGATTGCGGCCCACCAGCGCGGCAATTCCGATCGACTGGCGCGACCGCTGAAGTCGCGCAGAGACGCGAGGCCGTGGCGCGATTCAGGCATCGCTTTCGCGGCGGCGATGAGCGAGGAATCAGGAATCAACCGCCCGGGAGCTGTATCGATTTCGCGGGCGAATCTGTCGCGTGCCCCCCACAGTTCGCGAGCAATAGCGAGATTGTGTACGCCGCGCACCGTGTGTAGCCCGGAGAGCCGTCGCCAGGCGTCACCGGTGACGATTTTTGCCTCTCGGGTGAGCACTGCGGAGAATTCCTGGCGAGCGATCTCGGACTTGCCCGCGTCCTCGAGAAGTGCGGCCATCGCATCCCTCAGATCGGGAAGCAATTCCACATCGAGGGCCGCGTAGACGAGCCAGGACTGCGGCAGCGGTCTCGTCGACCAGTCCGCTGCAGAATGCTCCTTGGCAAGGTGGATGCCGAGCAGGTCTTCCACGACCGTGCCGAGGCCCACCCGGGGAAGGCCAGCAAGCCGCGCGCCGAGCTCGGTATCGAAGATACGGGTGGGATCGAGTCCCACTTCGCGCAGGCACGCGAGGTCCTGGCTTGCAGCATGCAGCACCCACTCCTCGTCGCGGATGACGGCGTCGAGTTCCGCGAAGGAACCGATCGCGGGAGGGTCGAATAGGAAGACCCCGGAACCACGACGGAAAACCTGGATGAGATAAGCGCGTTGCGAATAGCGGAAGCCGGATGCGCGCTCGGCATCGATTGCGATAGGGCCGGTACCGGACGCGATCGCCGAGACGGCCTCGAGGTACTCCTCACGGGTTTCAATGACGTGAACTTCAACGTGAGGGGCCTGCTCGGCCTCGACCGGGGGAGTCTCGACCGGGGGAGTCTCGACCGGTAACGCGGGGAGCACGCTCCGCACGCTCCGCCCGCTCGCGGTCACTTCGGCACAGTCATGGGACTCCGTACCGTCGAGGAACACCGGCTCTTTTCCGGTGTCGCTCACGTCCGATCTCTGCGGGCCGCTAGCACACTCACTCCTTCGACAGCCGGCGGCAGTCCCGCCAGCATGCACAGCAATTCCCCCCAGCCTTCCACATGCGAGGTGATGTCGTGGGCATCGAGGGGAGTCCAGGAGGCGCGAAGCTCGATTTGCGCGCCGTCCCCCTGTGCTGCGAGCTCTCCAAAACCTGTGGAGAGTATTCGCGTTGCGGTGCCTGATTCCAAGTTGTAGCGGGCACCGCGGGCATCGAGTGCGTCGACAAGCCACGACCACGCGACATCCGCGAGAAAGGGGTCGAGGCCGATATCGGTTTCCAGCGGGGCCTGCGCGTAGCACACCACGCGAAAGACCCCGCCCCACGCCTCGGGAGCGGAGGGATCGTAGAGCAGGATAAAGCGCCCGGTACCGACGTCAGAATCCGAATCATGACGGGCTGGGGTGACGTCCGCCGCGAGGGCGATGCTGAATGGGGCGAGATCGCCGCCAGGCGACGGGATTTCGGTCAGCACAAGCTCTGGCCGAAGGGCGGCACGACGGATGGCATCGAGTGCGGCGCGGAACGGGGCCGGCTCCGGTTGTCCTCTGGCGGTTTCGGGCACGAGTGAAGACTAAAGTTCAGCTGTGGCAGATTCCCGGCGGCACGCCGTTAAAGCGGTTCCCTGGATTCCTGGAGCGCTCGCAGTGGCCGGAGTGGTGGCGACTATCGCCGCCACGACCGTCGCTGTGGTGACTCTGCTCGTGGCGCGCACCGTCGTCACACCCCCGAGGCGCCGACCGGAGGACACCCGAATACTCTCGGTCGATGGGGCCGGAGACCTGGTGACGCTCTCCTCGAACGTGGATTCCCGTCTTCCCGGCGAATACAGCCTGTTTTTCGCCGACGGGAGCGGACACGCTCGCGTCGGCGATATCGTCGCGCAGACACCGGACGCCGTCATTCGTCGCCTGCTCGGTGTGGACCGCGGGGACCTCGCGCGCGCCCGTCGTGGCCGTTTCAGCGGCTGGTTCTATACCGGTCCAGCCGATCTCGGATTTCCGTTCGAGGACGTCGACATAGAGACAGAACTGGGCCCTGCGCCCGCCTGGGTCGTGCCGGCGGAGGCGCCGACCACGCGCTGGGTGATCGAGGTGCACGGGCGTGCCGTGCGCCGGGAGGAGACCTTGAGGGCCGTTCCCGTGTTTCGGGCGGCCGGATTCACTGCGCTGCTCGTCTCCTATCGCAATGATGGGGATGCTCCGTCCAGCCTCGATGGGCGTTACGGCCTTGGCGACACCGAGTGGCATGACGTCGCGGCGGCCATCCGATTCGCGGTGGATCACGGCGCCACGGATGTGGTGCTCATGGGCTGGTCAATGGGTGGAGCGACGGTGCTTCAGACAGTGACTCGCTCTGATCTCGCCGGGGTGGTGCGCGGGATTGTGCTGGATTCGCCGGTGATCGATTGGGTGACGGCCCTCCGTTTCCAGGGCGGACTCCTCGGACTACCGAACCCGATCCGCTCGGGAGTGATCGCTCTTCTCGGGATGAAGTGGGCGGGTCGCCTCACCGGCCAGCATGAGCCGATCGACCTCCCACGGCTCGACTTCGTGCGTCGATCCGCCGAACTGCACGTGCCCATCCTGTTGATGCACAGTGACGACGACGGGTTCATTCCCGCCACGGCATCATTGGCACTTGCCGCCGCGAGGCCCGACATCGTGACCTACGAGAGATTCACTGTCGCTGGCCACACCAAGTTGTGGAATTTCGATCGCGACCGCTGGAACGCTGCCATCCGTCACTGGCTGGCTACGGCGCCGTTGTCAGCGGACTAACTTCAGGCCAGAACGCGCCACCGAGCATAAAGAGTGCTTGTATCGTCGACAAGCAACTGGGCCAGTTCGAGCCGGTGTGACGTGACCGCCGCGCTGCCGAATATGGGAAGGAACACCCCTCCGGCGATCGGACTCGTGGAGAGGCACAATTCATCTACCAGACGGGCATCGAGCATCTGCGCGGCGAGCGACGGGCCGCCTTCGCAGACGATGCGGCGGAGCCCGCGGGCCCGCAGGGTAGACACGATGTCGATGGCGGACATCCGTCCGGCGCGGTCCGGTACAACCACGATCTCTGCAGCGGGAAGGGCGGCGCGAGCGGTTTCGGCGGCCGGGGCCGGACAGAGCACGATCGGTGGGAAACGATCGGGGTCGACGGTGAGGCGGTGGCCACCGAGATCCCCGGTGCTCGTGACGATGGCAAGGGGTGCGGTGCGGGGAAGCTGGTAGCCCTCGGCACGAACGCTTGCCGCACCCACGAGCACTACATCGCTATCGCGCCGGATGACGCCGAGGATCTTGCGATCCGCGCGATTGGTAAGCGTCTCGGAGGTGTCGTCCCCGCCAGCTGCGCTCCCACTGACGGTCGCGACAAGGTTGATGCGCAGGGTGTCGACCCCGGGCAGCGCGTACAACTCGGCGAGCCGGGTGCGGGCATCCGCGGCCTCGAGCTCGATCGCTTGGCCAGCCTCGGGGAACAGCCGCCGCACAATCATGCGGTGGTTTTCTCGCGCAGCTGACGCTTGGCGCGCGCGAGCATCGCGGTCATGCCCCGAATTCGCAGCGGGCTGACCGCCTCGGTGAGCCCGATGGTGTTGGGGAAGTCATCGGGTACCTCGAGCACCTCGTCGACGGTGAGCCCTGAGAGCCCCTGCACTAAGATCGAAGCGAAGCCACGGGTCGTCGGCGCCTCCTTGGGAGCAGTGGCATGAAGGTGAACGAGGTGCTTGTCATCCACTTCCACAAAGATGAACACCGGTGACTGGCATTCCACGACTCGTTCAAGAAGGTCGGGATGTTCTGCATAGCGCGGGGGAAGCGCGGGAAGTTCGTTGGCGAATTCGAGCAGCAGAACGAGCCGGTCGCTCCGTTCGAGTTCGCGGAAGTCCTCGCGAATCTGCACGAGGGAGTCGGGAAGTTTGCTGCTGATCATAGAGCTCAAGTATCCCATCTGCCGGAGTATTGATGCCTGTCGATCAGCCGTACGCGGGGGTTATTGATGGTGAACGCGGTACTGGTGGCGGTCAGTGGTTCGGTACCGGGCCTGGCTCAGAGCCCATGGCGATCGGTACCCGCACAGCGGAGCCCCATTCCGTCCACGATCCGTCGTAGTTGCGCACTCCTTCAAAACCGAGCAGATGGGTGAGCACGAACCAGGTATGGGCGGATCGTTCCCCGATGCGGCAGTAGGCGATCACGTCGTCACCGTCCGAAAGTCCCGCCCCGATGCGGTAGATCGCGTCGAGCTCGGGAAGTGGTCGGAACGTTCCATCCTCGGCGACCGCCTTGGCCCACGGCACATTTTGAGCGCTCGGGATGTGTCCGGCTCGCAATGAACCCTCCTCCGGATAGGCCGGTGCAGTGGTGCGCTCACCACTGAATTCCTCGGGTGAACGCACGTCGATCAGCGGGTTACCAAAGTGGGCGAGCACGTCGTCTTTGTAGGCACGGATGGCGGAATCGTCACGTTCGACCACCGGGTACTCGACCGCGACCGGTGTCGAGGTCTTGGTGACGTACTCGCCCCCCTCGGCCTCCCACTTTGCCCGTCCGCCGTCGAGCAGGCGCACGTCTTTATGGCCGAAGAGGGTGAACACCCAGAGGGCATAGGCCGCCCACCAGTTATTTTTGTCGCCATAGATCACGACGGTCGTGTCGCGGCCGATGCCTTTGGAGCCGACCAGTGCGGCGAACTGCGATCCGTCGATGTAGTCGCGCTCCACCGGGTGGTTGAGATCGGTGTGCCAGTCGATCTTGACAGCGCCGGGGACATGTCCGGTCTCGTAGAGGAGTACGTCTTCATCAGATTCGACGACGACAAGCCCCGGTGTGCCGAGGTGAGCACGGAGCCAGTCTGTGCTGACGAGACGCCGGGGGTGCGCGAATGCCGTGAAGCTAGGGGATTGGTCGACCTCGACGGTCATTTGGTACCTCCGGTTGGCGCCTCGACGGGCGGCGATTTGGCTGTGGGCAGAGAGCTAGGCTCGTAACTCACCATTATGAATCTACGCACCCGACCTGATAGACAGATCGTTTTCGTAAGACTTCGACACATCTTTCCGCAAGCGTGAGGGCCCATCGATTCGTGACCGCCGACCAGGTGATTTCCCGAGGTAGCCTTCTCGATCGGGACTCTTCGATCACCCCAGCAGAAATGGTGAAGCACCTGGTTCCGCCGCGCCAATTTGAGACGGCAACTCTCGACTCCTACCGACCGGACAGGGACTATCCGTCGCAGGGCGCCGCCGTTGCGGCCATCCGTAATTTTGCGCACGTTTTCTCACGGAAGAACAGCGGTGGATTGTTCTCCCGGCGCAAACCACCGGTCGAGCTGCCGGGGATTTATCTCGACGGGGGTTTCGGCGTCGGTAAGACTCACCTGCTCGCGGCTCTCTGGCATCTCGCTCCCGGACGCAAGTATTTCGGCACCTTTATCGAATACACGGCGCTTGTCGGAGCGCTCGGCTATGCCGGTGCTGTCTCGCAACTGAAGGGCGCGACGCTGGTCTGCATTGACGAGTTCGAGCTCGACGACCCTGGAGACACCCGACTCATGTCGCGCCTGCTCTCGGAGCTTGTCGCCTCAGGCTCCCGCATCGCCGCGACTTCGAACACCCCGCCAAATGCGCTTGGTGAGGGTCGCTTCGCCGCCCAGGACTTTCTGCGGGAAATCGATGCACTCGCCGCCCGGTTCACCACGATCCGCATAGACGGACTGGACTATCGCCGCCGGGACATGGAGGGGCAGGCCATCAGCACCGGTGACAGCGAGTTCGGCACAGCGCTGGAGCAGCTTTCGGGAGTCGTGACGGTCGACACCTTTGACGCCGTGATTGCGCATCTGTCCACGGTGCATCCGTCGCGATACGTGCGCATGATCGATGGACTTGACGGAATCGCAGTGACCGGCGTCCGTGGCCTTTCCAACCAGACGGATGCCCTCCGTCTTGTCGCCTTCGTCGACCGGCTGTATGACGCGCAGGTTCGCATTCTCGCCACTGGGACGCCCCTCGACCAGGTGTTCGACGAGGACATGCTCGCCGGCGGCTACCGCAAGAAGTACCTTCGTGCGGTGTCGCGCCTCATCGCGCTGACCGCCGGCCAGGTCTAGCGATCGAGCACGCGCAAAAAGCTAGGCGTCGATCGAGCGATAGTGGCGCGCCCGGATCGCCGTGAGGATCACGCCGATGACCGCCGCGATCACTGACGCGATGAGGACAGCAAGTGTTCCCTCGACAGCGACTTCCGGCTGGTTCGCGTACGCGAGTTCATTCATCAACAACGAGACGGTGAAGCCGATTCCGCCGAGACCGGCGACGGCGACGATGTCGCCGAGGGGAATGCGCTGGCGCTTGGAGGCAAACCGATTAGCCACCAGTGCCCCGCCGGTGATGCCGATCAGTTTGCCGACCGGCAGGGCGACGATGATGGCCCAGAACACGGGGCTCAGTTCGCCGATGCCCACTGACGGAAGCACAACGAGCGCGGCGACGAACGCGAACACGGGCAGGATGATGCCGTTGCTCCACGGTTCTAGTGCGTGCCGCGTGCGACCGCCGCTCTTGCCCGCCATAATCAGTCCGAGCGCTACTCCGGCGATCGTGGCGTGGATGCCCGAGAGGTGCACGAGCACCCAGGCCGCGATGCCGAGAACGATCAGCAGGCCCGCGATCGGTGCCGACCGGGCGCGTCTGCTCAGCCACCCGAAGAGGAGTACGACGGGCACGGCGGCGATCAGCGGAAGCGGTCGGAGATCATCGGTGAAGAAGAACGCGATGATGAGGATCGCGATGAGATCATCGATCACCGCGAGAGCCAGCAGCAGGGCCCGGATCCGCGAGGGAAGTGCACGACCGACGAGTGCAAGCGCCCCGAGTGCGAAAGCGATGTCCGTCGCCGTGGGGATCGGCCAACCCTTGGAGAGATCACGGTCGGGCACCATCAGCAGGAAGATTGCGACAGGCGCGATAACTCCACCCACCGCGGCGATGGTTGGCACGAGGGCTTTTCGTGCACTGTCGAGCTCGCCGTGCGCGAGTTCGTGCTTGAGCTCGATCGCGGCGAGGAAGAAGAAAATAGCGAGCAGCCCATCGGTGACCCAGTGTCCGACGGAGAGATCCAGCCCAAGCCACGAGATGGGAAGATGCGAATCCCGAAGGCCCTGAAGTGCAGGTCCGAGCGTAGAATTCGCGAGAATTACACCGAGAATCGCTGCGCCTAAAAGAAGAAAAGCGGCATAACGCTCGCTTCGAAAGAATTTCATCTAGCCACTGATCCCATCCCGCTCAGTCTACGAGGAACCTCAGGGAGCGAGGCTCACGCCCCGATCGCCCGCGGGCGGCGCTTCGGAAACAGGATGTTTACATACGCGGGCAGCACGTAACAGCGGTGAAACACGGGGACACGCTCGTGGAAATATCGGCCAACCAAACTGTCCCCATCCCGAGGTGGATCGACGCACCGCAGCCCGGTGTCAGGCATCGTGCACAACGCCCCGCAGGAGTCCTGTGGAAAAAGAGAGAGGCAACCCCAACCCATGGTCGAATTGTCCGTGCTTACCAATGCCACGACCGACGGCATAACATCCAATCTGAACTCGCTCTGGCTGCTGGTGGCCGCGGCACTCGTGCTCATCATGACCCCCGGTGTCGCCTTCTTCTACGGGGGAATGGTGCGCGCCAAGAGCGTCATCAGCATGATGATGATGAGCTTCGGCGCGATGGGGCTCATCGGTGTGCTGTGGGTGCTGTACGGCTACGGCCTGTCCTTCGGAAAAGCGTCGATCCCGCACTTCCTCGGAACCCCGGACTGGGGACTGAGTAGTTTGATGGGCAAGGACGGGATCACACCCGATCTAAGCGGTCTCGCGTTCGCAGGATTCCAGGCCACGTTCGCGATCATCACCGTCGCGCTGATCTCGGGAGCAATCGCCGACCGCGCCAAATTCGGCGCTTGGATGGTCTTCGCGGGCGTGTGGGCGACCCTGGTTTACTTCCCCGTCGCGTACTGGGTCTTCAACCTCGCAGACGGCTGGGCACCCGCAGTGCTTCACGTCAATGACTTCGCTGGTGGTACTGCGGTGCACATCAATGCGGGTGCTGCGGGTCTTGCACTTGCCCTGGTTCTCGGCAAGCGCGTTGGCTTCAAAAAGGGCCTATCCAAGCCTCACAACGTGCCGCTCACACTGCTCGGCGCCGCACTGCTGTGGTTCGGATGGTTCGGATTCAACGCCGGCTCCGAGGCCGCGGTCGACGGTGTCGCCGCAATCGCCTGGATCAACACGCTCGCCGCCCCGGCCGCTGCAATCCTCGGCTGGCTGATTGTGGAGAAGATTAAAGACGGCAAGCCGACCTCAATCGGTGCCGCATCGGGAGCGGTGGCAGGTCTCGTGGCGATCACGCCCGCCTGCAATATCCTCACTCCCGGGTTCGCACTTCTTCTCGGTATCCTCGCCGGTGCGGTTTGTGCCCTCGCGATCGACCTGAAGTTCAAGCTCGGCTTCGACGACTCCCTCGATGTGGTGGGCATTCACCTCGTCGGGGGTTTGCTCGGCACGCTCTACATCGGCATCTTCGGATTTACCCACTTCTACGACGCAAAGGGCGTCGCCACGAGCGACTTCTCGAGTCTTCTTTATGGTGGGAGTTTCTACCAGCTGGTAGTTCAGGCTGTCGGAGCCTTCGCCATCTTGATCTACTCGTTCGGTCTCGCTTGGATCATCGGCACCGTCATCCAGAAGACCATGGGCTTCCGCATCACCAACGAAGACGAGGTCGCTGGCGTCGACACCATCGTCCACGGAGAAGAGGGCTACGCCCTCGAGACCGTCTAGCCCGGCCTCTGAGGGCAGGGCGCTGTCCTTCGGGACGGCGCCCTGCCTGTGTCCGCCCTAGTGTTGTCTGGGACGGCGCCGCGCAGGTGCCCCTCGCAGAAGGGCATCAGATGGATGGTGTGAGCCTGGGCTTCAGCGCACTTGCCATCGTCTCGATCCTCGCGGTCACCGTCCTCCTTGCCTTCGTCGAGAAGCGCATCGCACCCGGGGACTGGGCGCAAACGGTCCTGGTAGCCGGCACGGGTGGAGCGATCGTAACCATCGCGTGTTCGATCGAGCTCATCGTCCTACCCCTACTGCTCGTCGGTCCGCTCGCAGCCCTTGGCGCCCTGTTCGCGACCCTCGCTACGTCACTGCTGGAAACAGAATCGGTGCCGAAGCGGCTCGTGGTTGCCGGTGCTGCGACAGCGATCGTCTTCTTGCCGGTGGCGTCGACGGTGTTCGCCACTCTCTTCGACCCGTTCGGCACCCGACTGGGAGTCATCGATTTGGGGGGAGCGCTGCCCACCCTTGTCGCTGGTGGTGGCGTGGCGATCGGCACCGCACTGGTCCGTCGGCCTCCGGATGCCGTGCTCTCATCCCGTGCAGAGGGCTGGCCGATCGTGGTGCCCTCAGTTCTTGTCTGGTTCGCGACAGTCGGCTGGGTGGTCGGCCTCGAACTCGCGGCAGACGACATGGTGCCGATCATCGTGGTGAGCGCGCTCGTGATTCCGGCGGTCGCGGCGGCCGCGGCATCCGTCGTCGAACGCCTCCGTTTCCGTCGCACGACTGCGTCCGGCTTCGTCACCGGACTCCTGGCCGGGGTGGCTGCCGCAGTGCCGGCCTGCGCGTTCGTGACGCCGCCACTCGCGGCCGCAATCGGCATTGTGGCGGGAGCCGTCTGCGCTCTTCTTCCCGATCGGCTGCGTGCCTGGCCGGTGGCGACGCTGGCCGTCGGCGCGGCCATCAGCGTCGTACTCCTCGGGGCCCTCGGCACGAATATCGGCTACATCTACACCGGTCAGCCAGAGTTGGTGCTCGGGCAAGTCTTCGTCACGGTCGTCTCTGTCGCCGGTGGAGGACTTGTCGGGGCGGGGTTCGGGTGGCTGGTGCAGCGGTGGCCGTCGCGTGAACGTTCGTTGCCACGCCGATAGCCTTCGGTGGCTGGGGTGACCGGGTGATATTTCTGGCGTTCAGCCCGCCATGGATCGCGCGACGACCGCTCGGGCTGCGGTGCCCTCGGGGATTGGCAGGATCGGGAACACGTGAATCATGTCCGGCACCTCGTGGTAGTCGATCGCGAGTCCGGCGGCGCGGGCGAGCGACAGGAATTTCGTGGCATCCGCGTTCAGGATGTCCCTCGTGCCGCTGAACATCGTGAGGGAACCCAGTCCGTGAAGGTCACCGTAGAGGGGGCTGACACGAGGATCGGTTTCGAGCAGGGCACCCCGATAGACACCGCCAGCGAAGTGAGAGCCGGGCACGGCGAGCCAGGGATCGTGCGGAGCAATCACCGCAAGCTGTGGGTCGGTGCCGGTGATGTCGAGCCAGGGCGAGATGAGCACGGTGCTGTGTGGAGCCGGGATGCAACGATCCCGTAGCTGCATCGCGACGGCGAGTGCCATGCCTCCACCGGCTGAATCACCAAGAACACTCGTGTTCTCACTTCCCACCTCCTCGATCAGCCCAAGCGCGAGATCCGTGGCCTTCGGCACGATGGTGTCGGCCGTTTCCGCCGGGGCAAGCGGATAGATCGGCACCAGGAACCGCGTGTTCGTCTCGACGGCAAGCTTTGCTACGAAGAGCCAGTGCTGCAGCGCGATTTCGAACACGTAGCATCCGCCATGCAGGTAGAGAGCGCGTCGGGGTGGGGTCTTTCCCTTCGGACTGATTTCGTAGACCGTCCAGCCCGCGATTTCCCGCACGCGGATATCGACAGTTTTTGACAGGCGCGCTGGCGGAGTCGATTTGGGCGGCCGACCGGCCGACTGGCGGACGAGCTTGCGCTGCATCGCCTCGGCCGAGGAGAAAACACGCTTCGCTCCACGCAGGGTCATCACAGCGGGCATGAGGCGGCTGGCAAGACTTGACATTGGGCAAGCATAGGCTGGGCTTGTGGAGCCAATCTCGCAGACCGCGCCAATTCTTCCGGGGCGCCCGGTGCTGCAACAGTTCTGGGCCGACGTTACCTTCCTGCATTGGAGAGTGGACGCCTCGGTGGTCGCTCCGCTTCTGCCTCCCGGGATTGTGCCCGATGTCTTCGGCGGAAGCTCCTGGGTTGGTCTCATTCCGTTTCGCATGATCGGCTCCGCGTTCTTCGGAGGACCGCCCGTGCCGTACTTCGGTACTTTCACCGAGGTGAATGTGAGGCTCTACGGAGTGGACGAGTTCGGGCGACGGGGTGTCGTCTTCGCGTCGCTCGAAGCATCAAGGCTCGTTGCGGTTGTCGCCGCCCGCGCGGCGTTTGGACTCCCGTATTTTTGGGCTTCTGCGAACTTCGGGCGGGACGGGCAGGACTACCGCTACGAAAGCCGACGCATCGGGCGTGATGGTCCGACGACAAGGATCGTGAGCCGGGCATCAGCGCTTCCGGTGGCAGACGATCCGCTGGCCGACTTTCTCACCGCACGCTGGCGACTCTTTGTCGGACGCGGCGGGAACACCGCAGTGCAGGCGAACCAACATGGCGCCTGGCCTCTGGTCAGCGCCGAACTCCTCGATCTGGACGACAACCTTCTCGCCGCCGCTGGGTTGCTTGGGCTGGCCGATCGACCGCCGGACTCCACGCTGTTTTCGCCGGGAGTGCTCACACAGTTCAGCGGTGCGCGGCCCTTGGTGGAACCGGTCCGAAAAAACTTGCCACTCCTCGGAGGAGCAATGGCGCCAGGAAGGGTTGTGGGCGATACCGGACTCGAACCGATGACCTCTTCGGTGTGAACGAAGCGCGCTACCAACTGCGCCAATCGCCCTGACTCGCCAATACTGCCATATCTAAGCGCGGTCCACGTCGCCACGCCGGACCGTCGAACGGTTTGGCGAGACTCGGGGCATCAGCTAGAGTCAGGGACGCAAGCAGAAATGCGAGCAGTGCGGATGTGGCGCAGTGGTAGCGCATCACCTTGCCAAGGTGAGGGTCGCGAGTTCGAATCTCGTCATCCGCTCGAGTGAAGTAGATTTCACTGTAAGTGACTCGCGAGAGTCATGCGCGGTGGCGTGGCCGAGAGGCGAGGCAGCGGCCTGCAAAGCCGTCCACACGGGTTCAAATCCCGTCGCCACCTCGAAGGATGGAATTACACAGTTTGAGCGATTGGCGCAGCGGTAGCGCGCTTCCCTGACACGGAAGAGGTCGCTGGTTCGATCCCAGTATCGCTCACACCGGCAAGGCCCTGAACCATGGTTCGGGGCCTTGCCTTTTTCCTCGCAGACAACGGCGATGACCACTGCGTCTGTCCCGCCTAGTGGGGAATATCCTTCGCGGCCACCGTCGCGCAAAATGGTCTCATGAACCCGGGAAGCGATGACACGTCCGCCGAGGGTGCCGCTTTCGCCGATCTGCTCGTCGAATCGGGGCTTGTGTCGAACGGGCAACTGGCTCGTGCCCTTCTCGAACACACTGTCTCGGGAGTGGCGATCGACGCTGTGCTCGTAGCCGAGGGAGTCGTCGAACCAGTAGCACTCCGGTCGGTACTCGCGCACGCGTGGAATCTTCCTGCCCTCAACCTCGCCCGAACGCATGTGGATTACGAGCTGGTGGACCAGTGGCCCGACGAGGTCTATCTCTCGGAGAACTGGTTTCCGGTGCGTGACCAGGCGAATGGAACCGTGCTCGTCGCCACCTCCCGCATTCCGGATGCCTCGAGGATCGAGCACATCGCAGCGGTGATCGCCTCTCCGGTCGAGTTCGCCGCCGTGGCATCGGCGGACATCTCCGCCGCGGTCGCGCGGGCAGTGAAGCGGCGCACCCGCGGAAGAGGACTGTTCCTCAGCTGAACTGTCGCGCGTCGACGGTGAGCGACGCCGGAGGGATCCCTGCACGACGCTAAAGTTGACACACCGCCCATTCAGTTCTGAGCCTCAGGCTCCCACGCACCCCAAGGAGCACATCCGTCGTGTCAGATTCGCCTGCCGACAACGAGTCCGTTCTCGAGTCGATCACGGCGGCGCAGACGACCACCGGGTTTGAGCTCTTCACCGACCGAAAGATCGTTGCGATGAGGGTCGGGGATGAACTGCGTGACCTCGCCGCGGCTGTAGCAGCCGGCGAGACTGCGGAGCCGGTGCTGATCTCTTCGCCCGATGGGCTGAGTATCTTGCGTCATTCTGCGGCTCACGTGGTCGCGCAGGCACTCCAATCGATCAACCCGGCGGCGAAGCTCGGAATTGGCCCTCCGATCACTAGCGGTTTCTACTATGACTTTGACGTTGAGACGCCTCTGACCCCCGATGACCTCAAGGCAATCGATAAGGCGATGGTGCGCATCATCAAGTCGGGCCAGCGTTTCGTGCGTCGTGTCGTCTCCGATGAGGAGGCCCGTGCCGAGCTGGCGAACGAGCCATACAAGCTTGAGCTCATCGGCCTCAAGGGGCACCCCACCGAGGGCGCCGGAGGCACCGACGACAATGAATCGGTGGAGGTAGGGGGAGCCGAGCTCACCATCTACGACAACGTGGATCCTCGCACGGGTGAGACCGTCTGGAAAGACCTCTGTCGGGGTCCGCACCTGCCGAATACCCGTCTGATTGGAAACGGCTACTCGCTCACCCGGAGCGCCGCTGCCTACTGGCGCGGCTCGGAGAAGAACAAGCAGCTGCAACGTGTTTATGGAACTGCGTGGGCCACCAAAGACGATCTGCGCGCGTACATCACGCGGCAGGAGGAGGCGGCCAAGCGCGACCATCGCAAGCTCGGAGCCGAACTCGACCTGTTCTCTTTCCCCGACGAGATCGGGTCCGGCCTTGCGGTGTTCCACCCCAAGGGCGGAATCATCCGCGCCGAGATCGAGAACTACATGCGCGAGCGTCTCGTCGCCAACGGCTATGAGCAGGTTTACTCGCCGCACATCACCAAGGGCACACTGTTCGAGACCAGCGGGCACCTGCAGTGGTACAGGGACGGCATGTTTCCCGCGATGCACCTCGATGAGGAGGTGGATGACGAGGGCCACGTCACCCGGCAGGGCCAGGACTACTACCTCAAGCCGATGAACTGCCCGTTTCACAACCTCATCTTCCGCGCCAGGGGACGCAGCTATCGCGAACTTCCGTTGCGCCTCGCTGAATTCGGCACCGTGTATCGCTACGAGAAGAGCGGAACACTGTCGGGGCTTACCCGCGTGCGTGGACTCACCCAGGACGACGCGCACATCTACGTCACTCCCGAGCAGGTGAAGGAGGAGATCGCCAGCCAACTCGACTTCGTCTTCGAAACGCTTCGCGGCTACGGCCTCGACGACTTCTACCTCGAGCTGTCGACTCGCGACCCCGAGAAGTCCGTCGGCACCGATGAGGCGTGGGATGACGCGACGGAGACCCTTCGTCAGGTGGCGAGCGAATCCGGACTCGAGTTCGTGATGGACCACGGGGGGGCGGCGTTCTATGGCCCCAAGATATCCGTGCAGGCGCGCGATGCGATCGGGCGCACCTGGCAGCTGTCGACAGTGCAGCTGGACTTCAACCAGCCCGAGCGGTTTGGACTGGAGTACACAGCCGCCGACGGCACCCGCCAGCAGCCCGTGATGATCCACCGTGCCCTTCTCGGCTCGATCGAACGGTTCTTCGCGATTCTGCTCGAGCACTATGCCGGGGCTTTCCCGGTCTGGCTGTCACCGGTGCAGGTCGTCGGAATCCCGGTGGCCGAACAATACGAACAGTACCTGGGCGACGTCATCCGCCAGTTGCGGCAGGTCGGAGTGCGTGCGGAGCTGGATGACTCCAATGACCGCATGCCGAAGAAGATCCGCAATCACACCAAACTGAAGGTACCGTTCCAACTCATCGCCGGCGAAGAGGACCGAGCGGCCGGCGCCGTCAGCTTCCGCTACCGCGACGGCAGCCAGGACAACGGAGTGCCGGTCGCTGAGGCGATCGAACGGATCACCTCCGCGATCGCGACCCGGGCACAGGTGTGAGCGTGCCCGGCGACGACGGCATACCCATCAACGGGGAGAGCCAGTATGACGCAAGCGACTTCGATGGTGTCGAGATCGAGTTGTCTGAAGACTTTGCCGCGGTTCCGGATGCGTTCCAGCGCCTGTGGACACCGCACCGACTCGTCTACATCACGGCCGGCCCGCAGCCCCACGCAGACGAATGCCCCTTCTGTATCGCTCCCTCGTTGAGTGACGAGAAGTCCCTCATCGTCGCGCGCGGAAAGACCTGTTACGTGCTACTCAACCTGTTTCCCTACAATGCCGGTCACCTGCTGGTGTGCCCCTACCGCCACGTCGCGAGCTACGACGATGCCACCGTCGAAGAGGTCGCGGAGATAGCGGCCCTCACCCAAACGGCGATGCGAGTATTGCGCAAAACCTCACACTGCGACGGCTTCAACATTGGCATGAACCAGGGTGGTATTGCTGGCGCGGGGATCGCGGAACACCTCCACCAGCACATCGTCCCGCGCTGGGCGCAGGATTCAAACTTCTTCCCGATCATCGCGGGGACAAAAGCGATGCCGCGCCTCCTCGGTGAGGTGCGTGCCGAGGTCGCGGCGGCCTGGCCGCACCCGTAGTCCACCGCAACGCTCAGTTTCCCCGGCTTAGAATGGAGTCGCCCCGCCGCACCTGCGGGGCATCAGAGAGGCGAGAAGTGAACGACACCACCAGCAGCAGCAGCAGCACCGAAAACCTTGGCTCGAGTCGCGTGAAACGTGGTCTCGCCGAGATGCTCAAGGGAGGCGTCATCATGGACGTCGTGACCGCCGCTCAGGCACGCATCGCGGAAGATGCCGGCGCCGTCGCGGTCATGGCCCTCGAGCGTGTTCCCGCCGACATTCGCTCCCAGGGCGGTGTCGCCCGGATGAGCGACCCTGACTTGATCGAGTCGATTATGGCCGAGGTTTCGATCCCGGTCATGGCGAAAGCACGAATCGGTCACTTTGTCGAGGCGCAGATTCTGCAAAGCCTGAAAGTGGACTACATCGACGAGTCCGAGGTGTTGTCACCGGCGGACTATGTGAACCACATTGACAAGTGGCCATTCACCATCCCCTTCGTCTGCGGCGCGACGAACCTTGGTGAGGCCCTTCGTCGGATCAACGAGGGCGCGGCGATGATCCGCTCCAAGGGTGAGGCAGGCACCGGCGACGTCTCCGAGGCGACCAAGCACATCCGGACCATCACCTCGGAGATCCGCGCCCTTGCGGCCAAAGGCCACGACGAGCTGTATGTCGCGGCAAAAGAACTGCAGGCACCGTATGAACTCGTACTCGAGATCGCGCGCACGGGCAAGCTTCCCGTCGTGTTGTTTACGGCCGGTGGCGTAGCCACCCCGGCAGACGCCGCGATGATGATGCAGCTCGGCGCCGACGGAGTTTTCGTCGGGTCGGGTGTCTTCAAGTCCGGAAACCCCGAAGCGCGTGCGGCGGCCATTGTGAAGGCGACAACATTCTTCGACGACCCGTCCGCCATCGCGGACGCGTCCAGAGGCCTCGGAGAAGCGATGGTCGGCATCAACGTGTCCGACCTCCCCGCGCCGCACCGCCTCGCCGAACGTGGCTGGTAGTTCGGTCCCAATCGAGCAGGCCGCACCGATCGTCGGTGTGCTTGCACTCCAGGGTGACTTCCGCGAACACATCGCGCTGCTCAAGTCGCTCGGGGCGGATGCCAGAGCCATCCGCCGCCCGGAAGAGCTTGCCCAGGTGGCGGGCCTCGTCATTCCGGGCGGCGAGTCATCTGTCATGGACAAGCTGTCGCGGATGTTCGGGCTCGCTGGCCCGCTGAAGAGCGCCATCCGATCCGGGCTTCCGGTCTACGGCACGTGCGCTGGCCTGATCATGCTCGCCGATCGGGTGCTCGACGCAATCGCCGGACAGGAGAGCCTCGGTGGCCTCGATATCTCCGTGCGTCGCAACGCGTTCGGCTCGCAGCGGGACTCCTTCGAAACCGATCTGGCTATTCCCTCTCTTGGCGCGCTGCCGATGCACGCGGTCTTCATCCGCGCACCCGTGGTAGAGCAGGTGGGTGAGGGAGTCGTGGCCCTCGCGACTCTCGCTGACGGTCGTGTGGTCGCGGTGGAACAGGGCAATCTGCTCGGCACGAGTTTCCATCCCGAGATGACCGGGGATACCCGTTTCCACGAGCACTTCCTTCACGTGGTGCGCTCGCGCGGCTGACCCTCTGCGGCTGAGCTGGATCGGCGCGCGGTGCTTCACCCCGGCAGGGGCGAGGTGGTTTCGGCGGGATGACCTGCTTCGCCCCGCCCCATCCCGCCGAAAGCGGCTCGGCGGCCGGGGTCGGCGGGTGGGCGGCGGAGTCGGCCGGGTGGGCGGCCCGCCGCTGGCTAGAATGTTGATCATGTCAGGCCACTCCAAATGGGCAACCACCAAGCACCAGAAGGCGATTAAAGATTCTCGCCGTGCCAAGTCGTTCGCCAAACTCATCAAGAACATCGAAGTCGCCGCCAAGCTCGGGGGTGCAGACCTCTCCGGCAACCCGACGCTCGTTGACGCCATCCAGAAGGCGAAGAAGACCTCGGTGCCGAACTCGAACATCGACTCTGCGGTCAAGCGGGGGTCTGGCCAGCTCGGTGTAGCGGTCGATTACCAAACCATTATGTACGAGGGCTACGCGGCCGGTGGCGTCGCCCTGTTGATCGAGTGCCTCACCGACAACAAGAACCGTGCGGCAGCGGATGTGCGCACCGTGATGACCCGTAATGGCGGCACCATGGGGGACCCGGGCAGCGTTGCCTACAACTTCAGTCGCAAGGGCGTGGTCTCGGTGACCAAGACCGATGGCGTCACAGAGGATGACATCCTCGTGGCCGTGCTCGATGCTGGCGCCGAAGAGGTGAACGACCGCGGGGCCGGGTTTGAGATCATCACCGAGCCGCACGACATGGTGGCCGCGCGCACCGCTCTGCAGGATGCCGGCATCGAATACGACTCGGCCGATGTCGAGTTCGTACCCGGTGTCACTATCGAGGTCGATGCCGAGACCGCGCGCAAGATCTATCGCCTGATCGACGCACTCGACGATAACGACGATGTGCAGAACGTGTATGGCAACTTCGACGTGCCCGCCGACGTGCAGGCCGAGCTCGACGACGAGGAGTAGCCGCCCGGTGGTTGCACCGCGCGGGGCCACGATCCGAGTGCTCGGTATCGATCCCGGACTTACCCGCTGCGGTGTGGGAATCGTGGATGTCACGGCAACCCGCACGGCGACACTGGTGGATGTCGTGGTGATCAGGAGCGGCGCAGAGTTGCCACTCGAGCAGCGCCTGCTGTTGGTGGGCAACGAGATTGAGCGCCTGCTCGACCTGCACCAGCCGCACGCCGTCGCGATTGAACGCGTCTTTGCGCAACAGAACCTCACCACGGTGATGGGTGTTGCCCAGATCAGTGGGGTGGCATTGCACCTCGCAGCCAAACGTGGGCTCGTCGTGGGGCTGCACACCCCGTCGGAGGTAAAGTCCGCGATCACCGGGTACGGGTCGGCCGATAAGAAACAGGTTGCCACCATGGTGGCGAAGGTGCTCGGTCTGTCTGAGGTGCCCAAACCGGCGGATGCCTCGGATGCCCTCGCCATCGCCATCTGCCACGCTTGGAAGCGCGGGGCAGCCGTCGCGAGCCCCGGTGGATCCCTGACCAAGGCACAGGAGACATGGCTCGCCGCGGAACGGTCCGCGGCGAAGTCGCCGCCCAAACGTAGGCTGGGGTCATGATCTCCTCGGTGCGCGGAACGGTACTTGGCGTGTCCGGCACCAGCGTAGTGATCGAGGTCGGGGGAGTCGGCCTCGCCGTCACCGTCACGCCCCAGCATGCGCTCTCGTTGCGGGTCGGCGCGGAGACGACGGTTCGCACCGCACTCATTGTGAGAGAAGACGATCTCGCCCTTTTCGGCTTCGTCGAACCGGACGAGCTCGAGGTATTTGACCTGCTTCGCGGAGTGACCGGCGTTGGCCCGAAATCGGCCATGGGTGTGCTCGCGGCCCTGAACCCTCGGCAGGTGGCTTCCGCGGTCGCTTCCGAGGACGACGCGGCTTTTCGCAAGGTCTCTGGCATCGGTCCCAAGACCGCCAAACTCATCATCATCTCGCTGGCAGGAAAAATTCAGGTGTCGTCCGGTGCAGCATCATCCGCACCGACGGTGACCGCGTCTGTCAGCGAAAGCGTGCTCGTTGCACTGGTTGGGCTCGGCTGGTCGGAGCGGATCGCAGCCCAAGCGGTGGAGGATGCCCTCGGTGGCGCGTTCGTACAGGAGTCGACCACGGTCTCTGCACTCTTGCGCCTTGCCCTCAGCCAGCTCGGACCGCAGCAGGTGGGCACACGATGATGAACGATCCCTCGGTCGACATCGTGCGACTGACCCCGGAATCTGAGGCCGAACTCGTTTTCGAGGGAGCGTTGCGCCCCAAGACCCTCGCCGAGTTCGTTGGTCAGGCAAAGGTGCGGGCGCAACTGCAGCTTTTGTTGCAGGCGGCCAAGCTGCAGAACCGTTCGCCCGACCACATCCTGCTCGCTGGCCCTCCCGGGCTTGGCAAGACCACGCTGGCGATGATTGTTGCCGAGGAGAGCGGTCGGCCGCTGCGCATGTCAAGCGGTCCCGCCATCCAGCACGCTGGTGATCTCGCGGCCGTATTGTCCTCCCTCGTGCCGGGCGAGATCCTCTTCATCGACGAGATCCATCGCATGGCACGCTCCGCCGAGGAGATGCTCTACCTGGCGATGGAGGACTTTCGAATCGACATTATGGTCGGTAAGGGCGCGGGTGCGACATCCATCCCGCTCGACCTCGCTCCGTTCACGCTGGTGGGCGCGACGACCCGGTCCGGGATGCTTCCCAATCCGCTCCGCGACCGGTTCGGGTTCACCGCCCATCTGGAGTTCTACTCCGAACCGGAGTTGGAGCAGGTGCTGACCCGCGCAGCGACATTGCTCGACCTGGCCGTGGATCGTGAGGCCCTCGCCGAGATTGCCGGCCGCTGCCGGGGCACTCCGCGAATCGCGAATCGGCTTCTTCGGCGAGTGCGCGACTATTCGCTCGTGCACGGAGTTGCTGGTCTCGACGCCGTACACGCAGCTCTGGAACTCTACGACGTCGACGCGCTCGGCCTTGACCGGCTGGACCGCGCCGTGATGGACATCATCCTCACCCGATTCGACGGGGGACCCGTGGGGCTCAACACCCTCGCCGTGTCGGTGGGTGAGGAAGGCGAGACAATCGAATCGGTGGTCGAGCCCTTCCTCGTGCGGATCGGGTTGATAACCCGCACGCCCCGTGGACGAGTCGCGACGAAACAGGCGTGGGCCCACTTCGGCATCCCCCGCACCGAATCGGCGCTCTTCGCGGATGACCTATAATTCAAGCTGATAACAGTGCGCAGGGTATGACTCCCCGTGTTCTTTACACGCCCGGAAGGCTTTGATTTTCATGAAGTTCGATCCCACCCTTATCTTGATCGCCGTTGCACTCGCGGTGTTCGTCTTCTTTCAGTTCCGCTCCTCGCGGAAGCGCGCCAAAGAGACCGCCGCCCGCCAGGCCGCGATCGAACCGGGTGTGGAGATCATGACGAACTACGGCCTCTACGGCACGATCCTCTCGATCGACGAGGACACCAACATGGCGCTCATCGAGACGACGCCGGGAACGGTGCTGAAAATCCATCGCCAGACAATCCTCAAGGCTGTTGAGGATGAAACTCCTGCCGCTTCGGAGACCGAGGCCGACGCCGTGACCGAGCCGGTCGTTGAGCTCAATAAAAACAGCGCGATCGGAGTCGGAGAACCCGAATTCGGTGAGCGCACCGAGACCGCCGCTCAGAAGCCCGTGCGCAAAGCAGCACCGAAGAAGAGCGACGACTAACCACTAACCTGATGTGTGCTCGCGTATCGTTCGTGCGCGAGCTTCATCCTCCCGTGCGGTCGCGGTCAATCGCGGTTTCGTACTCGTAGAAAGCTGAGTTTCCCCGGTGGCACGTACTACACCCGTCAGGAAGGCGTGGCGCTCACTGACCTGGCTGCTCATTATCATCGCCGGGCTGACCGCGATCAATGGTGGATCGACACTCTTCAGCAACGGATCTTGGGCGCCTAAACTCGCGCTCGACCTCCAGGGCGGAACCGAGATCATCCTCAGCCCACAGGTGGCCAACGGTGCCGCGGCTCCCACCGCGGATCAGCTCCAACAGGCGGTGGCGATAATCCGTCAGCGCATCAACTCGAGCGGTGTCTCCGAGGCAGAGATCAACACGCAGGGCAACCAAAACATCGTCGTGGACATCCCCGGTAAACCCGACAAGGCCACCCTCAGCCGAATCGAGTCTTCCGCCAAACTCGAGTTCCGCGCGGTTCTCGTTGGGGGTGCCGCGGCCACGAGTTCTACGGGGGGCTCGGCTTCTCCTTCACCGAGCGCTTCACCGACCGAGGCACTGCAATCGACCCCGAGTACGAAACCAACGAATGGAAGCGACGCCGCTTGGATTACCCCCGCCCTGCAGCAGAAGTTCACCGACTTCACCTGCTCGACCGCGAACCTGGGGAAGGCGAATGTCGCCGACCCCAAGGTGCCGCTGATCACGTGTGACACTAACAATCAAAACAAGTACATCCTCGGGCCGGTTGAGGTGTCCGGCGAGACGATCGCCGATGCGACGAACAGCCTTGTGTCCAATTCCCAGGGCGCCAGCACGGGACAGTGGGGCGTCAACATCGTGTTCAACGCGAAGGGCAGCGCTGAGTTCGGCGCGGTGACCACACGCCTCTTCAGCGAGACGGGTGTGAAGAACCAGTTCGCCATCGTGCTCGACGGCCGCATCATCTCGGCGCCGACCACGAACACGGTGATCACCAACGGAAAGCCGCAAATCACGGGCTCCTTCACTCAGGTGACTTCAAAGACCCTCGCCGACCAGCTCAAATTCGGCGCGCTGCCGATCGGCTTCAAGGTGCAGAGTCGCGAAGTAATCGCCGCGACACTCGGGGCAAGCCAGCTGCAGAGTGGACTCATCGCCGGAGCCATCGGACTGCTCCTCGTCTTCATCTACTCGCTCTTCCAATACCGTCTTCTCGGCCTGGTAACAGTCGCGTCTCTCATCGTTGCCGCCGCTCTCACCTACCTGGTCATTGCGATAATGTCGTGGCGAAACGGGTTCCGATTATCTCTCGCCGGTGTGGCTGGCTTAATCGTGGCCATCGGATTCACGGCCGACTCCTTCATCGTGTACTTCGAGCGAATACGGGATGAGTTGCGCGAAGGCCGGGCTCTCGAGAGTGCCGTCGAAGCCGGCTGGAAACGTGCGCTTCGCACCGTATTCGCGGCAAAGGGTGTCAACCTCCTTTCGGCGGTCGTGCTCTTTGTGCTCGCGATCGGCAATGTGAAGGGTTTTGCGCTGACCCTCGGAGTCACCACGGTAATCGACGTGCTCGTCGTTGTGCTGTTCACGCACCCGATACTCCAGTTACTCGCGACCACGCGATTCTTCTCAAGCGGAAATCCACTTTCCGGGCTCGATCCGACGGCACTCGGCGCCGTCTATCGCGGACGGGCTCAATTCCGCACCCCGGGAGGCGGGAATAAGGGTCTTGCCTCGAAGGGCGTTGGCGCGTCCCGAGAAGCGGCACTGCGACAGACCATCGCCGAGCGCAAAGCGGCGGAGATAGCGAGCAAGGCCACTCCGAAGAGTGGATCCGCAAAGGAGAAGAAGTCCTGATGGCCAGTCTCGTGAACTTCGGAAATGACCTTTATACCGGAAAGCGCTCGGTCGATTTCATCGGCAAGCGCAACATTTGGTACGGGATAGCAATCGTGCTGATCATCGCGTCCGCGATCGTGCCTCTCGTGAACGGCGGCTTCAACTTCGGCATCGAGTTCCGAGGGGGATCGCAATTCCAGATCATCCGGGCCAGCTCGATCAGCCAACAGCCAGCGGTCGACGCTATCAAAGTGGTAGTTCCGTCCGTGGTCCCGAAAGTGACCACCGTCGGGACGGATGGGCTCCGCATCCAGACAACGCAGTTGACCGACAGGGAGACTTCCACGCTGACCGACGCGCTCGCGAAGGCATATGGAGTTCCTTCGAAAGACGTGACGACCTCGTTCATCGGCCCGAGCTGGGGAGCGGATATCACCGCGCAGGCACTGCGGGCGCTCATCGTATTCGTCGTACTCGCAGCGATCGCGATGGCGTTCTATTTTCGTACCTGGAAGATGGCGCTCGCGGCAATAGTGTCGCTTTTGCACGACCTTGTGATCGTCGCGGGAGTCTATGCCGCGACGGGTTTCGAGGTTACACCGGCGGCAGTGATCGGCTTCCTCACGATTCTTGGCTTCTCCCTGTACGACACCGTTGTGGTGTTCGACAAAATCCGGGAGAACACCGCTCAGTTGGGGGGCGAATCCCGCTATACCTTCGGCGAATCGGTAAACCTCGCAGTCAACCAGACCCTCGTACGGTCGATCAACACCGGTGTCGTCGCGGCGCTCCCGGTCGCATCCATTCTCTTCATCGGTGCGTTCGTGCTCGGTGCGAACACGCTGCAGGACATCTCGCTCGCCCTTCTCGTCGGAATCGTCGTCGGAACATATTCGACGATCTTCATTGCCGCTCCCCTCTACGCCCAGCTGCGCGAGGGCGAGAAAGGTGTACAGGCGAGCAACCGTCGAACTATTGCGGCGCGCGAGAAGAGCCGGACTGTCTCCGTGTGAGCGGGTTAACGGAAGTCACCGCCGAAGAGGCGATAGTGCTCACCGAAAGCGGCGCCTGGTTGCTTGACGTGCGTGAGCAGGATGAGTGGGACCGCGGGCACTCGCCACGTGCGCACCTTGTACCACTGCGTGAGCTCGGTTCTCGCATGGCTGAAATTCCTGCGGACCAGCCGGTGCTGGTCGTGTGTCTTTCCGGTAGCCGGTCACTCCGCGCGGCGAGAGCGCTGGTGGGTGCAGGGGTGGATGCGGTGAACGTCTCCGGGGGAATGCTCGCATGGACGGCGGCTAACGGCCCGCTGGTTTCCGACGGTGAGGCTGCGGCTCACGTCGAGTGAGACTTGGGCGCGATGACCATCATCGGTAATGGACACCGGCTTGGCATCGTGCCGTGAGCGAACGAGCGAAGGGCACCCCGTCGCGATGATAGTTTTGAAGGAGGAGGAAACTGATGGTTGATACGACTACGTCAGACACCTCCGCGCCTCCGGTACCGGGCCCTAATGCTCAGAGCACCGGGTCATTGCGTACCCTTCTGCCGCGCATCTTCTCGAAGGCCCAGCCCGTTGGGGCGGTTGACCGCCTGATTAAGACGGCACGGATGCACCATCCGAAGGCCGACGTCGGCATCATCGAGCGCGCTTACGTGAGCGCCGAACGTGCCCATCGCGGGCAGAAACGGCGCAGCGGAGAGCCCTACATTACGCATCCGGTTGCCGTTGCCCAGATTCTGGCCGATCTCGGTATCGGGCCGAAGACCCTGGCCGCGGCTCTCCTTCACGACACGGTCGAGGACACCGACTATTCCCTCGACCTCCTCCGCCGCGACTTCGGTGATGAGATCGCCATGCTCGTCGATGGAGTCACCAAGCTCGACAAGCTCAAGTATGGCGACAGCGCGCAGGCAGAGACCGTGCGCAAGATGGTTGTCGCGATGTCGAAGGACATCCGGGTGCTGGTGATCAAGCTCGCAGACCGGCTGCACAATGCACGCACCTGGGGATTTGTGCCGGCGGAATCTGCCACTCGCAAGGCGCAGGAAACCCTGGAAATCTACGCGCCACTCGCTCACCGGCTGGGCATCCAGACCATTAAGTGGGAGCTCGAAGACCTTTCGTTCGCCGTGCTCTACCCCAAGCTCTACGTCGAGATTGAGAACCTGGTCAAGCAGCGAACCCCGCAGCGCGAAGAATTCGTGCAGCAGGTCATCGATTCGGTGAAAGACGACCTCAAGGCCTCGAAAATCAAGGGCAAGGTGGTCGGTCGGCCCAAGCAGTATTATTCGATCTATCAGAAGATGATCGTGCGCGGTCGCGAGTTCGACGAGATCTATGATCTGGTCGGAATTCGGGTTCTTGTGGGGTCCGTACGCGACTGTTACGCCGTGCTTGGGTCGATCCACGCGCGCTGGAATCCGATCCCCGGTCGTTTCAAGGACTACATCGCGACGCCAAAGTTCAACCTCTACCAGTCGCTGCACACCACGGTGATCGGTCCAAAGGGCCGCGCGGTCGAGATCCAGATTCGCACCGACGAGATGCATCAGCGTGCTGAGTTCGGTGTGGCGGCGCACTGGAAGTACAAGGAACGCGTCAACAGCAAGGGCTCCTCGAGCGAGACGAGCGATGACGGCGACATGGCCTGGCTCGCCCACATCACGGACTGGCAGGCCGAAACCGCGGACCCCAACGAGTTCCTCGATTCGCTGCGCTTCGAGATCGGTGCCAAGGAGGTCTACGTCTTCACCCCGCAGGGCAAGGTGATCGGCCTCCCCGCGGGAGCCACCCCGGTCGACTTCGCCTACGCCGTGCATACCGAAGTTGGCCACCGCACCATGGGCTCAAAGGTCAACGGGCGGTTGGTTCCGCTCGAGAGCGCCCTCAATTCCGGTGACGTTGTCGAGATCTTCACCTCGAAGAACCCGGATGCCGGTCCAAGCCAGGGCTGGCTCACTTTCGTCAAGAGTCCACGGGCGCGAAACAAGATCAAGCAGTGGTTCACGAAAGAACGACGCGACGAGGCGATCGAGCAGGGCAAGGATGCGATCGCGCGTGCCATGCGTAAGCAGAATCTGCCACTGCAGAAGCTGATGAACCAGGATTCCTTCAACGAGGTCGCGGCACAAATGCGATACGAGGACATCTCTGCGCTCTATGCGGCAGTCGGAGAAGGGCATGTTTCCACCCAGTCGGTGATCGAGAAGGTGCTCAGTACCCTGCACACCGAGGCGGAGACCGAGGATGTCGATATCCCGTTCCCCAGCAGGGGGCGGAGTAAGCAACTTCGTAATAGTGACTCGGGTGTTCTTGTGCGTGGAGCGCCGGATATTCTCGTGAAGCTCGCGAAGTGCTGTACTCCGGTGCCCGGCGATGACATCGTCGGATTCGTCACTCGCGGCTCAGGCGTTTCTGTGCACAAGGATGACTGCCATAATGTGGCCTCTCTGCTGGCCGAGCCCGAGCGCATGGTCGACGTGGAATGGGCGCCGACCTCGTCGAGCATTTTCCTCGTCCAAATTCAGGTGGAGGCCCTTGACCGGGCAGGATTACTGTCGGACGTGACGCGGGTGCTCTCCGAGAGTCACGTCAATATCCTGTCAGCCTCTGTGTCGACCTCGAGCGATCGCCTGGCCTTGAGCCGTTTCGTCTTCGAGATGGGTGACACGACACATTTGGATGCTGTTCTCAACGCGGTTCGCCGCATTGACGCCGTCTACGACGTGTATCGGGTCAACGGCGGTTGACCCCAGCCTCTGTCTGAGTATGAGGAACAGGGCCAAGCAGTCTCAGCGCCTCATCGATCCGCTCGAGTGCGAGACGTTTGTGGGGCAGATTGCGGCGTCGGTCGAGCACCGCACGACACTCCTCGATTCCAAATCGTCCGATCCGCATCAGATCGCCGACGGCTCGAAGGTCGTCGTTTGTGAAATTCACCCTCGACCGCGTGAGATCCACTACCGTACGCAGCGGCGTGGTGACCAACAGCCCGGCGACGTGCACCAGTTCACTTGCATCGATCACGACTTCGCGCACGGTGATGGCGACGAGCGCAGGGGGTCGGACCCGCGCGGAGATATCTGCGCAGAATTGATGCTGCCGAGGCGCGCGACTGACGGCGCCATAGATCCAGGCGGCGGTGCGTTGTTCGGCGATCAGTCGGGCAGGCACCGTGAGGGTCAGGGCCCTCGCTCGATTCCACAGCAAATCGATCTCGTCGACGGGGCTGAAGCACCGGTCGACAGGATAGAGCTCACCGTCCAGCTTTGCCGCATGAAGTTCCGCCTCCGGGAGATCGGAGTGGAATAAAACGGCGGGGAGACGGGACATACGTTCCATGGTTCTGGACGGTAACGGTCGACATCAGGTGCCCGCGCCAATCTGTGGACAAAGCGCGGTGAGCCACCGCGCGGAGAAGCGGTGCTAGCCGATGGCCTTTAGCCAAGCCCTTCGGGCATCGAGGGCCTCTTCGGCGTCCGTCACCTTCTTGGCGTCGCCGCCCACTTTAGCCGTGGCGAGCTCGGCTTCGAGCTTGGCAATCGCATCCTGCAGCTGGCCGGCCAGGCCCTCCGCGCGGGCGAGGCGCTCCGGGTTGCTCTGGTGCCAGTGGTCCTCGTCGAGCTTGCGCACGGCAGTCTCGACCTTGCGCAAGCGATCCTCGATGAGCTTTACTTTGTCACGCGGTACCTTGCCGATGGCGTCCCAGCGTCGCTGGAGCGAGGCAAGCGCGTCCTTTGCCTTGACGCGGTCCGTCACGGCGACCAGCGGCTCGGCCTCGGCGAGAAGGGCCAACTTGAGTTCGAGGTTGGCGCTGAACTCTTCATTGTCCTTGGCATCCACCTCGGACTTGGCCGAGTAAAGAGCGTCTCCGGCGGCTTTGAAGCGAAGCCAAAGCGCGTCATCAAACTTCTTGCCCGCGCGGCCCGCCGCTTTCCAATCGTCGAGCAGGGTGCGGTAGACGGGGATGCCGTCAAGGCCCTGGGCGATGAGGGATTCCGCCTTCTCGGCGAGATCCTGCTTCTTATTGCGGGCATCCTTGTGCACGGAGTCGAGCTCGGCAAAGAAGGCCTTGCGATGTGTCTCGATAATGGTGCGGGCGGCCCGGAATCGTTTCCACAACTCGTTGCTCTCGTTCTTGGGCAGCCGGGGACCATCCGCCTGGTGCTTCTGCCAGCGCGCAAAGATGTCATCCAGTGTGACGCTGACCTGCTTCCATTGCGCCTTGGCCGGGTCTTGGGCAGCAAGCTTCTCGGCTTCGACCACCAGTGTTTCGCGTTCAGCCAGAGCCGCCTCCGTGGCTGCCTTGGTCTCGGCGGTCTGCTTTTCGGTGAGTTCGCCGACCGCCCCCTTCAGGGCGCCGAGGCGCCTGGTGAGGGAGGGCAGGTCGCCGACGGCGTTGGCAGAGCTGACCGTCACCGTGAGAGCGGCGATGGTCTTCGCGACATCCGCTGCCGCCGTGCCGCGCTTGATGCGCTGCTCGAGCAGCGTCACCTGGCCCGCGAGTTCGATGTACTTGCGCTGGAAGTAGGCAATCGCCTCTTCGGGAGTGCCGTCCGGGTACTGACCGACCGCGCGCTCACCGTCTCCGTCACGCACGAAGACGGTGCCGGTCTCGTCAACGCGGCCCCACGGGGCCTGATCGTCTGTCGCCAAAAGTCTCACCTTTGCTTGTCGGCCATGCTGTGGAATAGCCGATCTCCAGCCTATTGCACGGTCAGTTGTGTGATCTTCGTCGGAATAACCGGGGTGCCATCGGTGGTGCTCTGCGCCGACGCTGTGACGCCCCCGTCAGCGATCTGGCTCACGAACGCGGGGAGACCGCGCGTGACGCTTCCGAAAATGGTGTACCCACCGGTGGTGGAGGGCAACTTCGTGTCGGCATAGGTGATGAAGAACTGGCTGCTCTGCGAGTAGGCGGAGTCGCCGCGGGCCATCGCAATAGTTCCTGCGGGATAGACGCCGTCGGTCGGCACGTTCTCGAGCGGTCCAAAACTGAAACCCGCACCGCCGGCGCCTTTGCCGTCGACCGAACCGCATTGAATGAGTTTGAACGAATCGCCGTTGGTGAGACGGTGGCAGGTCGCGCCGGTGGTCGTGTAGAAACTCTTCTTCGCGAGGTCGATGAATACCGAAGTGGCCTGCGGAGCCTTCGCACCGTCGAGCGAGATTCCCAGCATCACAGTATTCAGGGCGAGCGTTCCGGTCCACGCACGACCCTTGGCGATGGTCTTGGCCGGGACAGGGCCGACGTTCTTTTCGGCTGACGCGCTGCTTGATGGGGAGGGCGAAACGGTCGGAGCGGGCATCCCCGGACCTGCGGTGAAATAAAAGACCTGGGTGAAAGTGGCGAGGGCAGCGATCACGACGACGCTGACGATGGCGACCACATTGTCGCGTCGGCGGCGGGTGACCTGAAGGCTGTGCACGGACTGCCGAGCGTTGTATCGGCGTAGTCGGTCGCGCGCCTCGCGCGCGTCGCGCTCGGCGTTCTTGCTGGATGCCACGGCTGATCCTTCGGGGTCGGCGCCGCGCTGACGGCAGGGAATGTCCTCCTGCACTGTATCGGACAGGCGGTCACCGTCAGCGGCGCTGACTAGCATTGCTCTCATGGTGAACGACCGGATCGGACTGCGCGCCGGCGCGACCCCTCTCGCCGTGCGGATGCGACCTCGCAGCCTTGACGAGGTCGCGGGCCAGCGCCACCTGCTCACTCCCGGTTCGCCGCTGGTGAGCCTCGCCTCGGACAAGACGGGGGAGCAGGGCGCTACCTCAGTAATCCTCTGGGGCCCGCCCGGCACCGGAAAGACCACCCTCGCCCAGGCCATCGCGCATTCCTCCAGCCGTAAATTTGTCGAGCTCTCTGCGGTCAATGCCGGCGTCAAGGATGTACGCGAAGTCATGGAGCAGGCGATGTCCGCGCGCGACCTCTACGGCGTCACGACCGTGCTCTTCCTTGACGAGATCCACCGTTTCAGTAAGGCCCAGCAGGATGCGTTGCTTCCCGGTGTGGAGAACGGCTGGGTCATCCTCATCGCGGCCACGACCGAAAATCCCTCTTTTTCGGTGATCTCCCCGCTGCTGTCCCGATCCCTGCTCCTGACCCTCGAGGTGTTGAGCGACGAGGACTTGGGAACGCTTGTCGACCGGGCAGTGGTGGACCCGCGCGGTCTGGCCGACAAGGTCGTGCTCGAGGACGAGGCCAGGGCCCTCATCATCCGTCTCGCCTCCGGGGACGCCCGGCGTGCCCTCACCGCTCTGGAGGCGGCGGCGCTGTCGGCGTCGTCGACGACCGAAGACAACGAGAAGCCGATCGTGACCGCCGACATCGTTGCGATGGCCGTTGACCGCGCGCTGCTGCGCTATGACCGCAACGGTGACGAGCACTACGACGTGATCAGCGCGTTCATCAAATCGATCCGCGGCTCCGATGTGGATGCCGCGCTGCACTACCTCGCCCGAATGATCGAGGCGGGTGAGGATCCCCGTTTCATCTCTCGCCGGGTGATGATCAGCGCGGCCGAAGACATCGGTATCGCCGACCCGCAGGCTCTTCTCATTGCCGTCGCCGCTGCAGACGCCGTTCAGTACGTCGGGATGCCCGAGGGGCGCATACCGCTGGCGGAAGCCGTCGTGTACCTCGCCACAGCACCGAAGTCCAACGCTTCGTACCTGGCCCTGGATGCCGCGATTGCGGACGTGCGAGCCGGTAGGATCGGACGGGTACCCAAGCATCTGCGTGACGCGCACTATGCGGGCGCGAAGAAGCTCGGGCACGGAAAGGGCTACCGGTATTCGCACGACTCAGAGCTCGGGGTGGTGCAGCAGCAGTACCTCCCCGACGAATTGCGTGACACTCGCTACTACACGCCCACCGAGCACGGTAACGAACGGGATGTGAAGGCACGATTGGAGAAGCTGCGGCGGATCATTCGGGGGGACTAGCAATCTGCTAGTCTTTTTGGTGGTTCTGAGGAGTTCTCTCGGGCCGAAGCCCTCTTCCCAATCTGTCCGCGCTCACGCACGGGCCTCCACGGTGCACTTCCGTTTCGTGGGGGCGAAGAGAATCGAAAGGATTCCGTGTCTACCCAGTCACGTACCCGCAGCAAGACGCGCCTGTCGCGTGCGTTGGGCATCCCGCTCACGCCGAAGGCCGCCAAGTACCTCGAGAAGCGCCCGTACCCCCCGGGGGAGCACGGCCGAACGAAGCGAAAGACCGACAGCGACTACGCCGTCCGTCTTCGCGAGAAGCAGCGTCTGCGCGCCCAATACGGCATCCGCGAGGCCCAGCTCAAGATCCAATTCGAAGAAGCTCGCCGCGCCTCGGGGCTGACCGGTGAAAACCTGGTTGAGCAGCTTGAAATGCGTCTTGACGCGCTCATCGTTCGCGCCGCTATCGCGCGCACTACCGCGCAGGCCCGCCAGATGATCGTGCACCGCCACATTCTGGTCGACGGCCAGCGCGTCGACCGTCCGTCGTTCCGCGTGAAGCCGGGACAGCTCATCCACGTTCACCCGAAGAGCGAGGGCATGGAGCCGTTCCAGGTTGCCGCGGCCGGCGGTCACGTCGACGTGCTTCCGAAGCTCCCGCCGTATCTCGAGGTCGAGATTGACAAGCTGCAGGCCCGCCTCGTGCGTCGCCCGCTTCGTGCCGAGGTTCCCGTGACCTGTGAAGTACAGCTCGTCGTGGAGTACTACGCGGCTCGCTAGGCCTGAGTAGGGTGCTTGGCACCCCGTTCGTTACAGTGGGAGCGGATCATCTTCGGATGGTCCGCTCCTTCTGTGTTACCTCGATCGATTGGAGCATCTCATGAGTGGTGGCGACATCGCCGGACTGATCAGTGCCGGCGTGTTTGCGGTGCTCGTCGGCCTCTTGGCTATCCCACTGGTCAAGCTCGGACGCGTGTTCGACGAAGCAGGAACCGCCATCCGGGACCTTGGCACGAATGTGACGCCGCTCCTCGAAGAGGCCACCACGACGATTTCCGAGACCAACAAACAGCTCGCCCGGGTTGACACGATCACCAGGGGCGTCGCGGAGGCCACGGGCAACGTGGCGTCGCTCGTCGCACTCACGGCCGCCACCGTCGGCGGTCCGCTTATAAAACTCGCCGGCTTCTCGGCTGCCGTCAAGGTCGCCCTTGGCGCCCTGAAAAGTGGCGCCCGAGGGCCGAAATCTCGTGCGAAGTAAACTGGCATAACCCGCCGCGCCGCAGCATCCGCCACCACTCTAGGGAGTAACCATGAAGAACATCCTCTGGCTCATCGTCGGCGTCGGGCTGGGATTCCTCGCCGCCCACCAGATCAACAAGACCCCGGAGGGTAAGCGGTTCTTCGAAGACGTGGACAGTCGTGCTCACGAGTTCTCCAGTGCTGTTATCGATGGCTATAAGGAGCGCGAAGCCGAGCTTCGTGCCGCCGTGGCCGATGCCGGAGACGCCCTCTCCGATTTCACCGCACGCTGAAAAAAATTCTCTTCTTCACCATCGGCGGCCCGGAGGGGCACGCCCAGACCTCAGGACACCATGCAGACCGCTGACATCCGAGCCCGCTGGCTCGACTTCTTTGCCGAGCGCGGCCACACCGTAGTTCCCTCTGCCTCCCTCGTGAGTGACGATCCGACGCTGCTGTTCACGGTGGCGGGCATGGTGCCGTTCGTCCCGTACCTGACCGGGCTCGTGCCGGCGCCGTATCCGCGTGCGACGAGCGTGCAAAAGTGCATCCGGACCCTCGATATCGAGGAGGTCGGCAAGACTCCACGTCACGGCACCTTCTTCCAGATGAATGGCAACTTCTCCTTCGGCGACTATTTCAAGGAGGGGGCGATCAGCTATGCCTGGGAGCTGCTGACGAGCTCCGAAGCCGATGGCGGTTACGGGTTTGAGGAAAAGGATCTGTGGGTGACGGTCTACGAAGAAGACGATGTCTCCTTCGACCTCTGGCGCCGTATCGCTGGGCTGCCCGAGTACCGCATCCAACGCCTCGGCAAAGACGAAAACTACTGGTCAACCGGTCAGCCGGGACCGGCCGGGCCCGATTCCGAAATTTTCTTCGATCGTGGGCCGGCCTATGGCGCCGACGGTGGGCCGGCGACGGGCGATGATCGCTACGTCGAGATCTGGAACCTCGTCTTCATGCAGTACCTGCGCGGTGAAGGGTCTGGGTACGACTTTCCGATCCTCGGCGACCTCCCGAAGCAAAATATCGACACCGGTATGGGACTCGAGCGAGTTGCCTTCCTCAAACAGGGCGTAGAAAACATCTACGAGATCGACCAGATCCGCCCCGTGCTCGACCGGGCGGCTGCTCTCTCCGGCCGCCGCTACGGTGCCAACCCCGAAGATGACGTGCGGATGCGCGTGGTCGCCGACCATATCCGCTCCGGACTCATGCTGATGTCTGACGGTGTGACCCCGTCAAACGAGGGTCGTGGCTACATTCTTCGCCGGTTGCTTCGGCGCTCCGTTCGCTCGATGCGACTGCTCGGTGTCGATGCCCCCACATTCACGGAACTCTTTGTCGCCTCGAAGGACGCGATGAAGGCGGCCTACCCGGAGGTCGAGTCCGATTACGACCGCATCCGCAATCTCGCAACGGCAGAAGAGGAAACCTTTCTGCGTACGCTCGCCAGCGGCACGAGCATCCTTGACCTCGCGGTGAGCAAGACCCAGCGGTCCGGCGCGAAGCAACTCGCGGGAGATACCGCGTTTCTTCTGCATGACACCTTCGGTTTTCCGATCGATCTCACGCTCGAAATGGCGGAGGAAGCCGGCCTTAGCGTCGACCGCACCGCCTTCGACGCCCTGATGCTCGAACAGCGCACGATGGCGAAGGCGGATGCCAAGGCCAAGAAGACGCTGTTGGCCGACCTCTCCGTCTACAGTGCATTCCGGGCGCTGGGAGAGACGGTCTTCACCGGCTATGACCATCTCGACACCGATACGACCATCCTCGGACTCATCGTCGACGGGGTGTCCGTGTCGAAGGCCGTCGCCGGGGAGATCGCTGAGGTCATTCTCGCGGAGACCTCGCTTTACGCCGAGTCTGGTGGTCAGGAAGCGGATGCTGGCAGCATCATCGGCACCGGGTTCGATCTTGAAGTTCTGGATGTGCAACGCCCGGTCAAGGGTCTCGTGAGCCATCGTGTTCAGGTGCGCAGCGGAGAGGTCGCGGTGGGGGATGCCGCTACCAGCGTGGTTGATCGGGATTATCGTCGCGGCGCCACCCAGGCGCACTCGGCGACCCACCTGATTCACGCCGCGCTGCGTGAGGTTCTCGGACCGGATGCGCACCAGGCCGGGTCCGACAACCGCGCGGGGTATCTGCGACTCGACTTCAACTGGAGCAAGCCGCTGTCGTTGGCAGCGCGCACCGAGATCGAGGACATCGCGAACGATGCCGTGCGACAGAACCTCGAAGTGTCGACGCGGATCCTTCCGCTCGACGAGGCTCGCGCGCTTGGCGCGATGGCACTGTTCGGTGAGAAATATGGCGACGAAGTTCGGGTCGTGGAAATCGGCGGGCCTTGGTCGCTCGAACTCTGTGCGGGCACGCACGTCGCTCGCAGCTCGGAGATCGGCCTCATCAACGTGATCAGTGAGGCCTCGGTCGGGTCTAGTAACCGTCGTATCGAGTCTCTGGTCGGTAGGGAAGGGTTGCGTGACCTTGTCATCGAGCGCGCAATCGTCAGTGAGCTGACATCGACCCTGAAGACACCTCGAGATCAGGTTTCGGTGCGGATTTCCGAGTTGCTCGCCAGTCTCAAGGCGGCCGAGAAGCGCATTTCCGAGTTCGAAAACGCGGCGCTCACTGAGCGCGTACCCGCGCTTCTGGCCAAGGCCATGCGGGTGGGAGCCGTGACCGCAGTCATCACCAGTGTTGGCACACTCTCTTCTTCCGACGACCTGCGTCTGTTGGTGACCACCGTGCGCGGTCGCCTTGGCAGCGATCCGGTGGTCGTGGCACTCGCGGCGGAAGTGGCAGGCAAGCCCGCAGTGATCGTCGCCACGAATGAAGCGGCGCGCACCCTGGGGGCTCGGGCCGGCGTGCTCGCGAAGAGCGCTGCGGGCATCCTCGGCGGCGGCGGTGGCGGCAAAGACGATCTCGCTCAGGGTGGCGGGTCGAGTGTCCACGCAATCGCTGCGGCGCTCGAGGCCATCGCAGCCGGACTTCCGAGGTAGCGGTGCGACCGGGTGTACGCCTTGGGATCGATGTCGGGAAAGTACGCATCGGAGTTGCTTCGAGCGACCCGCACGGAATGCTCGCCACCCCGGTGAGCACGATTGCTCGCGGCGATGGTGATATCGCTCGGATCCTTGAGGAGGCAACCGAGCGTTCTGCCATCGAGATCGTGATCGGACTGCCACTGGCACTGTCGGGAGCCGATTCGGCCTCGACCAGGGATGCTCGAGATTTCGCGCTGCGGGTGGCGGCGGCCGGCGGCATCCCGGTGCGGATGGTCGACGAACGGTTGTCCACGGTGTCGGCGACCCGAGCGTTGCAAGACTCAGGTCGCAACTCGCGTCGCTCGCGGTCTGTGATCGACCAGGTTGCGGCCGTGATAATTTTGCAGCATGCCCTCGACGCGGAGCGCACCGGCGGAGCACTGCCGGGAGCGGTCATCGTCTCGCACGAAGGACGGTAACCGTGGCCGATGAGCCGAGCTGGGATGAGATCTTTTCGTCACAACCCCCCTCCACCGGCGGCGATTCCAACGCCGCAGCGCGAGCTGCTTCCGCAGCTTCAGCTCCGAAGAGCCGCCGCGAAGCCCGGGCACAGGCGGGCACCACCCACAATGACACCCACAATGCCGCCCACGATCGGCCCGCGACTCGCCGCGGACACTCCGGGCGGGTTGACGAGCATGGCCTCGCGCGGCGCAAGAAACCCCGCCGAAGCCTCGCGTGGCTCTGGGTGCTGTTGTCGATCATCGTGGTGCTCGGGGTTGTCTCGACGGCGGTGTGGTTCACCTTCCAACCGCAGATCCAGAAGGTGCTGGGTATCGAGGCGCCGATCGACTACACCGGTGGGGGCACGGGAAAAGTAATCGTGACGATCGAGAACGGCCAGGTCGGCTCGGATGTTGCCAAGACTCTCGCCGCGATGGGCGTGACGAAGACCTCGACGGCGTTCTATAAGCTCCTGCTCGTGCAGGATCCACAGGTGACATTCCACCCCGGTAGCTATGCGCTCAAGAGCCACATGAGCGCCATCTCGGCCCTCGCGGCCCTCGCTGACCCGGCCAATAAAGTGTCAACACGGATCTCTTTCCCGGAGGGGATCACCGTGAAGGGAATCATCGCAAAGCTCGCCAACCTGAGTGACAGCACGGGGGTCACCCAAGCTCAGCTCGCCGCCGCCGCCGCCGATTACACCTCGTTTGGGCTCCCGGCGGAGGCTCCGAGCCTCGAGGGCTATCTCTTCCCGGCGACCTACTCATTCGAACCCGGCCAGTCCGCCCATCAGATCCTCCAGGGCTTCGTCACCGAGATGTTCACGCGACTGGATGCCGCTGGCGTTGCCCCGGCGGATCGTCACCACGTGCTTACCCTCGCTGCTCTCACGCAAAAGGAGGGCGGTCCCGTCGTGGACTTCCCGAAGGTTGCGAGGGTGTGGGATAACCGCATCGCGAAGGGCATGAATCTGCAGTCGGATGCGACGGTGGCCTATGGTGCGGGGTCGACGAGCATCGACACTACGCCTGCCCAGCGCGCCGATAAAGGCAACCGATACAACACCTATGCCAACCCTGGCTTGCCGATCGGACCGATCTCTAATCCCGGAGAAAAGGCGATCGAGGCAACACTGCATCCCGTCGACGGCAGCTGGCTGTACTTTGTGGTCGTGAACTGCTCAACGGGAGAGACGGCGTTCTCCGATACCTTCGCTCAACACCAGGCTGCGAACGCTCAGCTCGGCGCCTGGCTGAAGGCGAATCCGGGCGGGTGCAACTAGCAGCGTGGTGATGAGACTCGCTGTGCTCGGATCTCCGATCGCGCACTCGAAATCCCCTGCCCTGCATCGCGCCGCCTATCGAGTACTCGGACTCGACTGGCACTACGAGGCGTTCGAGGTGGTGCCTGCCGGCCTCGAGGGCTTCATCAGGTCTTGCGGAGTTCAGTGGCGCGGACTGTCCCTGACGATGCCGCTCAAGCATGACGTGATGCCCCTGCTCGACTTAGTGGACCCCGTGGCCGTGCTCACCGGGGGAGCCAATACCCTGCTATTCCGCCGAGGTGGCGGCGGACCGACCCTACACGGCTTCAACACGGACGTGTTCGGCATCGTCGAAGCTTTTCGCCACGCCGGTGTCGCTCGCCTCTCTACGGTGCGGATGCTTGGAGCGGGCGCGACCGCCGCATCGGCTCTCGTCGCGGTTGCCCAACTCGGTGCGGATCGCGTTCTCGTTTCGGCCAGGTCAGAGGTCAAACTCGTCGCCCTGGTGGAACTCGGCCGGCAGCTCGGTGTCGAGGTGCACGCAGCACGCCCGGACACCGCCGAAAGCGATATCGTGCCCGATGCGGTGATCAGCACCCTGCCCGGCGGGGCGGATCACCCCTATCGATTCGATGCCCCGACACGAGCATCCTCGGTACTGTTCGATGTGGCCTACGACCCGTGGCCCTCGCCGCTTGCGGCGAGTTGGCTCGAAGCCGGTGGCCGAGTGATCCCGGGTATCGAGATGCTGGTGAACCAGGCCCTCATGCAGGTGCGGATCTTCGTGGGGGGCGGTGCCGATCGCATCCTGCCACGCGAAGAAGCGGTGCGTGCGGCGATGCGGGAATCAGTCGGGGTCTAACGGCGTAGGGACAATCGTTTGCCTTTGCCTATTCGCCACGAGATGCAGCGAATGCGGTGGCGTTGGCGGCCGGAGTGACCAGGCATCTTCGTCTGCTGTGGGAGGATTCTCTTATGCTTCGATGGTTGACCGCAGGGGAATCGCACGGCCCAGAACTGATCGCTATTCTCGAGGGTCTCCCGGCCGGAGTGCCGGTGTCGATGGCCGCCATCCAGGCCGACCTGCACCGCCGAACACTCGGCTATGGGCGCGGAGCGCGCCAGAAGTTCGAGCAGGACGCGCTGACAATCAGTGGCGGCATCCGCTTCGGACTGTCGATGGGGAGCCCGGTCGCGCTGCGGATCGGCAATACCGAGTGGCCGCGCTGGGTCGAGGTGATGAGCGCCGAGCCGGTGGACCCCCTGTCGCTGCCGAAGGGGCGTGGTGCGCCGCTCACCCGTCCACGGCCCGGTCATGCTGATCTTGTCGGGATGCAAAAGTACGGCTTCGAGGAGTCTCGGAATGTGCTCGAGCGGGCGAGTGCCCGGGAGACTGCGGCACGGGTCGCGCTCGGTGCCGTTGCCCGGGCGTTCCTCAGTGAGCTCGGCATCCACTTGCTGTCGCACACCCTCTCGATCGGAGCGACGCGGGTTCCTGACGCATCGGCCCTTCCCGGTATCGGGGATGTGGCTGCGCTGGACGCCGACCCCCTGCGCTGCTTCGACCCCGCGACCTCCGCGCTCATGGTGGCCGAGGTGGATGCCGCACACGAGGATGGCGACACCCTCGGTGGTGTCGTCGAGGTGCTCGCCTACGGACTGCCTCCCGGGCTCGGCTCCTACACGCACTGGGATCGGCGGCTCGACTCCCAGCTCGCGGCTGCGCTCATGGGTATTCAGGCCATCAAGGGCGTCGAACTCGGAGATGGATTCCTCACCGCGACGCGACGCGGGTCAGAGGCTCACGACGAACTGTTCCAGAGCGTCGACGGGATCACCCGTTCGAGCGATCGTGCCGGCGGAACTGAGGGAGGCATGAGTACCGGAACGGTCTTGCGGGTGCGCGCGGCGATGAAGCCGATCTCGACGGTGCCCCACGCCCTCCGCACGGTCGACATCGCCACTTCCGCCGCGGGCGAGGCCCACCATCAGCGATCGGATGTCTGCGCTGTGCCTGCCGCCGGAGTGGTCGCCGAGGCCATGGTCGCCCTCGTACTGGCAAACGCCGTGCTCGAGAAGTTCGGCGGAGACTCCGTGGTCGAGACGAAGCGCAACCTCGACGGCTACGTCGCTGCAATCCCGGCCAACCTCGCCACCGCCGCCGAATCCGATCTCCTTCTCGGCTCATGATCGATCGCACTCCCGAGCCCGGACAGCCGCACCTCGTCTTGATCGGGCCTCCCGCGGCGGGCAAGACACGACTCGGGAAGCGGATCGCCCGAATCCTGGGGGCATCGTTCATCGACACCGACCGCCGGATCGTGGCACGGCATGGGCCGATCGCGCAGATATTCAGCGAATACGGTGAGAAGTACTATCGCGCGCTCGAGCGATCGGAAGTGACGAAGGCGCTGGGGGAACGCGCGGTCGTGGCGCTCGGCGGAGGCGCGATCATCGATCCGCTTACCCAGGCCGACCTTGTCGCTCATCGGGTAGCGCTCATCACCGTGAGTCCGGATGCGGTCGCCGCGCGGATTCTCGACAGCAAACGTCCCCTCGTCTCTGGTATCGACACCTGGTCGGAATTGGTCGCCTCCCGACGCGAAATTTACGAACGGCTCGCGACGCGCACCTGGGACACGTCCCACCGTCCGATCGACGAGATTGCCGCCGAGATCGCGGACTGGATCATCGAAGTGACTCCGCCGACTGACTCCGCCGAATGACTTCGCCCACTGAATGAGGAGCTGCCATGAGCACCACCACCATCACCGCGATGGGTGTCGACCCCTATGACATTCTCGTGGGCCGCGACATCCTCTCCACCCTGCCCGCGCTGATCGGTCCGAATGCACGCAAGGTGCTCATCGTGCACCCGGCGACTCTTGGTGCGCGTGCTGAGCGCTTGCGCGAGTCACTCAGCGCAGACTTTGAGGTACTTCTCGCCGAGATTCCGGATGCCGAGACCGGCAAACGCGTCGAGGTCGCGGCCTTCTGCTGGCAGGTGATGGGACAGGCGGATTTCACTCGGACCGATGTCATTATCGGATTCGGTGGGGGAGCGGTCACCGATCTGGCAGGTTTCGTCGCGGCCACCTGGCTGCGCGGCATCCGCCTGATCAACGTGCCGACGACGCTGCTGGGAATGGTCGACGCGTCGATTGGCGGCAAGACCGGCATCAATACCAACGAGGGCAAGAATCTCGTCGGGGCCTTCCATGCCCCGGCCGGCGTGGTCGTTGACCTCGATACGCTCGACGGTCTCAGCCAGATGGAGATCCTCGCCGGCTTCGGGGAAGTGGTCAAGTGCGGCTTCATCGGGGAGCCGGAGATCCTGGACATCATCGAGCGGAATGTGGATGTCGCGACCGATTCGGCATCCGAGGAGTTCCGTCGAATGGTCGAGCTCTCGATCCGGCTGAAGGCCAGGGTCGTGAGCGAGGACTTCAAGGAGAATGGGCTTCGGGAGATTCTGAACTACGGCCACACCCTCGGCCATGCGATCGAATATGCCGAGCGGTTCCAGTGGCGCCATGGGGCCGCCGTCGCGATCGGAATGGTCTACGCCGCGGAGCTGGCTCGGCTCACTGGGCGACTGCCGGATGCCGTAGTTGACCGGCACCGCAGCATCCTCACCTCGCTGCAGCTGCCGATCTCTTACCCGACCGGACGGTGGCAGACGCTGCTCTCGGTGATGAAGCGCGACAAGAAGGCGAGGGGTGCGCTGCTGCGATTCATCGTGCTCGACGACATTGCGAAGCCGACAGTGCTCACCGGGCCCGACGAGAGCCTGCTGTTCGCGGCGTACCAGGAGATCGGCTCGTAGGATCTCGCTTCGCGATCCGCAATA
This sequence comes from Frigoribacterium sp., assembly GCA_025408445.1. GTDB lineage: Bacteria > Actinomycetota > Actinomycetes > Actinomycetales > Microbacteriaceae > Lacisediminihabitans. Next base: position 1,860 of record JANYIZ010000004.1, on the reverse strand, counting down.
GCCGACGCAACGCGGTAGGTTCGAGAAATGATCGACAAACGCCCCGTCGTGCTCCTCACCGGTCTCGGCCGACAGGTCGGCATAGCCGCCGGGATCGCCGAAAAGCTCGCGAGCGACGGGTGGGACATCGCTTTCGTGTATTCGTCACGCTACGACACCGAGATCAACGGAGGTACGGGGGACATTCCGCGGATGGTGGAGCGCCTTGGCTCGCTCGGTGCGGCAACGGTCGCGATCGAGGCCAACCTCGGAGACCCGGATGTCACCTCCGGAGTGTTCGATGTGGCTGAGACACTCGGTCCGGTTACTGCCCTCGTGTTGAGCCATGCCCACAGCACTACTGCGGGAATCCTCGACGTGACAATTGAGAGCTTCGATCGCCATTTTGCGGTCAACACCCGCGCGAGTTGGCTACTCATCCGGGAATTGGTTCGTCGGCTCGACGACCGACCGGCACGGATCGTGGCGCTCACCAGCGACGCGATCCACAATGAGATTGCGTACGGGGCGAGCAAAGGTGCGCTCGACCGAATCGTCTTCGCTGCAGCGCGTGAATTCGGTGCGCGCGGAATCACCGCGAACCTGGTGAATCCCGGTCCCATCGATACCGGCTGGATGACAGAGGATGTGCGTGACTTCCTGCTGGCTCGCACCCCGGCTGGTCGGCTCGGAACTCCCGCCGATACGGCAGCACTCGTGGCCTTCCTGCTTTCGCCCAATGGCGGCTGGATCACCGGGCAATTGCTGAAGTCAGATGGCGGTTTCAGCGCGCCATGACCCCTGGTTCCACTCCGCCATTCCAAAGCGACCGGTCATTCCCGCCGAAACCTTCGTGCAGTGGATCAGGGCGTGTGCTGCGGCCCGCTGATTCACCGAGACCTCAGCCGGACTATCCGTTCGCGAGGATCGCCGCCCGGGCAGTCGCGCGCTCACTCTCTGAGATGGCTCCTGTGGTGAAAAGCGCCTCGATGTCAGCCAGTCGTTGCTGCTGCGGCTTTCGAATCGACAGCGCATCACTGTCGAGAAGCCTCACCGCGAGGTCGGCCCGAAGCGTAAGCGGGTCGTGACCGGCTTTACGCACCTTCGCATTGCTGCGGACAGCGAGAGCGATGACGACGGCGAAAGAGATCGCGACCAGCACGCCAACACCGACGAACAGAGTCGAGAATTCCGGTGTTTGGGCGAACGGGTCAACGGGCATTCCCTCAGCCTAGCGACCGCTAAACTCACTCGCATGGTCAGCATCCTCGTTCTCAACGGCCCGAATCTCGGCCGCCTCGGAAGCCGCGAACCGGATGTCTACGGCAGCGGCACCCTTGACGACCTGCGGGTCGCGTTGGATCGTGAGGCTCCTCCCGGGCATGCAATCGACCTCCGCCAGACCAACGACGAGGCCGAGTTGATCGGTTGGCTGTATGAGGCCGTCGATACCGCGAGCCCGGTCATCCTGAATCCAGCTGCCTTCACGCATTACTCCTACGCACTTCGGGATGCCGCGGCACTGGTCACGACGGCGGGACTGATCCTGGTGGAGGTGCACATTTCGAACCCCCACGCCCGGGAGGAATTTCGCCATAACAGCGTGATCTCGGGGGTGGCGACCGGGGTGATCGCAGGATTCGGATTTGACTCATACCTGCTCGCGCTCGACGCGATCAACCGCAAACTAGGCTGAACCGGTAGACTCGCTAGCTGGTTTCCCCGCGCGGGATCGCTGACTCTCTTCACCCTCAGATCGAACGGATTTACAGTCATGGCCTCAACCGCTGACATCAGGAACGGCGTCGTTCTCAACATGGACGGCCAGCTCTGGACCGTGATCGACTTTCAGCATGTGAAGCCGGGCAAGGGTGGCGCCTT
>JANYIZ010000003.1 GCA_025408445.1 Frigoribacterium sp. | reverse complement strand
ATTGTGGTCGCGATAGCGTTCAGCCTCGTCGGCCTGATCTTCATGCTCGCATTGGCGAGTTTCTACGCCGACCAGTTCATCGTGCCGGTGTTCGGCATCCTCACAAAAATCCTTTCCGTGCTGTCCTGGTTCGCCGGCACGTCACTATTCATCCTCTTCGAGGTCCGCGGGCGTTACGCGTTTTACTGGCCACTGATTGGAATCGTCTCGATGTTCGCGTTTTACTATCTCGTGCTGTTCGTCGCATCGCGGATCACCGCATGAGCTTGTCGTATGCCTTGGCCGTGGATCTGGGCGGCACGAAGGTGGAGGCGGCCCTCGTCGATCCCGCCGGCGTGGTGCTCGCCAGCAGCCGGTTTCGAGCGCCCACCGGTGCGGATCGCGACTCCGACCAACTCGCCCTTTCCGTCGACGAAGTTGTCGCTCTCGCCGCCGCAGCTCTCCCGACCGGAGCGACCCTGGTGGGTGCCGGAATCGGATCCGCGGGGCCCGTCAATGAGGTCGAGGGGCGGGTCTCTCCCCTCAATCTCGGGGTCTGGCGAGACTATCCGTTGCGCGACCAAGTGGCAGCCGCACTTCCCGACGTCCCCGTCGTTCTGCGCATGGACGGCATCTGCATCGCGCTCGCGGAACACTGGGTGGGCGCCGGTCGCGGCTATGACAACGTGATGGGCATGATCGTCTCCACCGGAATCGGGGGCGGCCTCGTGCTGCACGGCAACACCGTATCCGGACCCACCGGAAATGCCGGTCACATCGGCCATGTCGAGGTCGCGGGCTTTGACGATCCCTGCCTGTGTGGCGGAATCGGATGCGTCGAGGCCATCGCCTCCGGACCCAAGACTGTGGCGTGGGCGCGCCGTCAGGGCTGGACGGGGACCACGGGAGAGGAGCTCGGAGCGAGTTTCCGCGCGGGAGATCCGATCGCCGCCGCGGCGATCGAGCGCTCCGGGCGCGCCATCGGACAGGTCATCGCCTCCGCGACATCCCTCGTCGACCTGGAGATCGTGGCGATCGGCGGCGGTTTCTCGCAGGTGACCCCGGTCTTGTTCGACCACATGCGCACCGCAATCGCCACGCGCTGGCAGTTCGGTTTCGTCACCAAGGTGAGGGTGGTGCCCTCCGGGCTATCGAGCGACGGACCGCTCATCGGCGCCGCAGCGCTCGTGCACCGCACCGAAGTTGTCAGCTGACCGGTCGCGAACGACGCTGATCACTCGCTTGGCGCCGAAGCCAGCGTTGGCGCTGCCCGCGAGCCAGCCAGCGGTGGATCCGGTCCGCTACGCGCGCGGCCCGATCGGGGTAGTACGTGCCGACACCCCGAGCAGTTCGCGCACCCTGGCCTCGTCGAGGGTCATCTGGGCGACCAACTCGCCAACGCTCGCAAACTTCTCCATGCCGCGGATGTATTCCACGAAGGCGATCTCCATGGTCTTACCGTAAAGATCGAGGTCTTCGTCGAGCAGGTGGGCCTCGATCTGCTTGTCGGGCACCCCGACGAAGGTGGGGTTGTTGCCGATCGACACTGCTGCGGGAATGATGCGACCGTCGACGGTCGCATAGGCGGCGTAGACCCCGTCGGCTGGCACGAATCCCTCGACTGCGCGGGCGAGGTTGGCAGTGGGATACCCGAGCTCACGGCCACGGCGCTCCCCGTGCACCACAATCCCGCGCACGCTTGCCTGGCGTTCGAGGAGGGTCGCCGCTTCGGCGACACGCCCCTCGGCCAACAGGTCACGGATCCAGGTGGAGGAGATCACCCGGTCACCGAGCGGACGGACAGCCTCGATCATCCGCACCTCGAAGCCGTGCAGGTGACCGAGGCGTTTGAGTAACTCGACAGTGCCGAGTCCGCGATGGCCGAACCGGAAGTCGGGTCCGACGAACACGAGCTTTGCGTGAAGGGCCGCCACGAGCACATCCGTCACGAAGTCTTCCGGCTCTTTGAGGCTGAAGTCATACGTGAACTCGATCATCACGAGGGCATCGATGCCGGTCGTCTCGAGCACGGCGCGCTTCTGGTCGTTGCTCGTCAGGCTCTCCGGGTGCGAGCCCGGGCTCAGAAGGGCGAGCGGATGCCGGTCGAAGGTGAGCACCGTCGACACGAGCCCGGCCGCCGCGGCCTCCTGGCGCAGCCGGGCGATGACGCTGCGATGCCCGGAGTGAACCCCGTCGAACTTTCCTATCGTGACGGCAGAAGGACCGAAGCCGGCAGGCACGTCACCGAGGGACGGGTAGAACTTCATGCCGGCCCGTCCGTCGGGATCGATGCGGGACGCCGCGAACGCAGGTAGAGCAGCCCGAGCACCGGAAGCACGAGCGGGATGAGCAGGTAGCCGAGACCGTAGGCCGACCAGACGGTCGCCTCCCGTCCGAACGGATTGATGCTACGGAGTCCGAGCAGGCCAGGGGAGACGAGGCTGATAGTACCAACGACGAGCACGCCGACGAGCTCGAATCCGATTGTGAGCCACGCCACGCGATACCAGGTTGCTCCCGGAGCAACGAGGGCGATCGTGGCGACAATGTAGACGACCGCGGACAGCGCGGAGAGCGAGAATGCGAGCGGCGCTTCGGCGAACCGGTCGATGATCTGAAACACCGAACGCCCGGTGGCGGCGAGGGCGAGAATGCCGTAGACGGCCACGAGGACCCGTCCAATTCCGAGGGATCTGGCCCGCGCCGGGCGGGGAGAAGTATTGGCAGCCATCACGTCAAGATTAGGCCACTTGGAAGACCCAGATCTGATACATGCGGTAGACCATCACCGCGACGGCGAGACAGACCACACCGAGCACGACCGTCGCCCACCGATTTCGCTCAAGGAGGGCCCAGAATCCGGCAAGCGGGGGGAGGAGGAGCGCGGACACGAGATAGATGTAGAACTCCGGCAGGCTGCCGCGAGGTGGATTTCCCACGAAGGGTGCCACGATCGCTACGACCAGCTGGGCGACAAGCAGAAGCTCGACGAGCAGTGTCGTCCCGAGCGAATAATCGTTGGGCTGGCGACCGAGAAAGCCGAGCACGAGGCAGAACAGCCCCGCAATGAGTGCGACTCCGACCTGCAGCCAGGTGAACCACTCGATCATTCTCCCGCCTCCGGCTCGGTGAGTACGTCGGGCGCGAAGTTGACTATCGGCTTGCCGATTCCCGCGGTGAACTCCAGCAGGCCAACCAGGCGACCGTCGGGTGCGATCGCGGCCACAGGTCCCGGGAGGCCCTCGGGGCGTTCGGCGACGAGACGTTTACCGTGCCCCAGGTCTACGGCCTGCTCGGCGTCGAGGGCGAACACCGGGAACAGTGCGGCCGCGATGGCGGCCGGCGCAATCAGGGCGGCGGCGACGTCGAGAGACTCGAGGTCCGCGGCATCCGCGACGCTGAATGGCCCGATCATGCTGCGCCGCAGCGCCGTGAGGTGGCCACCCACGCCGAGCGCAGCGCCGAGATCGCGCGCAATCGCCCGGATGTAGGTACCGGAGCTGCAGCGCACCCGCACATCGAGATCGTAGAAGTGGGCCTCACGCCTCGACCCGAGGACCTCGAGCGCGGAGACCGTCACGGATCGGGCAGCGAGTTCGACGATCTCCCCTTCGCGCGCGAGCGTGTAGGCCCGTTTACCGTCGACACGGATCGCGCTCACACTGCTTGGGACCTGCCTGATTGCGCCTGTGAGAGGAACGAGAGCGGCGGAAACTGCGGCCGCGGTGAGGGCGTCCACCCGTCCGGGCTCGGCAACCTCGATCGGCTCGCCGTCGGCGTCGTCGGTGTTCGTGGCAGATCCGAGCCGGATGGTGGCGAAATACTCCTTGTCGAGTCCGACCAGGGAGGTGAGGAGTCGGGTCGAGTTGTTGATGCCGAGCACGAGTAGGCCTGTCGCCATCGGGTCGAGTGTGCCGGCGTGCCCCACTTTGCGGGTGCCAGCGCGTTTACGGGTGCGCGCGACCACATCGTGACTGGTGATTCCGGCCGGCTTGTCGATGAGCAGGATGCCGCTGCGGCCGTGCGCTTCGCTCACGCTTCGGTCTCCCTCTTCAGCTCACGCTCGAGTTCGGTGAGGCTGCGCATCAAGTCGAGCTTCGCCGGGAAAGCCGCCGTGAGGAGCTCCGCTGCGTTCGGATCGCGGTCACCGTCATCCGTCATCCGCAGCCCTATCATCGTAGTGATCAGCATGCCACCCGCGAGGAGGTTCTGCGATTCGAGCACGGTGAGGCCGCCTTCCTTGCGGAGAAAGCGATACGCGCGGAGAAGACCCCAGCGTCACCGGCGAGCGCCGCACGCACTGGATCAAGCGCCCCCGATGCCCCCGGTAATCCACACTGGCATCGCTCGCTATGATCGCCAGATGAGGGTAGCGGTGATCGGTGCCGGGGCAATCGGCGGAACGATCGCCGCTCTTCTTGCGCGAGCCGGCCACGAGGTGCAGGTTGTCGCGCGCGGGGAGCAACTGACTGCCCTTCTGGGCACTGGCCTTCAGCTCGTCGGCGGCTGGGGAGACTTCACCGTGCAGGTTGACGCAGTCAAGAGCCTCACCATCTCCCCCGACATCGCCTTCCTCACCACAAAGGCCCAGGATGCCAGGGGCGCCCTTCGCGCAAACGCCGAGTTCCTCGTCGGAATCCCTGTCGTCGTCGTGCAGAACGGCTTGGAGGGGATCAACTCTGCCCGGCAGGCGGCACCCCGATCGGACATCGTCGGCGCGCTGGCCCTCTACGCCGCTTCGTATCTCTCCCCCGGCATCATCACCGTCACGACGACCGGTCCGACCTTCCTTGGCGGCCCGGTGCTTCCGGCCCTCTACGCCTCGAAAATCCTCGGGGCGGTAATGCCCGTTGAGCTCACCGACAACTTCGAGGGCGCCCAGTGGACGAAGCTCATCGTCAACCACGTCAACGGTCTTTCCGCCGCCACCGGCCTCAGCGTGCAGGAGGTGATCGGTGATCGAGAACTGCGCGCCATCATGACCGAGACCATGCGCGAAGCCGTGCGAGTGGCGCGGGCGAGTGGCATCGAGTTCGCGCCCCTGCAGGGGCTCTCCCCCCGCACACTGTCCGCGCTCGTTCGCCTGCCTGCCTCGGTCGGGCAACTACTTCCCCTGCGGATGAGGCGGCGGATGGGATCTCGGCCCAATCCGGGATCGACGCTCCAGAGCATTCGTCGCGGCCAGCCGACCGAGATCGACTATCTCAACGGTGCCGTCGTGCAGCGCGGTGCGGCGGTGGGAGTGCCGACTCCGGTGAGCGCGGAACTCGTGGACCTGGTGCACGAGGTTGAGCGGAGCGGCGAGTTCATCCCCACCGCCACGGTGATCGAGCGCATGCGTCAGCCGCTCGGTCGCTAGCCAGATAACGATAAGCGGGAATCAGCTCAGCAGGAGTCGGCGAATATGCGCCGCGGATGATCGAAGTCGCTGTTGTCGATGATGCTCGAGGCCGCGGTGCGCGGGTTCACCTCGGACAGGTAGAGATCCTGCCCGCCCCGATAACGCTCGGGGTTCCCCGTGGGGCCGTCACGGTCGAGCATCCGCTTTTCGGCAATTTCTCGCGTCACATCGAGCCACACGGAGTAGTTCCACAGCCCGGCGAGCTCCGGACGGTTGAGGAAGATACCGTCGAGCACAAGCATCGCGTCCTTCGGCCCGGTGCGCCACTTCGACTGCACGGGAAGGTCGCGCACGTGGTCGAACGCTGCGGTCACGAACGCGGTGCTCCCGCCCATACGGAACGGCTCGAGAAGAACGCGACGAAAAGTGGAGTAGTCGAAGGAGTCCCGGTAATAGCCGTCCGACGACTCGGCTCCGCGTGCATGACGTTCGGCCTGGGAGCGATGGAAGTCATCCATGGATGCCCGAAAGACCGAGCGTCCGGTCGCGGTGAGAGCGACGGCGAGATCGTCGGCGAAGTGGGTCTTGCCCGCCCCATCCATCCCGTCGATCGCGACGACGACGCGGCCGCCCGCATATAGTGCGACGATCTCGGCGGCGAGTGCGTCAAGCGCGTCCTTTTTTTCGGGCTGCCATCTGGCCATACGCTAATTCTACGCCGCGGTATTCCCCGGGAGCTGAGGTTCGTAGAGTGGACGGGTGAGTATCGCGAGCGCCGTCGCCGAATGGTTCGTGGCCAACAGTCGTGACCTGCCCTGGCGGCGTGCCGGATTCAGCGCGTGGGGCACCCTGGTGAGCGAGATCATGCTGCAGCAGACGCCGGTCAGCCGGGTGATCCCCCGTCTCGAGGAGTGGCTGCGGCGATGGCCAGATCCTGCGGCCCTCGCCGCCGTGCCATCGGGAGAAGCGGTGCGCGCCTGGGACCGACTCGGCTACCCCCGACGCGCGCTCTATCTTCACGCTGCAGCCGTCGCCATTGTGGAGCGACACGGCGGGGTCGTGCCTCGCGATGTTTCCGAACTGCTCGCCCTGCCCGGCATCGGTGACTACACCGCGCGCGCGGTGGCGGTGTTCGCCTATGGTGACCGGCATCCGGTGGTCGATACCAATGTTCGACGGGTGATCGCTCGCGCGATCGACGGCGACGCCGAGGCGGGGCCGCCCTCGGTGCGACGTGATCTGGCAGCCATGGACTCCCTGCTGCCGGCCGACCTCGAGGGGGCGCGGCTCTTCAATGCCGGTGCGATGGAGCTGGGGGCCATCGTCTGCACGGCCCGCTCCCCGCGCTGCAACGAGTGTCCGCTCGCGGCCGTCTGCGTATGGCGAGCCGCCGGCTACCCAGCCTATTTGGGGCTGCGCAAGCCGATACAGAAGAAGTTCGACGGCTCGGATCGACAGGTGCGCGGCCTTCTCTTGGCCGAGCTGCGGGCCTCGGATGTTCCGGTGCCGGCATCGGAGCTCGACCTGCTGTGGGCGGATGACTCACAACGCTCCCGGTGTCTCGCCGGCCTGCTCGCCGACGGGCTGGTCGTCGGGTCGGCCGAAACCGGTTACGAATTGCCCAGCTGACCCGCCCTTCACAATGTCCGCGCACAGGCGGACACTGGAGGCGTGCCAGAGCTGCCCGAAGTCCATGCCCTCGTGACCGATCTTGACTCCCGCCTCGGTGGTCGCATCATCGCCTCACTCGACATCGTGTCGTTCGCGGCACTGAAGACCTTCGATCCGCAGCCTTCCGCTCTCGCCGCGGCGACGATCGATGGAGTGTCGCGGCAGGGGAAATTCCTCGACATCACCTGTTCCACTGCGGCCGCTGGCGTTCTTCACGTGATCATCCACCTTGCCCGCGCGGGTTGGATCCGCTGGCGCGACGGCCCACCTCCGCCGCCGAGCCGACTCGGTGGTGGTCCGCTGGCGGCGCGGCTCGTGTTGGACGATGGATCGGGCCTCGACATCACCGAAGCCGGGTCGAAAAAAAGTCTCGCACTCTACGTCGTGACCGACCCCGCGCTCGTGCCGGGAATTGCGCGGCTCGGGCCGGATCCCCTGCAACCGCAGTTCACGGAAAAGGTATTTGCGGGCATCCTCGCGCGCTCCGGGCGGGCTCAGGTGAAGGGCGTGCTGCGCAACCAGTCGAACATCGCGGGAATCGGCAATGCTTACTCTGACGAAATTCTGCATACCGCGAAGATGTCGCCGTTTAAACCGGCGGCGATGACAGCGCATGAGACGGCTCGCCTCTACGCCGCTGTGCAGTCGACGCTGCGCGGGGCGATTTCGCGCTCGGGTGGACTCACGGCATCTCAGTTGAAGCGCGAGAAAAAATCCGGGCTGCAGGTACACGGACGCGCGGGAGAAGCCTGCCCGGTCTGCGGCGACATCATCCGCGAGGTGATCTTCGCCGATTCGACCCTGCAGTACTGTCCGACCTGCCAGACCGGTGGCAAGAGGCTCGCCGACCGGGTGCTGTCACGACTGCTGAAATAGTTCCCGCTCCGGCTCTTTGCCCCCTTGATATCCGGCGTGCTTCACCGGGGCGTGCACGCATACCTGCGCAACTGTCGGAAGGCGCTAGTCCTCGTCGTCGGCGATAACCCGCGGCTTCACATAGGGATCTTCGTCGCCCGCATACTTTGCCGTGCTTCGCAGGCCGCCGATCTCGCTGTCGCGGCTGGCCGCCTCGGCAAGGAGCGCCTCGATGTGCTTGGCGTTCTCTGGCACGGCGTCGGCGATGAACTCGAGCGACGGCGTGAGCCGTGCGGTGATGTTCTTGCCGACCTCGCTGCGCAGCATGCCGGTCGCCGACTTGAGAGCCACCGCGGAATTCGTGCGTTCCTCATCGGAGCCGTAGACGGTGTAGAAGATCGAGGCGTGCTGCAGGTCGCCGGTCACCTTCACGTCGGTGATCGTCACGAATCCCAGCCGCGGGTCTTTGAGCCCGCGCTCGAGAGTCTTCGCGATGATTACCTTGATGCGGTCCGCCATCTTGGCGGCGCGAGCCGGATCGGCCATAATTTCTTCCTTTTTTCGTGCCTTACGGCTCGAGGCGCCCGGAGGAGGCGACCAGCTAAAGAGGCTTACGGAGCTTGCGTAGCTCCGCCTCTGTGCTGGTTGCCTCCTCCGGAGACCGTCGTCGAACTTAGACGCGGACCTTTTCCTTCATTTCAATCGTTTCGATCTCATCACCCATCTGGATGTCGTTGAACTTACCAAGACCGATACCAGCCTCGAAGTCCGTGCGCACCTCGGTGACGTCGTCCTTGAACCGACGCAGCGACTCGATGGCCAGGTTGTCCCCGACCACAACACCGTCGCGGATGACCCTGGCCTTCGCGTTGCGAGTGATGGTTCCACTGCGCACGATGACACCGGCGACGTTTCCGAACTTGGAGGAACGGAAGATCTCGCGGATCTCGGCGACACCGGATTGCACCTCTTCGAACTCGGGCTTGAGCATTCCCTTGAGAGCATTCTCCACGTCCTCGAGGGCAGCGTAGATGACCGAATAGAAGCGCACATCCACACCCTCACGAGCCGAACGCTCGCGCGCCTTCGTGTCGGGACGAACATTGAATCCGATGATGATCGCGTTGTCGATTGTCGCGAGGTTGACATCGCTTTCGGTGATCGCACCAACGCCGCGGTGGATGATACGCAACTGCACACTGTCGTCCACCTCGATCTTGAGCAACGATTCCTCGAGTGCCTCGACGGCACCGGAGACGTCACCTTTGATGATGAGGTTGAGCGACTCGACCTTGCCGTCTTCGAGGGCCTTAGTGAAGTCCTCGAGGCTGATGCGCTTGCGGCTGCGGGCGAGCAGAGCATTACGCTCTGCTGCTTCGCGCTTTTCGGCGATCTGGCGGGCGGTCCGGTCATCGTCGGTGACGAGGAAGGTGTCACCGGCGCGGGGAACGGACGTGAGTCCGAGCACCGAGACCGGGCGGGCGGGCGTGGCGAATTCGACTGCCGTGCCGTTCTCGTCGAACATCGCACGAACACGTCCGTAGGCGGTCCCGGCGACGATCGC
>JANYIZ010000002.1 GCA_025408445.1 Frigoribacterium sp. | reverse complement strand
TAACGCTACCGCCTCGTGGATAATGAACCCATCGGTCGACAGCAGGTGCCTAACCTCACGCATACTTCAACTGCGGAACGTGGAAACCCCGTACGCCTCTCGCCCGCGCGAAAACGTGGAGGAGTGGATGGGCCGTGAGGCTTCTCGATCGGCGTGCGGGCTTGGGATGTCGGAATAAGCGAAAGCCGCGCTGTAACGGCGCGGATACCGGTTGCAACATTGCCGGGCGCGAAAGCGAGCCCACGTCCGACGGGTGTTTCGGTGCGAGAGAGCTTGATGAACCACCAGAAAGAGAGAATGCAGATGGCGGACGCCTCCGTGGTGTCTGGTGCGCTCTCTGCCTCCGCAGAATGGGCCGCCGTCGATTGGCGTCTCGTCGAGCGGCAGGTACGGCGGCTGCAAGCGCGTATCGCGCAGGCTGAGAAGACAGGGAAAGCGGGCAAGGTGAAAGCCTTGCAGCGCATCCTCGCCCACAGCTTCTCTGCGAAGCTGTGGGCGACGCGTCGCGTTGTCGTGAACAAGGGAAGACGATCCCCGGGCGTCGATGGCGTTCTCTGGAAAACGCCCGAGGACAGATGGAAAGCGGCACGGTCACTGAGGGCTCGCGGGTATCGACCGCGGCCCCTCAGGCGGATCTACATTCCGAAGAAGAACGGCAAGCTGAGGCCGTTGAGCATACCGACGATGACCGATCGAGCGATGCAGGCCCTCTACCTGCTCGCCCTGAACCCGGTCGCGGAGGTCCGAGCCGATCCCAATTCGTATGGGTTCCGGCCCTATCGCTCGACGGCCGATGCACTCGGTCAGTGCTTCTGCGTTTTCGCGAAGAAGTGCTCGCCGAAGGTCGTATTCGACGCGGATATCAAGGCCTGCTTCGACCGCATCAGCCACCCGTGGTTGCTCGCAAACGTCCCCATGGACAAGGCGATCCTCCGCAAATGGCTGGCCGCCGGCTACGTGGAGGCCACGGTCTTGTATCCAACCGAGGAGGGCACGCCCCAGGGAGGAATTATCACGCCGGCAACAGAGTGGAAAACTTCGCCTGGCGCAGCCGGGTCGCTCGATCCGCGTTGCGTAGCCGAACCACCGACGGCAGGAAGAAGAAGGCTTGAGGGCCAGTTCGTCCGTGCGGTGGTGGACATCGGAGCCTGAACCGCCGGTGCTACGGCCGAGCGGCATGCGGCGCCGGCTAAATATCCAGGTCGTTTTCGAGTCCGTCCGCTTGTCGGCCGACCATCTGCGCACCGCGTACGAGCAGGTGGTGCCCATCGTGCAGCGCGAGGTACGTGCTCAGGCCACGGCGGACCATGATCAGCAGTGTCGTGGGCGTGGGAGTCCACAGCAGAAGGGGAAGGTCGCATGAAGGCCATTGCTCTCTACGCGCGCGTGTCCTCCGAGCAGCAGGCGCAGCGAGCGACGATCGCGAGCCAGATGGGCGCGCTTCGCGAGCGCGCCCTCGCCGATGGACACCAGATCTTGCCCGGGGACGTCTACACCGACGACGGCTTCAGCGGCGCGACGCTGGTTCGTCCGGCGCTCGAACGGCTGCGCGATCGGATCGCCGAGAGTTCGATCGACATCGTCTACGTGCACGACCCCGACCGACTCGCGCGGCGCTACGCGTACCAGGTGCTGTTGCTCGAAGAGTTCGCCGCACGCGGTGCCTCCGTCATCTTCCTCAACGGGCCTTCGACGAACAACCCGGAGGACGCGCTCTTGGTCCAAGTACAGGGCATGATCGCGGAGTACGAACGGGCCAAGATCGCCGAGCGGTGTCGGCGCGGCAAGCTGCACCAGGCGCGGAGTGGTTCGGTCAACCCGATGTCGGGCGCGCCGTACGGCTACCTCTATGTTCGCAAGTCGGACGCCGAGCCGGCGCGCTACGAGGTCCTGCTTCCGGAGGCGAAGATCGTACGCCGGATCTTCGAGGAGTTGGTCCACGAGCAGAAGTCGATCGGCGAGATCACGAGGAGGCTCAACGCGGACCACGTCCCGACGCGCCGGGACGCACCGCGGTGGGATCGGGCAACCGTGTGGGGGATCCTCGGCAACCCCGCCTACCGAGGCCAAGCTGCGTTTGGGAAGACCGAGGCTGTTGAGCGAGGCAGAGTCCTTCGACCGATCCGCGGGAAGGCGGCGATCTCGCGTCGGAGCAAGAGCAGCTACCGCGATAGGCCGTCGGAGCAGTGGATCCACATCCGCGTGCCCGCGATCGTGTCGGCCGAAATCTTCGCTGCTGCGCGTGAGCAGCTGGAGCGAAACCGTCGCCTCTCGCAGCGCAACGCGCGAGGAGCGCTCTATCTGCTGCAGGGCCTCGTGGTCTGCGCGCGCTGCGGCTACGCGTACTATGGCAAGACGGTGTCGAAGTCGGCCGCGAAGGGCGGGCGACGGTATGCTTACTATCGCTGCATTGGAACGGACGCCTACCGCTTTGCCGGGGAGCGCGTGTGCACCAACGCGCAGGTGCGCTCCGATCAGCTCGACGACTACGTCTGGGAGTCCGTTCGGCACGTGCTCGAAGATCCCGATCGCGTCATCAAAGAATGGACGCGCCGCGCTTCCACCAACCGGGGACAGTCCGAACGGCAGGCCCAACGCGATGACGCCGCAGCCGTGGTGTCGAGCTATGAGCGCAGCCTCAAACGCCTGGTCGACGCCTACGAGGCAGGAGCGCTCGACCTCGAAGACCTGACCGCGCGCACCGAGCGACTCAAGCCGAAAATCCAGCGCGCCCGCGACGATCTGCGGCAGGCGGAGGCGAAGCTGACCGAGACCGTCACGTTGCACGCCGTCACCAGCCGCCTGCAAGACTTCGCAGCCCGTGTCGGGCAAGGCCTCGATCGGCTCACCTGGCACGATCGGCGGCAACTGATCCGCACGCTCGTCTCGCGCGTCGAGATCGACAACGACGGTGCGACCGTCGTCTTCAGGCTGCCCCCGCCCGCTCCGCTGCCTCCCGAATCGAACGGCGGGCAGCTCCGCTCGCCTGGTGCGGAGTCGCCGACGAGTATGCACCTGCGTGAGCGGAGTCATGCTCCCACCTTGAGGCGCTCCCTCCTCCACTGCGCGCAGCTCGCCGTCCTCCATCACGCCGGCGTGCAGCCACTTCATCAGCAGCCGCACCATGCGCTTGTCCCCGATCCGGTGCTCGATGAACTTCTGCATCCATCCATGATCGATGGTGTCGAAGAACGATCGGATGTCGGCGTCGAGCACCCAGGTCGTCTTCCTGTCGATCGCCACCGCGACCGCGTTCAGGGCATCGTGCGGCGATCGGCGAGGCCGAAACCCGTACGAGAACCCCAGGAACGCGCGCTCGTAGATCGGCCCCAGCACCATCCGCGCCGCCTGCTGGACGAGCTTGTCTTCCAGCGCCGGAATGCCGAGCGGTCGCGTGCGTCCATCGCCTTTCGGGATGTGCACGCGTCGCACGGGCTGCGGGTGATAGCTGCCGCGATGGATGCGATCTTGAAGGTCGAGCAGCCGGGCATCGAGATGCTCGCCGTACTCTTCCCACGTGATTCCATCCACCCCAGGTGCCGCGCGCTTCCGCAAGCGCTGATACGCTTCCTTCA
>JANYIZ010000001.1 GCA_025408445.1 Frigoribacterium sp. | reverse complement strand
CCAGTCGAGCCAGCCACCACACAGCGCGAGAGATCGACGCCCACGACCAGTTCCTTCGAAGGTTCAGCGTCTGGGTACCGCAGTTGGCTCACTCTTCACGCGATGAACTCATCCTGGTAACCCATTACCTCCCCGGGGAACTCGTCGAGGGGACTGACGCCGAAGTGGATCCTGAGATCTACCGTCAGGCGGGATGCCGGCTCAAACAACTTCTCGTTCCTGGCCCTCTATCCGAGCACTACATCCAAAGGCTTGTCACAGACGCCAGGCTGTCGATTTCGCGGGCTCGCTTACTGGTGCCCGAAGTGCAGCTCACGGAACTCGAGGCGCGGCTTGTTTCCGTCTCGATCCGCCCAGTGGCTCTTTCGTTTACTCACGGTGACTATCAGCCGCGCAACTGGCTCGTGAACGACGGTCAACTGCGAGTGATTGATTTCGGTCGCGCGGACCAGCGCCATTGGACCAGCGAGCTCGTCAGACTGGCCAACCAACAGTTCGCAGGGCGCCCACACCTTGAATGCGCGTTCTTGGAAGGCCTCGATCGACCAATGACCGCACAGGATTCTGAGATCTACCGGCTGGAGTGCATTCAGCAGGCTCTTGGAACGGTGGTCTGGGCGAACAGCATTAACGACTCGGCCTTTGAAGAGCACGGGCGGAGCATGGTCCGCGCGGTGCTCACCGGCGGGTGACTGCGCGACTCCCGAATCACAACCCTCGTCAATTCGAGATGGACCGATGACGCCGATTGAGGGAAAAGTTATACCGAGTTATACTTTGGGAATGAAGACGGCAATCTCCCTCCCCGACGAAACTTTCGATCGCGCATCTCGTCGAGCCAAGGAACTCGGGATGAGCCGCTCGGAGTTCTTCGCCCGCGCGGCGGTCCACTACCTGGATGAGCTGGACGCCAAGTCACTGACCGCACAGATGGACGCGGCGCTCGACCTCATCAGGGAGACGGATGAGTCGACCGAGCTCGCCGTCAGCGCCGGACGCCGTGTTCTCGGCGCTACCGACGAATGGTGATCCTACGAGGAGGCATCTATTGGGCGGACCTGGGCGCACCGGACGGAAGCCGCCCGGCAAAGCGTCGCCCCGTGCTCGTCATCCAATCCGACTCGTTCAACGACAGCCGACTGGCGACGGTGCTGGCGACCGTGATCACCTCGAAAACCGCCCTCGCGGCGATGCCCGGCAACGTGTTCCTTCCTTCGGCGGTCTCTGGTCTTCCGCGCGACTCGGTCGTCAACGTCACGGCAGTCGTCACACTGAACAAGTCGGATCTCGAGGAGAAGTGTGGCCAGATTTCGGACGGAATTCTTGACGGGGTGGATGACGGGCTCCGCTTAGTTTTCGGGCTCTAGCCGGGGGGCATTGCTACGTCACCAGAAGATTTACGTTCCGTTTGAGCTGCGAACTCACTCCGGCTGACTCACCTGCAGCGCCGCGTGACGCAGCCACGGGTTGCTGTCGGTCGACCAGCGAGCGAGCGCCATGTTCGCGCGGGCTCGGCCCGCAGCATCCAGAGCCTCGACCAGCGGGCTGATCACCTCCCTGATGAGGGGATCGGCGAGCGCTGGCGTGCGCGCATCCCGCAGGAATCCCTCGAGGCGGGTGAGGTCGGAGTTGTCGAGCAGGCGCACGTGGGTCTGCAGCAGCACGATGGCCGCCAGCCGGCGCTCGAAGACGGGTGGATTCCAGAGTTCGGAGCTCAGGGCGGTGATCTCGTCGTGCCCGAGGCCGGGATACCGCTGGGCGACATCCCGAATCGTGCCGCGCACGGCGCCAACGGATGCTCCGTAGAACTGTAGGTCGGTGCCGATGCGGGCCTCTTCGTCGATCGCGCGCTGCCAGGTCGCCTCGAGTTGGAGGGCGGCATCCACAAACTCGCCGGGGTCACTCACTCCATTAGCCAAGCGGTTGCGCAATCTCCCAGATGTGACCGCCGGGATCTCGGAAACTCGCCGTCCGGATACCCCACTCGCGATCCATCGGACCGTTCAGCAGCTCGACCCCTCGCGCGGTGAGCTCGGCGCAGGTGGCGTCCACGTTCTCCACATCGAGCGTGAGTTGCAGCCGCGAACCGGAGCCGGGGGAGGCCACCGTTGCGGGGTCGATGAGGCTGACGGCCGCGGACGACTTGAGCAGGTTGATCATCGTATTGTCGAAACGGAATACTGCCGAGTTTTCGTCTTCGAAGAGGATCGGCAACCCGAAAACCTCGAGGTAGAAGGCCCTGGTCGCCGCGAGATCGTCGACGAACAGGGTGATGGCAGTGATCGATCCGGGCCACACGGCCATGTGTTCTCCTCGTTTCCGTTGCTAGACAGGTTACGCCGAAGCCGACGATAGAACCGCCCTACCGCCGTAACATGAGCATATGTACTCAAAAACCGCGACAGTTTCACTTCTATTGATGTCGCGGTGACAGAGCGCACCGAGCCGACCGACCTCGTCGATTTCTCAGAGATGCTCGCGCGCGGACAGGCGGATGCCGGGGGCTACAGGTTCGACCCGCTCGACCCGGTCGTCCAGACCAGGGCTCGCCGCCGTCGCATCCGTCGCCGTGTCACCGGGCTTGTCGTGCTGCTCGTGATCGTCGCGGCAGTCGGCACGTACCTGCCGCTCACCCTTCTCGCGCCGCTCAGCCCGGCGACGCTGTCGTCGACCAAGCCGTCGTTCACCCAGCCGGGGGCGGTGGTGCTCACTCTCCCGAGCGTGGGGGAGGCCGCCGTGAGCGTCACCGGCGCCGAGGCATATCCGCGCACTGTTGGTACCAACGGCATTCTCGCCTCGAGTGGCGGGGCGGGCCCGCTGCCGATCGCAAGTATCAGCAAGCTGATTACCGCGCTCGTCGTGCTCGACGCAAAGCCCCTCACGGGGACGGATCCCGGGCCGACCCTCACCTTCAGCAAGGCCGATCACGATCTCTATGACCAGTACTACGTGCTCGGCGCTTCGATCGAACCGATGAAGACCGGCAGCTCGCTTTCCGAGCATGACGCGCTCGCACTCATGCTGGTGGGATCCGCCTGCAACTACGCGGATGCGGTGAGCACCTGGGCATTCGGATCTCGCGCCCGCTATCTCAGCGCCGTGAAAAGCTGGCTCGCCACCCATGGTCTCACCAAC